>NZ_AP028067.1:1269358-1586698 GCF_030297155.1 Vibrio sp. FE10 | reverse complement strand
GCACCTTAAGCACCACTTCCATATCTTCTTCACGCTGAACTTTGTCATCTTCTAACACGACGTGCTCTAGCAGATGGCCTTTAATCACTTCTCGCATCAAGCCATTCACAGCACCACGAATGGCTGAAATCTGTTGCAACACATCCTGACATTGCTGCTCTTCATCATCCAACATCTTTTTCAGACCATTAACCTGACCTTGTATCTTGCTAACTCGAGCCTTGAGTTTTTTCTGATCTTTGGCTGTGTGTGACATAACGTGGTTACTCAATGTGATGGAAGAAAGAATTTAACAAGTAATATAGCACCTTACCTATACTGGGGGGTAGTTTATAAGGCCATCAAGAGTGTATTCCAATCGGCTCGTTTAAAGCCAAAATCAAGTAGTCCAACACTCAAGCATTGGCTGAGCTAATGCTGAAAAGAACATTATTCAACGAATTAATGGCAGTAAGAGAATTAGACAGACGATCATGGATTGAGAAAATTTTGAAGCAAACAAACTTACATTTTGAATTGAACAAGCTAACAATTTGAAATGAATAATCCCGCAGATTGTTATATTATAACATCACACTAAATAACCATTCGTCCTCATGAAACAGCTATTTGTTCTAACCAACGCATTCAATAAACTCTCTTCGCGCTATGTAAGCCGTTTTTCAGCGGGCTTACGTTCTATTAAGCGCTTGCCTCTTTGGTTGGCATTCTTGTCTTTTGCTCCGACCCTGCAAGCCCACCCTCACTCTTGGGTTGAAATGAAAACCCACATCGAGGGCGAAAACGGCATGATCACTGGCCTTTCAATGGAATGGTCTTTTGATGCCATGACATCCATGTACATGTTAGACGGGGAAGATGTCTCTCCAGAGAAAGAAGTCGAGACATACAAAAACCTTGCAGCATCCGTCATCGAAAACATGATGTACGAGCACTACTTCACCTACTTCTACGATGGCGAAGAGCCAATCAAATATCAAGTTGCTGAACATGCCAAATTTGAGCGTGACAAAGCCAAAATGGTGCTCACTTTTGATCTACCGCTTTCAAAGCCAAAGCCAGTGACAAGAGACTCGCTTCGCGTGCTGATTTTTGACCCGAGTTACTTCGTCGATATGTCGTGGATCTCAAATGGTGATGTGACCTTATCACCTGCGCTCGCGAGACAATGCAAGTTGGAGATTGTTGAACCGAACCCGACACCTGAACAAATGAGCTATGCGATGTCTCTGCCTGCCGATGCGGATCCAGACAACACGTTGGGCCAACTGTTTACTCAATCGGTTGAGCTTCATTGTGCTGCGGTTCCAGCGTCTTAATCATAATGGGTCGTTTCAGTCATAAAACGTCTTAACTCAAACTCATTAAACCTCTCACTCAATGAGAAAGGTCTCTGATACAGGTTCTTGTTAAATGCAGAAAAATCAATTCAAAACAAATTATTACCTCATTGGTATGGGCGCTTTATTGCTGGTTGCTGTCGGCGCATATCAATTGTGGTCTATGTGGCCATCATTGGTTATCTCTAGTATCCAATGGCAAAGAGAAGTTAACTCTGAGCTAGCCGACCTACTCTATGAAGCTAAGTCTAACCCTTGGGGCGCAGGCAGCTACCTCATCGGATTCAGCTTCGTCTACGGTATGCTTCACTCTTTAGGCCCAGGACACGGCAAGGTTATCGTGTCTACTTACTTAGCGACGCACCCAACTAAGGCGAAAGCCAGTTTAGTGCTCACGGTTGTCTCTGCGTTTTTACAAGCGCTAGTCGCGATCTTATTGGTGAGTGTATTGCTGTGGGGCTTTAGTGCTTCAATGCGAGTGGTGAACGACAAAGCCAATATGTTTGTCTCATTAAGCTTTGCGTTAATCGCGGTAGTCGGTACTTTGATCTGCTGGAAGGCTCTGAAAAACATCTACACCACGATGCGCAAACCAAAGTTGAAAGTGAAAGCCATCACCACACTAGCTGCTGATGCGTCTTCGCCAATGGCTGCTCGATCTTCGATTTCAGACCAATCACCAATGGCGCTTCGCTCATCAGTATCTGCTGGTTCAATAATGTTGAATCCATCTAGCGCATTACAACCCACAGAACACGCTCACGCAGATCATTCTCATGGCGACTGTGGATGCGGCCACCAGCATGTAGCCGATGCCGATGCGATAAACAAAGCTTCAACGCTCCGTGAATACGCCGGAATCATTGTCACTATTGGCGTAAGACCTTGTACAGGTGCCATTATGGTTCTGCTGTTCGCGAATATGGTCGGCTTGTATTGGATGGGCGTGTTAAGTGCCTTCGCCATGGCGGTAGGTACCGCATTTACGACCTCGACGATTGCAATCATGACACTGACAGGCAAGAACTTGGTAAAACGCTATTTGGCAGCAGGTAACAAGAATAACAGTGCATCATTGAAAGTGGCTGGTCACTATCTTCAGCTGTTCGGCGGCATTCTATTGTTGTTGATTGGCTTGCTGTTAATGAACGGGCAAGAGAGCGGCATGTCTCCTGTGTTTACTATGTAATTGGTAGAGACGAATAACGGGCAGCTCGTTTGCTGCCCAATACCATTATTGACTTATAAGGAAATGCCTGTGAAGTTCTTGGTATCCTTTCTTGGTAATCACCACTTCACGATATCCCGGAACTCTCTCAATCCAATGGTGACTTTCAAAGAAGTTAAGTAGAGACGCCCCTAAATAACCGCCCACATGGAACTTCCGTTCGCTCCAATCTAAGCAAGGACAACACTTCTTACGCTTAGTCTTTGCATCCAGTAAGATACCTAGCTGCAAGAATTTTTCTTTCCCCTGCTCGGTAAGGTCATTGCCCTCGCTATCAATCCAGCCATTCGCTGTCAGAGAGTCGTACAATTTCACCGCAACCTCGCCCGCCAAATGGTCGTAGCAAGTTCTCGCTTTAAGTAGCTCTTTAGGCACTTTCGAGTGGGATGGATTACTGACTTGGGAAGTCACGCCCATCATGGTTTCAAGCAGTGACGCGATACTATGGCTATACAGGCGAAAGTATCGATGTCGCCCTTGTGACAAACACGTCACTAGGTTGGCTTTTAAAAGCCGAGACAAGTGAGCGCTTGTTGTTGAGGCTCCTATCTCAGCGACGGTACTGAGCTCCGTCGCAGTCCAAGCTTTACCATCCATTAGCGCACATAAGATCTTCATACGAGAAGTATCCGACATAGCCGCAGCAAGCGCTGCCATATCGGTTTCTTGGCTATAATTTATAGGTTCTGTGGAACAAGGATTTTGTTTACTCAAATTAGGACCGTCTATCAATTCGTCGATGAAAACCAATGTGTCATTCTTCGTTAAGCTATCATTCGCTTATCAGAGTTACAATCAAGCGTCTTTTAGATCTCAAACACTTTGTGTACCTTAAATGACTTACCTTAGCCATGAATCTTAACACTGTCTTTTGGCGCTTCTGAACGATGATCCATACCGTAATCTCTCATTACGCTCGCCACTCTTAACCGATAGTTTTCAAATACGCTGCCACGCCCTTTAGATTGTGCAAATCTGTGTGATTCTAAATTTCGCCATGCTTGAATGGCTTCTTCATCTCGCCAAAATGACAAAGAGAGCACCTTGCCTTCATTCGTTAAACTTTGAAAGCGTTCTATCGAGATAAAGCCATCGATGTCGGACAGCAGCGGCTTAAGCTCATTGGCTATATCCAAGTATTCCGACGTTTTTCCTTCCGCGACCTGCACTTCAAAAATTACGGCAATCATTGTCTGTCTACCTCATTCATTTAATCGTTAAGCACATTATAACGGCATGAAATTGTGACACTTCGTTATGAAGCGAAGTATGACCTTTTAGTCTCTTTTCATTATTGTTGTAGAACATCGAAATAATAAACTGAGACACGCACTATCTAATCTGTTGTGCATAACGATGGCATGAGCAAACACCTGCGGTATTATAGATTTACAAAAGAGGGTCAAAACCGCTAAAGAAAAGCATCGAGAAGCGATACAATGCTCAAGTTGCAAGAGCGCAGCATGGAATGCCCATTGAAAGAAAGCCCATTCACAGAGAACCTTAAAGTAGCCACACATGTCTAAAGAATCCGGTTTCACCACAAAATATACCCTCGACAAGACGTTTTTCGCAGAGTGTTATGATCAAACAAGCCTTCCGACTCAATTTCCAAAAGCCTATTTGAAAGGAATACTGTTTCTTGTTTTTGGTGTGGTTCTATTAGAGTTTGAACTATTACCGAACGGTTACGTTGGTTGGTTCTTTATTGTATTAAGTGTGATTGAAGCGTTCAGCGTTTACTGCAAGAGAACCTGGTGGTTATGGCGACAAAAAATCAGCTCAGGCGCTGGCAGTAAAGTGGTCTTTTCAGGGGATACTGATGGTGTGAGCTATAAAAACCGCAAAGCCACCAATACTATTGCTTGGAGTGACATCAACCAACTTGAACAGACCGATCTCGGCTTTATCCTTCATATTGGTAAGCAGCGCCAATATGTGAGTAAATCTTGTTTAAGCGATGAAGCAGTCGAGTTCATGATTGAACAGCACGAAGCTTCCAAAGCACCTAAAGCAAACTAATCTCAAAAAATGCCTGCCAATTTGGCAGGCATTTTTCTATCACCTTAATAAGGTGTATGGCATAACCGGACAATGCTAATGACTACCGTATACCAAATCAGTGACTGTCACCTTTCAGATGAACCCAGCTATGAAAACCTGCGAAAAGCACTGGAATACGTAAGCAAAGACACGAAGTGTGAGACCATTTTTCTGACCGGTGATATTTGTTGTAACCCCAAACCGGGAGACTACATTCGATTAGAGGCGTTCATTAGGCAACACATTAGCGAACAATCTATTTACGCGATTGCAGGCAACCATGATGACTCTTGCTTGATGCGTAAAGAGTTAAAAGGATCGACAATTCTCGTCACCGATAGAGCAATCATCAATGAGCGAGAGTTTGTATTTCTTGACTCTAGCGACAAACCGCTTGATAGCCATCATCCACTCGGTTCAGGGCGCATTGATAACCGTGGAATGGCAAAGCTAAAACAACAGCTAAGAAAAGCGAATAATCCAATCATTGTTATCCACCACCCTGTCATTCCAGTCGGAGCTGAGTGGATGAAAGCCATCCGTCTAGAAAACGATGCCGATGTAATGAAGGTGCTTAGTAAGTACCGCGTTCGTGAGGTTATTTGCGGTCACGGCCATGATGGAATAACGTTTATAAAACAAGGCGTAACCCAATATATGGCACCGTCAACCGCCTACGGGTTTGACCACTCTATTAACGAATACAATCGCAGCGAGAAGATTGGATTAAGTAGAATTCGTTTGTCGACTAACTCAATCGACTATCAGGCTGTCTATTTTTAACATTGAACTGAGTTCAAAAGAATGAACCCCAATGTAAATGATAAATCCAATACTTACAGAGAATACAAATCACCATCAAACTCCAAGCATTAGAGTAAAAACTCATTTGAGAGCACTCAAACTAAAATGTTAGCGTGATGTTACAAACACAAACATCAGGCGCGACATGCAACAAATAAAACTCTTAAACCGCGCTACCTTCGCAGGATTTGCAGCAACATTAGTTGGGAATGGCATTGGCCGCTTTGCCTACATTGCCTTGATGCCAGTGCTCATACAGAGCGGATGGTTCTCAAGTGAAGATGCGTCAACCCTTGGCGCTGCCACGCTGATTGGCTATATCTTTGGGGCTCCCGCTTCAAGCTTTCTACAGCGATACTATTCAACAGGCACACTCATACGCGCCTCTCTTTTATTGAGCAGCTTTAGTTATCTTGGTTGTGCCTTAAAGACTGCCCCCTTTGAATGGTTTTTAACACTGAGAACCATTGCAGGAATATCGGGAGCCATTCTTATGGTGCTCGCACCACCCATGATCGCTAGCCTTCACCCACAAGAGATGAAAGCAAGAATCAGTGGCGTCGTATTTTCAGGGATCGGGCTTGGTGCCATGATCTCAGGAACGATCATACCTCTGCTTATCTATCAAAGTGTCGAAAGCGCATGGTTAGGTATGGGGGCCATCGCTTTTCTAGCAACTGTTCTGACATGGAAAACATGGAGTCTTGAGGCTAAACAGAGTCATTGTGCGATGAGCCCAGCTTCGTTTAAGGACTTATCTAAGCGTAAACGTACGAGTATTCGATTTGTACTTTTAGCCTATACCTTTAGCGCAATTGGTTACTTACCTCATACCCTTTTTTGGGTCGACTATATTGTTCGTGAGTTAGGGATGAGTTTTACAAGTGGCGGCTTTTATTGGGCCGTATTTGGCATCGGGGCGGCGATTGGACCGATAGTGACAGGTGTATTGGGTGATAAGGTTGGGCTCAAAAAAGCGCTATTAGCTGCATTTATTTGTAAGGCTTCTGGCGTTGCACTTCCGTTAATGAACACAGGTGAAGTTGCACTTTTTGTTTCGTCGCTACTCGTCGGTATGTTCACTCCGGGTATCGTCACACTCGTCTCAACTTACACCTTAGAACTCGTTGGCACGCAGCTCCATACAAAATCTTGGGGAGCAATGACAATGGCTTTTGCCGTTTCGCAAGGCACAGTTGGCTTTGTTATGGCTCATTACGCCCCGCAACTTACCAGCTATAACGTCCTATTTATGCTCAGTGCGAGTGCGCTCATTTTATCAATACTCTGCATTGCATTTACATCAACCAAACAGCAGGGATTAAACACTGCTCAAATAAGTTCTTAGCAAAGGAATCGCTCATGAAACTGTATTTAAATGATACCTCGCCATTCTCACGAGCGGTGTTGGCCACTGCCTACCTGTGTAACGCACCACTGGAACTTGAATGGGTCGATCCATGGCAGACACCCCAAGCATTAGTCACAATCAATCCGTTTAGTACCATTCCGGTTCTAGAAACTAGTGATGGTATTGCACTCACCGAGAGCTTAATGATCTGTGAGTTCCTATTACAAACTTACCCAACTACGACACTCACAATAACCAAGGCTAATGATGCTAAACGCATGTCGTTATTGGGGATGAGTAAGACCCTCATGGAAGTGGCATTTCGCTGCGCTGCATTGAGCCGCTTTGGCGCTGAACAAAATGTGCTGACAGTTAGAGGAAAGGAAGGTATTCAAAAGAGTGTTCAATCACTTATCGAACAACTGAATAACACTACTCATGATTTACTTCAGCCTGATTTCTCGACGTTGTACCTACACGTTGCATTAGATTACGTTCTGTTCAGGCATGCGAGCCTGCTCTCAACTAGAGAAATAGACACCCTCTCCACCGCCTTACAACACTCCCCTTTCAAAGAAACATTGGCAACGTTAAGCCTTGATTCACTCTCCAATAAACCAAACTATTGCGAGCTATGCCAATAGAAGAGTGTTACAGCGCTTCAATTTATCAATCTGTGATTGAAACCAGCACAATGCAGAGGTTTGGCGTTACACTGAATGAGACACAGCAAGTAAAGAGGGTCTATGACGTTTTCTCCTGCCATTCTGCGTAAAATTTGGTACTCCCCTTCGATTAACCTAGGGCTTCGCGCCACCAGTGCCATTGTGCTATTTTTCGGCTTAGGGTTGCTGTCGAACCACATCAATATCGCCATGACCGCGCTCATGACCATGCCCGCCGCTTTGATTAGTGGGCTTGATGCGGCAGGACCAAGGCGGTGGACACGTTTTGCGATTACCGCAACCGCTTGGGGAATCACTCTAGCCGTCAGTTATGTCCTGCTGATCAGTGGGCTGCCTTTATGGTTAACCTATGGCGCATTGGGTGCCTTACTTGCCAGTGCGGCGGTCAATGGTCCATTTTGGGCACGCCTAGGCATGTCCAGCCTCCTAATAGCTGTCGTCACCCTATCACTCCATAATTCCAACACAGCGCTAAGCTTGTACCCAATGTTGGTACTTGGGCCCCTTACTTTTGCACTGTTTAGTTGGCTTTGGTTTGCCTTGTGGAAACACTATGCGCTGCGCGTGTGTCTATCTGCAATTTACGAAACGTTGGCAGACTACATCCAATATCGCCAAGCCTTCTTGTTAGGAGGCGAAAATGAAGCGCCAAAAAGACGCATAAAGTATCAGCTCATCGAGTTGTTCCAACAGGCACTTCAATCCGAATCCTTTCGCTCTAAGCACGAAGATGCTGACTCACTCCGACAAGCCTTATTTCTCGCACTCGATACATTTGAAGTGATACTCAGCAGCCACACCACGAATCCTGACCTATTAAGCCAATTTCAATCAAGTAAACAGAAGCGAGATTTGTTATTGGTTTGGAGCCAACATTGTCAGCAACGATTAAGACACAAAGCCAAACAGCTTTTGCACAACACGAACGAAGAAATGAAGCACTTAAGCTCACTAGAGCAAGAAGCCAATGACTTAATTGAAGCGGTAAAGCTTGAAGACCAACCCCGATTTCGTTATTGGGCCTACGCTGTGAAGCACATATCCCGTCGTATTGAGCTTAATGAACCCGCTTATGAACGCTCTTTTGAAGTGCAGCCGTTCGAGTTATCTTTTCGACTACCAACCCGAGGCAATCCGATTTGGCGTCATGTTACTCGTGTCGGTTTAATGTTCGCGCTTGGCGCTGGGATTGCGGAATACTTTGAGTTGATTCGCCCTGACTGGGTGTTGATTTCGATGTTAATGGTCATTCAACCAAGCTTCTTGGCGACACGCAGTAAAACGTGGCAACGCTGTTTAGGTACAGCGCTTGGCGTGCTCTTTGCGACTTCCTTGATTCATATTGGCGTACCAACGACCGCGATGTATACGCTAATGGTCACCCTTTTGCCCGTCGCGATGCTCAACATCATGCGCAATTACTCGCTGGCCATTGGTTGTATTACCGCGCTATTGATTTTGATTTATCAAACCATGGCGCACCAAGGGCTCGATTTTGCCGCGCCACGTTTGATCGACAACATCGTCGGTGGCGCCATTGTGCTACTCGGTTATGGTTTGTTGTGGCCGCAATGGCGAGGAAAAGAGATCCACAATCAAGCGTTAACAGCATTGAATAGCTCAAAAAGCTTGTTTGTTTACTGCTATGAACAACTGCAAGTAGACACCGAACAACGCGACCACATGGCCTTAACTAAGCAACGTGCCGCGATGCTCACGGCAGAAAGCGACCTTGAGCTGATTTACAATGAGATGCAGCAAGAACCAAGACACACTCGCGCCGATCCTCATTATTACGAAGATATGCTGAGTCACTATCGATTGTTGAGCCATTATCTCTGCTTGCTGATTCCACTCATCAGAACAGGCACGCAATACCAAGGGTCTCAACAAGTCGAACGCTTAATTCATGATGCGATGGACGCATTGATCAATACCATTCGTGACAATCGCGTCCATGAGCTTCCTGCGCTAACCAATAAAACCGATGCCGACCAACCCACTTCCACAACAGGTAAACGCTCGGTAGAAGAAATCATCTGGTTAGCTTTGATGACAGTAAAACAGATGCACGATTTAGTTAGGCGCAATCTAGAAAGCTGAATTCAAGACTTAAATACCAATAACGAATCAGATTTCTCTCTGTATTTTTAGAGCGAAGTGTTTGGCGTACCTTGAGGAATAGACATTTTAAAAAATCGCTGACACGTCTTTGCCCCAAAGTTTGGTTCACCGGGCCTACGACTAAATTGACTGAACCACAATTTGACTTATTTTTCTAATATCAAGTGTATGGCTGATATACCGGTCAATGCTTTAAGTCTGATTCGTAAATGCGTGCTCTACTCGCTAACGCTCAAACATGGCACACGCCCACTCACGGTTTAAGTAGGCGTTAGGCTACTTTGATATTTTATCTTCCCACTCAGCAGCCCAATCTCTTAAAGGGTTAAGTGTCTTCATTAAGGACAATCCTAATTCCGTTAGTTTATAGCCTTCTGATGTTGTAAAAACCAATTCAGCTTCAGTCAATTGCTTAATCCTAGTGTTTAAAACAGAAGGAGACATACCGTCACATCGTTCTTGTAATCCTCTAAAACTTAAAGGATCGGAGTTAAGTTCCCACAAGATCCTCATATTCCACTTTCGGCCTAACAGATCGAATACAGCCATGATTGCTACACCCGAACTCGATCCTCTTACTAATTTTTTAGGTAATGGTGTTGTCATAAACGTTGCGCTTCTAAAAAAGTAGCGATATAGTTCGCTACGAAATAAGTAGCAATTTTATATTAATCTATTTGAAAAGCGAGAATTATATGTATCTAGTAGATATGACTTTTACTGACATGGCAAAAATAACGCCGGAACTAACTAATAAGCATAAGAGTTATCTTGAGCAAGAATATAAATCAAACAAGCTAGTGTTTGGCGGAAGAAAAGTGCCTAGAACTGGAGGCATACTTATTTCACAACATGCGAGCGAACGAGAGCTAGTCCAAGTTTTAAACTCAGACCCATTCGTTACAAGTGGAGCTGTAACTTATTCAATCACTGAATTTATTCCTGTAATGGCTTCTAAAGCTTATGAGGATATCCTAGCCTAACAAGAGACTATGGCGTCAATAGTTAACTTCTGACGCTATTGTTATTCCACATTACACCGTCATTGAGTATCTAATTTAAGAGAACAACCATCTTTATCATGCAGGTAATTATCGCTTAAGGGTTCAGCATACTTTTCCTAATCGGAGATAAGTGCTTTAAAGCAACAGACCTAACTAATTTCTATCCAAGAGATTATTATCACAACCAAATAAAACTAAGGCCTCATAAACGCGAGGCCTTAGTTTTAATTGACTGCTCCGGCAGCTCTAGCACAGCGAAGGACCCATAACCTCCGTATTTTCTGTTATTTTTACCCGTCTAGATTCGCTTGATGCAATAAGTGCTCAATGAATACTGGAACCTTTTTCGCTATATGTTTTCTAGATGCATAAAAGGCGTACAGCACTAAATCTTCAGGTTGGTATTCAAGTTTGATAACCTCTAGCGCACCTGTCTTTATCTCATCACGACATAATTCAACAGGTAGTATCGCGAAACCCAATCCAGCCAATGCACCAGCCTTCGCGATCTGCCCGCTGTTTACCTTAAACGCAGATTTTACCCTTTGAGTTGTGAGTTCACCGGTTCCGTTCTTAAACACCCATGGCGTTCCGTTTAGCGCAGTAAAGCTATTAATACACGGTACATGTTTCAAATCGGTAATCTGAAAAGGTTTAGAGGTTGTTTGTAGGAGTTTGGGTGATGCCACAACACTACTAGGCCAGCGCTTAATCTCTTTCGCGATCCAATTATTGTCTTCAAGTTTTCCTCGGTGAAAACTCAGAATAACGTCAAAACCATCCACAAAGTCCTCTTTAGGGCTGATGCTTGTATCACAACACAATGAAATAGAAGGATGCTCGGCACAAAAAGAAACGACGGCTTGGGCTAACTCCGGTGAATCTGGCATGAGTACGTTGAGCTGCCCCATCACCTCACGAGAATGTTGTGTTACCTCCTCGAGCGCATCATTGAGTTTGTCTAACAATGGCTGAGTTCGCAGATAGAGGTGATCCCCTGCTTCAGTCGACGCAATTCGGCGAGTCGTTCTATCGAATAATCGAACGTCTAGTTGTTCTTCTAACAAAGCGATGTGACGACTGACGTTTGAGGTCGGCAAACATAAAAAATCCGCCGCTCTTTTAAAGCTATTGTTCTCATATACACAGTGAAAGCTTTTAAGCCACTGTTGGTCAATTTTTTCAAGCATTACATCAATCCCACCCATTTCAATAATCCCATTATATTGGATTATAAGTGCAATTTTAGACACTTTATTACTAACAATAGGCTTATACAATACTCATCATTAGAGCGATTAAAAGAAGGTCTCGCCATGAGCTGGTTAGAAAAGCTATTAGATAAAAAGAAGTTAATAAGTACACGTAAGGCATCAATTCCCGAAGGAGTATGGACCCAATGCCCATCCTGTGATCAGGTCTTGTACCGCATAGCCCTTAAGGAAAACCTAGAAGTGTGCCCTAAATGTGAACACCACATGCGGATGACAGCACGTCTTCGTTTGGACACATTTTTAGATAAAGGCGAAAGAACTGAGTTAGGCAAACAACATGAGCCGAAAGATTTACTCAGTTTTAAAGACAATAAACGCTACACAGAGCGCCTTGCCCTAGCTCAAAAAAGTACAGGCGAGAAAGATGCATTAGTCGCGATGCAAGGAGAGCTGTTAGGGATACCTGTTGTGGCGTGCGCTTTCGAATTTTCTTTTATGGCAGGTTCGATGGGATCGGTTGTCGGTGCTCGATTTGTGGACGCCGTGAATCAAGCAATAGCATCAAACTGTGCATTAGTTTGCTTTTCCGCATGTGGTGGTGCTCGAATGCAAGAGTCGCTCATGGCCTTAATGCAAATGGCAAAAACAAGCGCTGCTTTAAAGCGACTGTCAGAAGCCAGATTGCCTTATATTTCGATATTGACCGATCAAACCTTTGGCGGTGTCTCGGCCAGTTTAGCGATGCTTGGTGACATCAATATTGGTGAGCCCAAAGCGCGAATTGGTTTTGCGGGACGAAGAGTGATTGAACAAACGGTACGAGAAAAATTACCTGACGATTTTCAACAAAGTGAATTCTTATTAGAACATGGCGCTTTAGACATGATTATTGCTAGGCGTGATATACGTATACGCGTCGCAAAAATCATCGCGATGATGACCAACACACGAATTAAAGCTTAGGATCACTAACCTCCCCCTCTAGCTCCCCCCTCAAATGAAGTTTAATGATCTCTTTAGATTGGCGGTTGAGGGGGAGAACATTCTTTACAGATGAACTGAAGTTGCACTTACCTTGAACTTATCAAGATCGGTATTCCGTTATCATACGATCAACAAGAGTACCATTTTGTGCCAACCGCCCAGAATTGTAGTCCCACGCTTTCACAAGAAATTCATTCTAAAATATCGTGCTCAACTCTTTTTTCAATCCATGAAGCCTTGAAAGAAGCGTCTTGTATAACTGGTTTCCAATAATTTCTCCGAACATAAAAACGAGTCAGGCCTTAAAAACTAACTCCATGTACAAGTTCGGTGAACTCACATTTATTCTAATTCACTCAAACTGCCTTACCCTTGCTAATAGTTATTTGACAAGGTTCGAGGTCAAAGTAATTCATAGTTACAATATAGGAATTTAAATAACAAATTTATCAGTTGTGGTTTTTAATTCCTCCAAACTCTCAATAAGGCTAACAACTTAATAATATTTTGTTACAATCCGATCGATGATTATTACCTTTAAAACCAATACGTTATCACCCTAACCCACATTATTAGCCTCACAAATAACTTTTCGAGTTATACATATATACCCGTGATCATTGAAGGTGCTTGATTTTCTTTAAAATCAGGATCATGCTACGAACCATGAAAATTACACTGACTCCTCAGCAGAAACTACAACTCGAACAAATGCACGACATTGAACGTGATAGTCGGGTCTGCGACCGTATTAAGGCTGTTTTGCTGGCTTCTGAAGGCTGGAGTCAGACTATGATTTCACAAGCTCTTCGTATTCACGAATCGACTGTTGCTCGTCATCTCAGTGATTATGTTTTCTCTGAAAAACTTAAGCCTGAAAATGGCGGAAGCCAAAGCAAGCTTTCTGCAACTCAAACCATGCACCTAATCGAGCATTTGACTGAGAAAACCTATTCTCACACGCATCAAATTGTCGCCTACGTTAAAGAGACATTTGGACTTGATTACACGGTTTCTGGTATGAACAAATGGCTTCACCACAATGGTTTTAGCTACAAGCAGCCGAAAGGCGTTCCACACAAATTTGATGAAGCAAAACAACAAGCTTTCATCGAGGCTTATGAAGCGCTAAAGGCAAGCTGTGGCGAGGATGAATCGATAGTCTTTATTGATGCAGTTCACCCAACACTATCAACAAAAATATCTCGTGGCTGGATACGAACTGGTCAGGATAAAGTGATTGAAACAACGGGTAATCGTAGCCGATTGAACATTATTGGCGCACTGAACCTATCGGATATCGGTGCAACCATTGTTCACGACTATGAGAACATTAACAGTGAAACGATTGTTCGCTTTTTCTGTAAGTTAAGAGAGAGTTATCCGTTAACCCATAAGCTTCATATCATCTTAGATGGTGCGGGGTATCACCGCAGTGACTTAGTCAAAGATGCGGCGTTTGTCCTGAATATTGAACTGCATTATCTTCCACCTTACAGCCCAAACCTCAACCCAATAGAGCGGCTATGGAAAGTAATGAATGAGAAGTCGAGGAACAACGTTTACTTCAAAAGAAAACGGGACTTCAAGGAGGCAATAGACCAATTTTTTGCAGTGACTCTTCCAGAGATCGCAGGCTCTTTGACATCTCGAATTAATGATAATTTTCAGATTCTCAAGCCTGCATCTTCAAGTTGATTCGGTATAGGTATTTTATGTTTGGAATAAAACGAATAAATTTAGAAAACCAATCACTTAAAAAAGAGTTAGCCGAACTAAAAAAGAAGCATGAATCTGATATTAATGCTCTCGAAATAGAATTAAAGAAGTCGCAAAAGCTTGCTCAATCGACACATCAACAACATCACAACAGCAGTGAAATGATGTCTAATTGCTTGAAAGGTGGAGATATGCTCAAGACCATTCAAAAAGAAATGGTTGAAAGTGCTAAGTCTATGGCTCATGAAAACCAAGAGCTTAAACAACTGGATGATATGTTTAAACAAACACATCAAGCATTAGTGCGTCTAGACAACCGAGCAATTAAGATCAGCGATCAAGCATCTCAGAGCATTCAATCTGTAGATATATTAGATCACACTGCTGGTGCTATTTCTAACCTTGTATCGACTATCCAAGAGATTTCTGATCAAACCAACCTTTTAGCATTAAACGCTGCTATTGAAGCCGCGCGTGCAGGTGAAGCAGGACGCGGATTTGCAGTGGTCGCAGATGAAGTAAGAACCCTTGCAAGTAAAGCCAGTGAAGCCAGCGAAAAAATTGACTCATTAGTAAAGCAGGTATTGGGGCAAGTAAACGCGATAAAAACCTCTATTGGTGAAAACCAAATTTGTGCAGAAGAAGTTTCAGCGTCTTCCGCGCAAATAAGCTCTATTGTCAACGAAGTTGTTGTGAAGTCTGAAAACATGAAGCACGTTATTCATATTGCTTCTACACGTGCATTCTTAGATTCGGTGAAACTCGACCATGCTATCTGGAAGAATAACACCTATCGCCTACTCCAAAGTGGTGCTTTTGGGGAAACAATCAATACTCATTCAGAGTGTCGTTTAGGTCAGTGGTATTATCGCGGTGATGGCAAGGCTTACAACCACCTGAGAAGTTATCAATTGCTTGAAGAACCTCATAAAGAGGTGCATGACAATGGTCGTAAAGCAATGAATCAAGCAGCATCTAATAACATTGAAGGGACAATTAAATCAGTTAAAGCGATGGAGGACGCAAGTATACAAGTTGTCTTTCAAATCGATCGTTTAATGAATGAAATTATAGAAACTGAATCAAAGTAGCACTGACCCCATATATTCGACTTGGTTAGTGCGATACCACTAGCCAATGTCTGTCCAATAAGTCGCCAGAGCTCAGTTTACTGTCACCACACAAAAAGGCCTCGCAAACGCGATGCATTGGGAGTCAGCTTTTCACTGAATTACGAAACGAGGTGTTTCGTAATTTATCTTTGCCCCTTCCGCGGAGAACCGTCCCCAGCTGTATTCCTTTGAATTACTGTATTCACACTAGCTTCTTATGGTTAAAATGCCGTATGGTACAAACAATAAAATTATAGATACCTGCGGCCTTTGCCACAGAGACTCTCCATTTAAAACGAAAAGACTGACTATGAATTTTGATATCAATGCACTGAAACACCACCAACTGGTCGAAGATGGTCAACTAGAAGGGTGCTACATTCATCAGCCTGTACAGGGTAGTCTGCCAGACGACAAAGTGGTTTTAGCAGAGCGCCAAGCGTTGGAAAGCCAAGGGTATAAGGTGGTTCAGGTTAAAGCGAAAGGCAAGACAACAACCTTTGCCGAGGCTATGCAAGAGCTTGCGAAAAAGACAGGCCACCAGCCGAAATAATCAACGAATGAATACCTGGAAAATCAAACCCACATCAGACCTTCTCACGCCATATGTTGAGTATATCTGGGCGTTGCAAGTCACTGAGCCGAGCCAACAGTCTGCTTTGCTGCTTCCTAATCCCTCTGCTAATGCCATTCTGTCTCCTTCGGAAGACAAGCATGTTTACCGAAAGAACGGATTCGAATTAGAGGTTCAAGGTGGACATTGGCTCTCTGCATACACTGAAGAACTTTATATTGATGATCTGCATCCGCGCCAACTATTAGGAGTGAAGTTTTTCCCTGATGGTGCTTTTGGCTTAGGTTTGATGCGATCGGAGAGCGCTAACCAGAAGCTCATTCAACCTCTCCCTTCCTGTTTTCAATGGCAAGATGAAATGGATATCAATTGTCCGGACACAGCAGCCCAGATCATAGAGTCACAGCTACTTACTCTTCCCCCCATTGATGATCAGCGAATATGGAAGAGTGTTCATGAGGCTCGCTTGCACATTAACGAAGGAAAAAGCCTCGATTTGTTGCCAATGTCTAGGCGCACATTGGAGCGACAGTTTGCATTAGTCACTGGTTTGTCGCTCAAGCAGTATGAGCAAATGGTGAGAATGGATCGTCTTATATGGGCTATCTACCAAGAGCAAGACGAGAAGATAGATTGGAGCGACCTCGCCTATCGATTTGGTTTCAGTGACCAACCCCACCTGATACGTCAATTAAAGAAAGTAATTGGCGTGACACCCAAACGTTACTTAATCGAGAAACATCTTTCTATTGACCTGTTTGGTGACTTTAGTAATTAATCTTGTCGCATTTGTTCAATTTTTCCAAAACCACAAAGGGTAGATTAGCCTTATGGTTACTAGAGAGTTATTAAAAAATGAAAATTAGACAAGCAAATTTGAGTGATGCTCACTCTTTGAAAGAGCTATCCAAGCATGCCATTAGTGCATGCTACACAAGTTTTATGGGTGAAGAAATGGTCAATGGCTACCTATCAAGTGGTGCTAGTGACGATGAAATTGACAAGCATATTGGCAATACCTTTGTAGCCATAGACGATAGTGAATCTGCCATTGGTTACGTCGTGGTTATTGATGACCTAATACACATTATGATGGTATCACCAACACAGCAGCGTAAAGGCATTGGTGCGATGTTGCTGTCGTTTGCTGAGGCGGAAATCCTAAGTAGTAACCTCAAGCCAACACTTGAAACCTTTGAGGCCAATACTCAAGCTATGAACTTTTACCTTAAAAATGGATGGACGATTTCTCGTAAGGAATCTGATCCTGATTTTGGTTTTGTTCGCGTATTTTTCGATAAAGAAAGCTAACCGAAAACCGTCTATTCGGGATTGCTCTATAGCCATTATCTGACACTCAAAAGGCCTCGCACACGCGAGGCCTTAGTTTTTCTATCTAGCGATGCAGCTATTCTCTAACGATTACAGCTCCCTACTTCACTGACATGGCTTACTAACCAGAGTTACTGAGTAAGTTGACTAAACTTCGGCAAACTCTTCACAAACCTCTGGTGTACATCCATATAGGTTTGCATATAGATCTCATCGATACGGTCGTTACTCGGGAAGCTCGATGAGAAGTCTGCGTGTTTACGGTCAATCGATAACTTGGCTGCCTCGATAATATGAGCAATGAACATGCGAGGATCTTCCAACCCAATAGAGATACGCATTGTTGTTGGCTCAATACCCGCTTCATTGAGTGCCTCATCGCTAAGTTCTGAATGCGTGGTCAATGCCGGACACAAGGCAACCGTATTAGTTTGCCCTAAGCTCACTTGCATACCGATTGCTGGCTCAAGCATGTCGAAGAACTGTTTAAACCCATCACGATTGATTGGCGCACGATTGCCGTTACCTTCCATATCGATAGTAAACAACGCTGCTGGTAGCCCTAAGTACATGTTGTTCTGGCAATGCTCATAGTTATCGCTGTCTGGCAAAGCAGGACACGACACATTGATGTCTGGGTGAGCATCAAAAATCTTCGCGAGAGTTAGAGTATTAATCGTTTTTTGCACCACACGCATCTCATAGGTTTTCATGCCATTGAGCACTTCAAACGCTTTATCTGCATCTAAGAACGCGCCCTTAATGTAGTACACATTCCAAAAGAGGGTTTCGTTCCACGGAATGGTTGCCTCATCGCCATTGGGTTTAGTGAAAGTCACCTCTTCTCCTTTAGGAACAAACATCGTTTCGTTACGGCCAATCACGACTCCAGCGGTTGTGGTGCCGGAACCCGCTAGCTCTTTTGTATAAGAGTGAATCACATAATCTGGTCTTTCCATCCCATCATCGCGTTTGAGTACGGGATGAAGCAATGGTGTGCCCACAGTTGAGTCGACAATCACATCCCAACCACGAGAGTGACCAGCTTTACTGATACTGGCGACATCCAACACATATCCATGTGGGTTACACGGTGACTCAAGGTAAACGTAGATTTTCTTACCCGCGGCGAGGCGATCCGCGTATTTATCAGCAACCTCATCAAGGCGAGTCGCAAACTCATCACCGGAATAACCATCGACCCATTCTACCGCCACATTCAAGTTAGAAGGCTTGCCAAACCAATCTTCCAATAACTGATAAGAACCGCCGTAAATGTTGCGTGATGCCAACACAATGTCTTCATGTCCAAGTAAATGGCTCAACAACCCATCAATAGCCGCCATCCCCGAGTTAAAGTTCCATGCGAGGTACTCGTTGGCTCTAGAACCTGCCTCAATATCAACCATGTGATTCGCGAGTGAAATTGAGGTCGGATTAAGCAGTCGAGAGTAAATATCGTGCAGTGGTTCTTTACCGTTGAACGCGTCTTCAATCCATTCTGTACAGGCAAATAAATAGGTCGCAGTGCGCGTAATAACAGGACTGGCAGAGAAGATAGCAGCAACATTATCAAAGATAGGATAGGCTCCTTTAGAGGCAAAATTACCATTGTTAGTAGCAATAGATTGGTAGGTAGCGCGCATTGGGTTTTGTAGGTTATCAAGGATCTTCGCGATCTGGAATGACAAGAAGCGTTTGGCATTAAACCAAGCGATTCGGTCACTCTTGTCGAGCTCTGAAAGTCCATCAACCGTCAGAGCCCAAAGATCGTGAGTCTTGGTATTGGCTTGGTACAGCGTGGTCGCCAGCTCAATCAGCGTGACGCCGTAATCACTATTTGGGTCGATACCAAAGTGCTTTGCTTGCTCAATGGCAAGCGCTTCTGCTTGTTCATGTTTGGTGGTTTTACGCAGTGGGCTAAGTTGAGTTGAAGTATTCATAGTTCCTAAGTCATTCCATGCTTGTTATTCCTCCTTTAATTTTAGTTTTGCGCAGATGTCAAAAATTGCTATTTGCGAAGTAAGACATACACTTTGAGCAATAATATTGCCAAATAAGCTTCAATATTGATGGGATATGCTAATGGATGAGATCGACAAGAAAATACTGGCTGAACTGCAAAACAACGCTCGCCTGACTAACCAAGAGTTGGCTGATCGCGTAGCGCTGTCGCCCTCTCCTTGTTTACGCCGAGTTCGAGCCCTAGAGAAACAAGGGATTATTCGTGGCTATCACGCCAGCGTAGATCAAGAAGCGTGTGGCTTACCTGTGAATGTGTTTGTGTTGGTGAAACTTGAAAAGCCAACAGAAGAGAACATGCGAGATTTTGAGCAACACATTGAAGTGATTGATGAAGTGTTAGAGTGCTTTCTGATGACGGGCAATCACGACTACCTACTGCATGTAGTGAGTGAATCGCTCAAAAGCTATGAGCAGTTCATCCGCAAACAGTTAACTCGCCTGCCAAATATTGCCTCTATTGAATCCAGCTTCGCCTTCGGTCAGGTAAAAACAAAGACCAAGCTGCCAGTGAGGTAATTAGGGGCGACTTAATTGGACTGTACAGAAGGCATTGGATAGTCATCTCCAACCATACAAACAAGTGCGCCACCAAATGCTTTATCGTAACGTATTTTTCCGGTCGTATTAGAACTTTCGAGACTCGTATTGCCATCGACAATCTGATTAATTTCTTGTGCCACTTTTATTGGTACCAACCAGATACAAGCCGCAAGAGAACAGGTTGCTGACGACGATTCACAACCTGTCTCGGTGCTTCCTCGTGCCCACTGACTACCCTTTTCCTTAAGCAGTAATTGCGTTGCTATGTAATCTGGATTATCGATGTACTGATCTCCACCTATCCATGTATCGTCAAAAGATAGGTACGGCCCTTGCCATGTTGATAGGCCCGGATTTTCAATTAAGTGATTGATATTCAAGTAGCCGTATTTAGTGTCGGTATCGGAAGTGATGGGAGGCAAAGAGCCATTATCAAGAGAATATTGCTCAGCGGCATCCAAGACTGTATTCAGTTGCCCGATCAGAAAGTCTGCCTCATCGACACGGGACATACGGTTGCCAAACTGGTTGTAGATAAAAAATGCGCAAATAAGCATGAGCAAACTAAACGCTGCAAGTTTCCATTTTTTTATCTGACACAAAAGTTTCAACATCTAATCTTTATCTCTCATTAAAACGGTTCTAATAACGCTAAGGCTTCCTTATGGGGAAAGATTATACCAGAGTAAAATCAAGCGTTTTGTATTGAAACATACTGCCCTACTGACGGTAAATATGCCTAGCTATTAAAGGCCAATTTAGAACTAGAACCTCCTCCCCAAATAAGAAAAGCAAATATCGAATAGTCTTAACTACCCTGCTTCACTGACTGAATCACTTACATCAACCTTGTGTTGATTGATCCAGTAAAACAAACCTAAGACAAGGGAATCGATTCCGAAGTGGTCGTTTTATCTGACTGTCATCTAATTTTTGTACTTTGATATAACAAATAGTTAAAAAGTTATTGAGCGATCGTTCAAATATATTGAAGTTTCCACTATAGTTGATTGGTCAAACAACTCACAACAAGGAAAAGTTATGAATAAAAGTACCGAATCTCAATCAGATCCAACTCGATCTATCCCCCAAGAAGCATTTGATTGGTATGACGAATATGCACACGGTCTGATTGATCGCAGAGAGTTTATGGCTCGTCTATCTGGGTTGGCTGTACTTGGCTTAACCATGACAACATTAACGTCTGCATTGATTCCTAATTATGCAAACGCAGAGCAAGTCTCTTTCAATGATCCTTCCATCAAAGCAACCTACGAGAAATTTCCTTCGCCTAAAGGCCACGGAGAAGGCTATGGCTACTTGGTGGTACCAAAAGAGCTAGAGGGTAATGCGCCTGTCGTCTTGGTCATACATGAAAATAGAGGCTTGAATCCATACGTAAAGGATGTGGCAAGACGACTCGCGGCCGCTGGGTTTATTGCGTTTGCACCTGATGCACTCTATTCGCTTGGCGGGTACCCAGGTAATGATGATGAAGGTCGAGCAATGCAAAAATCATTATCCAGAGAGAAAATCGAAGAAGACTTTATCGCCGCTGCAAACTTTTTGAAATCTCATGAAAAAAGTAACGGAAAACTAGGCGCTGTAGGGTTTTGCTTCGGTGGCTATATCGTGAATATGTTGGCGGCGGTAATGCCAGAGCAGCTGGATGCGGGCGTTCCATTTTACGGCACTCCTGCCGCTCCTGATTTAAGAAAGAACGTCAAAGGGCCATTACTGATCCAATTCGCTGGAATCGATAAACGTGTGAATGCAACTTGGCCAGACTATGAAGCCGAACTCAAAGAGATTGGGGCAGACTACACCGCTTACATCTATGACGGTGTGAATCATGGCTTCCATAACGATTCAACAGGTCGATATGCCGAAGAAGAAGCAGAATTAGCATGGACACGTACGCTTGAGTTCTTTAATCAAAAGCTTTCTTAATAGGCGAGATTACCGAACCCGTTTTCTTTAGGTTGCAAGTGACTGCCCTATATCTTACTCAACGAAACCCAAAAGGCCTCATACGTGCGAGGCCTTTGTTTTCTAGATCTAACTTTGCTTCTGACAAACCTATTGACCCAACTTTATAAATAGATAATATAGACATCTAGACATCTAAACGTCTTTTGGTTAATTAAATGGAGTTATCATGAACCGCTACAAAAAAATCACAGCATCCCTGTTGGCATTAGCATTCGCATTCGGCGTGACAGGATGTGGAAAAAAAGACGAGGATGTTATCAAGATTGGGGCGACAGTTGGCCCACATGCACAAGTTGTACAAGCTGTTGCCAAAGAAGCAGCAAAGCAAGGGATAAACATTGAACTCGTCGAATTCTCAGACTACATCACCCCTAACGCAGCACTGGACGATGGAAGTATCCAACTGAACAGTTACCAGCATCAGCCATTTCTCGATAACTTTAATGCCAATCACGATAGCCAGTTAGTTTCTATCGGACGTTCAATTTTGATGCGTATGGGCGTTTACTCGAACAAGTACACTTCGCTTGACTCTATCCCAGATAACGCACGAATCGCGATTCCAAACGACCCAACGAATGGCGGGCGTGGACTGCTACTACTTGAAGATGCCGGGCTGATTTCATTAAAAGACAACGCTGGTTTCAATGCATCTTTAAACGATATTGTTAACAACCCGAAGAACATTCGATTTGTTGAAGTGGATGCCGCTCAGCTACCCCGCTCTCTTGACGATGTAGATGCAGCAGCAATCACCATGAACTATGTCATGTCGGCTGGGCTCGATCCTAAGAAACAAGGCATTTACTTAGAGAAAAAAGACGCACCTTTAGCTGTGATGGTTGTGGCAGCGCGAGAAGAAGACAAAAACAATGAAACGTATAAAAAGATCATCTCAATTTACCACTCACAAGAGATCAATGACTTTTTAAACAGCACTTTCAAAGGCACTATCGAAGCTGCAAATTAAGCTAAATAAGCTAAATAAATCATTTCAGATTTGGCGCTGTCTGCAACTCAGTAAGCAACGCCAGATTTGAGTGACGTTTTCATCGATGACTCATTCCAACCCTCTTTTCAAATTAGAGAACCAAGCTTAAGTTACTTAAATCGAGGTTGAAAACCGGGTCATCCGAGCGGATTATGTAAGTACGAAATTCAATTAAATCTGGGTTCTTCGCATGAATAAAGAAGTGATACTGTTTGATATAAACGAAACGGTTTTAAATTTGGAGTCATTACAGCCTAAATTTAAAGCGGCATTTGGCAGTGAGGATGCACTATCACTTTGGTTCTCAAAGCTTTTGCACTCTTCAACGGTTTGCATCGCAACAAACGTAAAGTCTACTTTTTCTGAACTAGCGAATGCAGCGCTCGGCGCTATTGCACAACGGTACAAGTGTGATTTAACGGCGGAAAGCAAAGATGCCTTGTTAACTTCTTTTGCCACTCTACCGCCGCACACTGATATCAAAGCATCTTTACTTGAATTGCGTAACAACGGCTTTAAAACCGTCGCTTTTTCAAACTCATCCCTCGACCTAATCACTTCTCA
This sequence comes from Vibrio sp. FE10, assembly GCF_030297155.1. NCBI lineage: Bacteria > Pseudomonadati > Pseudomonadota > Gammaproteobacteria > Vibrionales > Vibrionaceae > Vibrio > Vibrio apostichopi. Next base: position 1,563,071 of record NZ_AP028067.1, on the reverse strand, counting down.
AATCAAGAACTCAGGCTTAGAAGATTATTTCGACACCGTCATTTCCGTTGAAGAAACAGGCAGTTTCAAACCAAATTCAGATGTGTATAGATTTGCAGCAGAAACGTTAAAAGAGCCTGTCGAAAACCTTCGTCTTGTCGCTACTCACGATTGGGACACTCATGGTGCATTATCCGCCGGCTTACAGGCAGCCTATATAGACCGCACAGGCGTTGAATATCATCCTTTGTATTTGAATCCTGAGATTAGCTGCAGGACGATGGATGGTGTGGTGGAACAAATCATTAAGCACAATTTAGAAAAGTAACACCTCAAGAGACTTTTCTCCTGACTCGATACAAACAAAAAGGCCTCGTACACGCGAGGCCTTAGTGTTATCTATCGAAAGGTTGTCCCCCGACTCCACCAACTTAGCCGCTTTCATCAACTTTTCATTAAACAGTTTTAGTTGCTCTATCATATGGACATAGCCTGAACCTTCAACGTAGTTAGTAATCAATGACCTTGACAGAGATTAGTAGGATGAAAACTTTGAAAAGGTACTGCATAACGTGCCGACACATCATAGCGTCCAGACAAATGCTGAGTGACTAAATACTGACGTTGCTCCTCATTATAAAAGTGTTGTGTTGCTTCTAGTTCAATGGCATCGCCATCCCCAGCACAAATGAAATAGCCGTCGTCCATGTCTCGAAATGCTATTGGGGTTTCATCTACCAATCCATATCTATCGGTCATCTTTCTTGACCTCCAAATATCCTTAAATGTACCTCGCTCAAAGCGTTTTAAATTTCGCCATTGTACGAACATATAAGTGTCTTGCGAGGGAACCGATGGAATGTCATTCATTGCCTCGTTCGGGCTTTTACAAGTATCAAATAAAGCCACATCATTGCCCGTAACTCTAAATGGCAACCTATCTTCATCTTGTATATAAGAATCCACCGTCTTCTTAGGCCAAGATTCATTTTTCGGGCTGAGATAAAAGGAAGGGCTCTTTAGGTAAGACCCAAAATCGTCAGTTTTATTAGCGTCAACAATTTCATAAACAGGATTATCATGAAGTGCGTCATAGCTAGCACTATAATCGAACTCTATTTTAAACAAAAAATCTTCCATCTCAGGTTTAGTAAGAGAGGTAAAAGCTTTATCGACCGACGCTTTGATTTTCTCAATGGATTTGGGGTGAGTGAGGTAAATAGGAATGAGTCCGTGTCCCGCAAAGTCTAATTTACTCGGTGCTATCGTGGTGTTGGGAGGCGGAACGCTGCCTATCCCTGTAAAGTTCAGCCCATTAATCACAAGATCTGAGGTCGATAAAACATAATCACTGTCCGGGCTAAGGGTTGGGGAAGCGGGAGCGATGTGAACAACGTGAATGTTATCGGCACTGTAACCGTATTGGGATGTAACATGCTTGTATGATTCGTTTACCCATAAGTTCCCTTGTGAATGCGCGATGTAAATGAGCTTTTTTCCTTTCCACGTAAGAGAGTCATTTAAAAGGTGATGCTGCATTCTAGTTTGGCTGGTTTCGGGGGCATCAACAAGTGAGGCTAGTTCTTGTAAATATTTCGTGATGGTTGCATTGATGGTTTGGTTTGTGAAGTCGAGAACAAACCCAATAAACCAATCAAAAGTGGCGCTGATTTTTTGGATGATAGCGCTGTTTTGCCGACCGCTCACAATGTCCCAAAAGGCCTCCCACCGGTCGAATTGTTTCTGCTCTAACTCGTAAGTTCTTTGGTCAAAGGTTTCAGCAAAATCAGCCAGTACGTTAAGCCCACTTCCGTCAATATAAGAATCGTTGTAGAAAAGCTGGTATTCGACAGACTCACTTTTGTATTGGCTGATACCTAAAGTGAATTTTATCTCCTTTATCCCTTGTTCGGCTTGCTCTCTAGTTGTTGCCACACCGTTAAAAAAACCGATAGTGTAACCTTCAATTTTGCATGAGTTAGCTATTGCATTGAATGGCAGTGGAGCCGCAATCATGAGTAATATTGTTTGCCTATTCACAGTATTTTGCCTCAGCAGGAAGGAGTGTACTTACGGAACCATCTAACAGGTGGTTATAAGCCAAGTAAGTCATAGTGCGGGCTTTAGTGTTGTTAGTCAGTGCCCTGATAGTTTGCCCTGTATTGGTTATATCTCTTACGGGAATACCAACAAACTCTTTACAAGCGAGAACTTTGTTATGTTTATGGCTAATCGCTAATGCCTTTTTTATATTGGCGTTACTCTTTACACTCCAGTCGTGATAGAGACTCTCTTGTGCGTAGTGCGCATTTTGTTTTAAGGCTTTTCGGACTGGCTCGGTCACTTCTAGCGCATCAATAAACGCCTCAATGTCGTCGCGGATACCATCTTTGTTTACATCAGTACCAGTAAGAGAGTCACTGCGGTCGAGCATGGGTTCAAAACGCTCGTATAACAGCCTAAACTGATCATCAATTGTTTCTTGTGCCTTTAACTCTGCGACTAGCTCAGGTGTTTTCTCGATGTGAGATATGACACTGAGTTGTTCCACTGCAGTCTCGTTTGGTTCATTAGATTCTTTACACCCTACAATTAACATCACAGCTAAAGTGCAGACTAACCCATTTTTCATTTTTGTTTCCCTAGTATTTCAAATAGACACCAGAGAATACGGACAAATTAACTCCCTGAATAATAAAGAGTTTGCATAGGGGCATAACACACAAAAATAGGAAGTTAGATGCTCTTACCCTCCCCCTTTTCTGTGCTTCAAAAAAGGGGGGAAATATCAATTAAGGGGGAGATTTGAACGGGGGTTGGCAGTATATTCTCACGAGCTTCTGGCCAAGTTATTCGCTCGCTAAACAACACATAAAAAAGGCCTCGCACATGCGAGGCCTTCGTTTGATCTACAGAGCGGTTTATCCATAGCCAATTAGCCAATTAACTAAGCTACCAATTCACCGATCTAAAAATACTGAATTATGTTCAGTCCATTCGAGTAATGAAGGTTTGCTCGTCATCCACGAAAGCCACGTAGTCGCCATGATAGATAAACACTCGGCCACGCCCTTCAACGATACACGCAAGCTGTGGATTCAAATCTTCTTCAAGATCTTTGCTTTGATACGTGCCGGTATCGGTGATCACACCGCGGAGAATCGGCAAAAAACCATAGCTACGCTTGGCTTGATCAATCAGGCTCAATTCACTGGCGGTCGAGAAGTAAGACGGGATTGGACCAGCATCTTCGATAAACATCGGTTTTAGTTCTTCAAAAGCTGTAATCACCAGCCAGTCGATGCCGTTAACGTGATGGATAAACATTGTTTATAAATACCTAGATTCTCGATAATTCTGATGCGGGGATTCTATCACTATCAAAGACGGAACGTTGTAGAAATTGAGTTGCTAAAGACGGTTATCCATTACCATTTCTGGCATTCGCTCGATCAGCTTGAAACACATTTTTGTCCAGAATCCTCATCAGCTGAATTTTTACTCGTGGTACTTTCTAGATCCAAAGTGCCCTTATACGGACTCAAAAACGAGCAAGATTTTTGGCAGAACCATATTTTCTTTTATCTTCTTACCTCTAAAAGGACGCATAGCTGATCTTCATCGTGAGTTAGACGTATAGGTTCCTTAAACAAAAAGGAAATATTATGGCCAGCGTCTATGTCAGCATCGGAAGCAACATTAACCGCGAACATCACGTCACAGAATCTCTCAAAGCATTGAATGACCGCTTTGCACCCCTGCACATTTCTAGTTTCTACGACTGCGAGCCTGTCGGTTTCGAAGGAGATAACTTCCTAAACCTAGTCGTTGGGTTCGATTGTGACCTCCCTGTCTCAGAGCTGGTTAAGGTTCTACATCAAATCGAATCAGAGAACGATCGCAAGCGTCAGACCAAAGCCTATGCTTCACGCACAATGGATATCGACATCCTTCTTTATGGCAATCAAGTGGGCGTTATCGATGGCGTAGAGCTGCCTAGAGGTGAGATCACCGAGTACGCATTTGTACTCAGACCGTTAGTCGATGTTGCCGCACAAGAGCGCCACCCCACTCTAAACATTTCGTTTCAGCAGCTCTGGGAAAGCTTCGATCAGTTGAGCCAGAAAACCGAACCCATCCCTTTCGAGTTTAGCCTCACTTAGCGCGTGCTCGGCTACAAAAGGAACGACTGAACTCTTAATCGACTGAGCTTTAATGATCTTTTCTTAAAACAAGCACGTAACTGACTTCACTTTCTAAGGAATGGACACTGTTATGAATCACAACGCCATTATCACCATCACAAACCTCAGACTAAGAACCTTCATCGGTTTCAACGAAGAAGAAAAGTCTAAGCAGCAAGACATCGTTATCAATGCAGAGATCCACTATCCCGCCAATAACCTTTGTCTCTCAGATGATGTGGAAAACGCGCTTAACTACAAAAACATCTGCAAGAAGGTCATTCAACACGTCGAATCCGGAAGGTTTCTACTTTTAGAAAAATTGACCAGCGACGTACTCGGCATCTGTATCGATCATCCATGGGTGAAATACGCTCAAGTAAGAATTGATAAGCCTCATGCGCTACGTTTTGCCGACTCTGTTTCGCTCACCCTGAGTTATGAAGCAGACAACGACAATAATTCTTAAGGAGAGAGTCATGCTGAATACAGAAGCCGAAAAAGTAAGAGAAGCTTTGCTCGCAAAAGGACTTGAAACCCCAATGACACCGAGCGAAATGAACCCCAGCCAGAAGTACAACCGCATCAAAGGACTTTTAACGGAAGTGGTCAGTACGCTTGGGCTGGATTTAACCGATGATAGCCTCGCTGAAACACCCCATCGCATTGCAAAGATGTACGTACACGAGATATTTTCCGGGCTCGATTACGATAACTTCCCAAAAATCAGTGTTATAGAAAACAAAATGTCCGTTGATGAAATGGTTAAGGTATCGGACATCGACCTAACATCGACGTGCGAACATCACTTCATCACCATCGATGGTTTAGCAGAAGTGGCTTATATCCCTGAAAACAAGATTCTTGGGCTGTCTAAAATCAACCGCATTGTTCGCTTCTTTGCTCAGCGTCCTCAGGTACAAGAACGCCTTACTCAGCAAATCTTAGTTGCGATACAGACTCTCGTTGAAACAGAAAACGTGGCCGTGACAATTAAAGCAACTCACTATTGCGTTAAGTCCCGAGGCGTTATGGATGCAAACTCTGAAACCTCTACAACCGCGCTTGGTGGTATTTTCAAAACTAACCCTCAAACCAGAGCTGAGTTTTTACGATGAGTGAAACGATACTAATAACCGGCGTGGGAAAGCGACTTGGCTTCGCACTTGCGCAGCAACTTTTAGCAGATGGATACAACGTGGTTGGCACCTATCGCAGCGACTACCCGCAACTGCAATTATTGCGCGACAGTGGAGCCGACTTGCAACAGGTCGACTTTTATCAAAAAAGCAGCCTAGACGACTTTCTTCATTATGTTGGTCAAGAATATAAGACACTCAGAGCCGTCATACATAACGCTTCCGACTGGAAACCCGAGAACAAGACAGATCCCAGTGAAAATGCATCACACATCATGCACCAGATGATGACGATTCACGCTTCCGTGCCTTATCTGTTCAATTTAACACTCAAAGACCAACTGATGTCTGGCGATCAAACTTCAGACATCATTCACATCAGTGATTACGTTGCGGAAAAAGGCAGTAAAAAACACATCGCTTACGCCGCCAGTAAAGCTGCGCTCAACAACCTGACGCTGTCGTTCTCAGCAATGTTGGCTCCCAAGGTCAAAGTAAATACCATCTCTCCAGCCATGATTAAGTTCAATGACCATGACGATGAGGCATACAAAAACAAAGCGCTGCAGAAAGCTCTGATCCCCGCAGAAGCTGGCTTTGAGGAAATAATAGATGGCATCAAGTTTGTGTTGGCCAGTCACTACATGACAGGAAGAACCTTGCACCTAGATGGCGGTAGGCATTTGAAGTAAAGCCCATGTATTGTGGGCTTACTCAACACAGAAACTCAAAAGACTAGCTGCTGTTACCAAGAAACCGTTATAAGCTAGAAACTGCTATAACTTAGAAACTGCTATAAGAGTGAGGAAGGCATTTTTCTTCATCCCATCCAGACAGTTCAATGTTGATCCATGATTTACGCTTCTCATTACACAGTGAAGCGATATTGATGATAGGTAGCTGACTGCGAAACTGCGCGGTAAGTATGACCTTTTTACTTTCACTTAGGCTGCTTCGGCATTGCGCCAAAATAGCTTCTGTATCTAACCGGTGTGCATTCTCGATAATCTGAATATCGGCGTTGTCTTGATAACAATCTATCAGCCAAGACACGGCAGGCGCGTCTACGCTGGTTAGCACGATGACATCTTTGTTTGTGACCCATTCTTTGAGTTCAAGTTGTTTGAGTTCAGTTTGCATAAATCCCCTCTTCGTCAAGCCTGTTGTCCACTTATCAAAGCCTTTTAGTTGCCATTAAAGTCGGTTGCCTAATTTAGCCTGTGCCAAATGGTAGCCTCTGTCTATCATCTCTTGTGAACGATCAAACTCTAAGGTGCCACAGGCATTGCGTGGAAGCTCAAGCGTAATATCGGCAGGATATGCGGCTAATTTTTGACGAGCAATGGTCGATTGCATCGCATCAAACGCTTGGTTGGCAATGTCGTAGGCCGCAAAATTAAAGCTCATTTTGCTTTTTACACTGCTACCGAGGTTATCGATAAAGTGCACCACTTTATCATGCAGGTTGCTCTCTTTTGTAGGTAGGGAAACCGGTATCACTTCCTGTTGAAGCATTTCAGGTTCACCACCTAAGTTCACAGCCAGAGTAAAGTCTGTCTTATCACCGAAGGTAGGTGCAATCGGTACGGGATTGAGTACCCCTCCATCAATCAGCGCTTCGCCATTAATCACATGAGGTGTGAAGAACAATGGTAAAGAGATAGAGGCACGAATGGCATCAAACAGAGAACCTGATTGCAACCAAACCTCTTTTTCATCGGCGACGTTGGCAGCAACCGCGGTATATGGGATAGGCAAATCTTCAATTGAAGTCTCACCAATCAGCCCACGCAGCGTGTCGATAATCTTATCGCCTTTGAACATACCACTCGACTGCCATGAAAAGTCCAACAACATCGCCATATCACCTTGGTCGATACTGGTCACCCACTCTTCAAATTCATCCAACTTACCCGCAGCGTAGACACCGCCAATAAGTGCGCCAATTGAACAGCCAGAGATGGATTTTATCTCATAGCCATGCTCAATCAGCCAACGGATGATTCCAACGTGAACCAAGCCTCTCGCGCCACCACTACCCAGTACCAATGAGATCGTTTTTGCCATCGTACTCATCCTTTAAATCGTTAGCTCTTTAGCTCTTTCAGCAAAATCATATCACTTCGTGTCACCGTAAGCAGTGTAATGCTTTGAAAACTGTCCCATATGTACATCTAAGTGTGCCTGCGAAATGAAATCGAGGCGGTTTAAGAACAATGGTGAAAGATATAGATACTCTAGACTACCTCCCCCAATACCAAAAACCAAAGCCCGAAGTCCGAAGTCCGAAGTCCGAAGCCCAAAAACCAAAACGCGTCATTCCAGCAAGCCTAAGCGCGACTAGGAATCTGGTTCCCACGAACGCTTGATACAAAAAGGTCGCCCACTTGAAAGCAAGCGACCTCCTGTTGTTCATTCTATTTCTATGCGCATTGTGTTTATGAGAACAGGGAATTACAGCACACGTAAGCACTCTTCTGGCGATAAGCTCAAGAGTGTGTTGGCGAAGTTGATCTTCTCATCTCGCCATTTCAATGCCGCTTCTCTGCTGTCTTGCGAATGTCGGTCAGCTTCAAAATAGCTTTGTCTTGGTAGTCCGTTTGCTGGCGTCATCACCATGGATTGTTCGTTCAAGCGAATCGTAAATAGGAACTGACCACGCTGCCCGGTTTGCGCGGCTGGATGGTGTAATGTGCTATCACAGCAATAGCGCTTATCACGTAATGCGCGGCATGTGTATTCAAAGGCATCTTGAGCGCCACGCCCAGGGAACGCCGTATAAATACTGATGCCATCACGTTGCAAAGACTGATCACCCACGGCTAATTTAACCGCGTACTGGAGTATCCTAAAGCCCAGAACCACGCCGCCAATGCTGTTCAACCCACTGTATTGAATTGCCCCCTCTAAGCTGAGTCGAAGTTTGTCTTCGCCTTCATAGAGAAAGAGATCAGGCGATGCCCAATCACTCTTTGGAATAAGCAGTTGAGTAATATCCGAGTGTTCCATGTTGGTCTCCGAAACAATGAGTGTATTTGAGACCACAAACATAACGTAATGAGAATTATTATCAATAAGTTTCAATTAGAAACGTTACTTCCAGAAGGATTTAAGGTTCAGCTTGAAAGGGCTTAACGCTCTACTTGAAAAGACTTAAGGCTCTGCTCGAAAGGACTTAAAGCTCTATTTGAAAAGACTTGAAGTAACAGACGCCCGTTTGATCTTGAGTCACTTTGCATTCACTCACCAAAATGGTTTTGAGTTCTATACGGGCTCGACGTAAACGCGCCTTCACGGCTGGTAGGCTGAGCTGGTGTTTCTCTGCATAGTCTTTTTGTGCCATGCCGTTGAGGTCACATTGTTCTATTACATCGCGCTCTTGCTCGGTGAGTTTGACCAATACTTTGGGAAGGCAGCGTTGAAGCTGAACCATCGCTGGGGAAATGTCCGTGGGCATCACAAACTCTTCGATGTCTACCGAATGTATTTTCCGTCTCAGTTGGTCAACAAGGTGGTTTCTGGTCATCTTAAACAGCCATGATTTACCGTCCTGCAATGTACAGAAACGCTCGCTGTTTCCCATGGCTTTCAGAAACACTTCTTGCATGATGTCTTCCGCTTCGTGCGGATTTTGGGTCTGTTTTAGTAGCCATCCATAAAGACTAGGTTCTGCATCATTCCACGCATTCATCAAACATTTCATTCTTCAATCTCGATTATCCGTCGCGCCTGCTCATTCAAAAAAGCGGCACGCGCGACGCTCTTTCCTTACTTTACGCTACAACATTTTCTTTGAGTAAAGCGCGAACCAGATCAACAGATGGCACCGATCCCGTGTGTTTTAACTCACCATTAATCGCGACACCCGGTGTGCTCATAATGCCAGCTTTCATAATGGCTTCTAAACTGGTGACTTTTTCAATGTTGATTTGCTGCCCTAACTCTTGTGCGACCTCGGCAAACCGTTCTGCGGTGACGAGGCAGTTCTTACAACCTGAACCATAAACTTGAATGCTTTTCATATCAGACTCCTGTGAGCATGTGCTCTGCTGTGATTAATAGAAGAAATTGAACAACCAACCCGTGATGGAAATAGCCACCAGCAAGTAACCCGCGATTACACCAAGCAATCGGTATTGCATGACTTGTTTGAGCATCATGAACTCTGGCAAGCTCACTGCGACCGCCCCCATACAAAACGCAAGCGTGGTTCCCAGTGGCATACCTTTGTCTATCAACGATGCCATGATTGGCACGATGCCCGTTGCGTTTGTGTAAATCGGAATGGCACTGAGTGTCGCGAGTGGCACCGTCCACCACTGGCCGTGTGCGAGGTTTTGCTCGAACCAATCCGCCGGAACAAAACCATGAATAAACGCCCCAATACCGACACCAACAAAGACCCAAATCCAAATGCGCTTGAAGATGGTACTGGTCTCGTTCACGGCAAATTCATGGCGCTCTTTAAACGTCATTGGGGTTGATTCAACCGTCGTTTGAGGCTGTTCATCTAACTCATTGGCTTTTTGATACGCTTCAGCGAGGAAAGGTTGTAACCAACGGTGGGCTCTAAAAGCATCTAAGACAAAGCCTGCAAAAATGCCAAGCGACATGCCAATCACAATGTACATGATGGTGAATTTCAGCCCGAGGACACTGCCAAGCATGATGATCACCACCTCATTGATCAGAGGCGATGTAATAAGAAATGCGATGGTCACACCAATGGGAATACGTGCTGAGACAAAACCCATGAACAGCGGAATAGAACTGCACGAGCAAAACGGTGTAATCGCACCAAATACAGAACCCAAGAAGTAACCTACACCACGGCGCTTGCCTTGTAGATATTGGCGAACTCTGTCCACACTCAAACTGGCTCTCAGTGCGGAGATAACATAAATCAACACGACCAATAAGACTAAGATCTTACTGGTGTCTTCAATAAAGAAATGAACGCCTGTTGCCATTGAGGTACTGGCTTCCAAGTTAAAAATGGAATACGTCAGCCAGTCGGCAAAGTAGGTAAAAATGTCCAACATAGTGGCACCCTCTAAACGATTTACCTCTAACACGTTTGAGGTCGCGAAAGGATGCACACTTTTCTAAATTATTTTTTGGTTTTGATTTTTAGGCTCGATGTCAGAACAGATTCACTTGGCCGTTCGTTGTTGCAAGTGGCTTTATTGTTCATGTAATTAATGGCTTATCAACAAACTGACTCATCCCCTTTACCGTCTCCCATATTAGCCTTCAAACTCTACGACTAATGTCTAACTACCTGAGACTATTTGTTTTTTTTGGTTTGGTATAAGGTACTAACAACTAAATGTTAATGAATTTTTAATGATAAGTTGACGCATTGTTTTCACTTTTGCGTGAGTCAACAACGTTTGTTGGAATAACACACCTTAGAGTGTGAACGAAAGGAATCAACATGAGCAGTACTTTAGAGTCCGTACATATACAAGCAGATAAGCCTCAAGCGAATGAGGATGAACTCACTTATGAACAACAACACAAACCAAGATCAGAATTTGATTCCCGCGAACAATATTTAGAACATGAATTACAAATCATGGCGCCTAAGCGCTGGCGTCCTAATTTGCCGTTTAAAGATTATCGATTCGAGATAGAAGACACCATCCCAGCAATGGCAGCGACCATTGGTAAAGTTGTTATGGTGGGCGCGATTGCTGCCACCTTTGCAGGGGCTCTCGGATTAAATGAAGACTTCATTCTAGAAAACGTTCGTTATGAACTCCTCATCGCCTCTGTTTTCATTATTATTTTCTCTGGCTTCCTGTTGCCGACCGCGAACCTCGCAGGTACACACGGCCCACTTATCCCTTTGATTCCTATTGTGGTTGCAGCAGGCGGACACCCTATGGCGTTTGGCTTGTTGATTGGCGCTTTTGGCCTAATCTTAGCCATCAGTAAAGGTGGTAGCATGTTGGCCAACCTCACCAGTAAAGGCGTGTGTGGCGGATTATTGCTCTACCTTGGCTTTGTTGGTACTGCCTCTCAAGTGAAAAAACTGTTCGCTTGGGCTGAGGGAATCGGCATGAGCCACATCGCGTTTGTCGTGATCTTTTGCACCATTATCTTGTACGCGCTATTGGAACACTTCCGTAAACGTTGGTTAGCGGTGCCTCTTAGTTGCTTACTGGGTGGTACGATTGCATTTGCCATGGGTGCCCCATTTGCTTTCCACACTGAGCCAGGCTTGCCTAACATGAACCCTATGTATTGGTGGGGCGAAGATACTGGTTGGATGCTAGGCCTACCGACGATTGAACACTTCATGGTTGTATTGCCGTTTGCGATTCTAGCCGTAGCAATGTGGTCACCAGATTTCTTAGGACATCAAGTATTCCAAAAGATCAGCTACCCAGAACGTACCGAAAAAGTGCACATGAACATTGACGACACCATGACCACGGCTTCAATTCGTCAAACGTTCGGTTCTTTGCTCGGTGGTACCAACTTTACGTCTTCATGGGGTACTTATATCGTACCGGCGGCGATTGCTAAACGCCCTATTCCTGCAGGCGCTTTGCTCACAGCTCTATTCTGTATCATCGCCGCTGTTTGGGGCTACCCGATGGATTTAGCTATCTGGCAACCTGTACTGTGTGTTGCGCTGATTGTTGGGGTATTTGTTCCATTGCTAGAAGCTGGCATGGAAATGACTCGTGAAGGGAAAACCACACAATCGGCAGCGATTGTCGTGTTTTCTTCAGCACTGGTTAACCCTGCATTTGGTTGGGCTCTCACCATGCTGTTGGATAACTTAGGCCTAGTTGGTTGTAAAGAACGTAGTAGTGAACTGAGTAAAATGAGCCGTTGGGTGTTGCCTGGCATTATGTTTATTGTATTAAGTGGTGTGATGGCGTTGGTTGGCCTTCTACCGGGGATTCCAGCGATTATCCCGAGTTTTCGTTAACCTCAATGAATATTTAGTTTTGGTTGAAACACAAAAAGGCCTCGCAATCTCGAGGCCTTAGTTTTTCTATGAACAGTTACAAACGCCCTACTTCACTGACTTTAATCGCTTTAATCAACGTGCGTGAACGGTTCTAGTAAACCAAAGCCTCCCCCTCTAGCTCCCCCTCAAATGAAGTTCGCCGATCTCTTTCGATATACGACCGAGGGGGAGAACATTCTTTGGCGCTGCACATGTAGCGATCGGTATTAAGTTCCTCCCCTTCCCATTACCAACATGAGATTAGAGATGTGAACCAAGGGGAGGTTAGGAGGGGATTTGTAGACGATTCTCACGTGTATCTGCCACTTTGTTTTGCCGCGCTACAAAACACAATAATGGAGGAAGTAAATGTCCAGAAAGTTCACGAGTGATATGACTGAACCTTAATTATTTATTCCATCATCATTATGTTCATGTCGCTTGGTGTGAAACACGAAAAGCATTTCGTAATTTTAGGCTAGATCGAATATCAAAATGGCCTCCCTCAACAGAACGTTATCTTTCATCTCGGCACGCGTAATTGAAAAATGGCAATAAATAGGGGGAGTTAATGCTATGGAATTCGCTACTGACATAAACTGTCACTAACATGATTTATATTTACTTTCAGTAGCAAGGTTACTTGCCTCTAAACGGGCTGGTAATTCTTTTCAAACATTCAAAAAAGCATAGGTATCTTCATGGCTAACTGGACTATTGAGCGTCAAGAAAACATCCAAATCGACGATGTGAGCATTTATTTTGATATTGTGGGAGACAGCAGCAAAGCCCCATTAGTGATGCTCCATGGCGGTGCCGGTAGTATTGAAGATTTTGATGCACTGATTCCCTCACTATCACAGGATTATCAATTAATTAGAATTGATAGTCGCGGTCATGGTCGTTCTACGTTAGGCAGCAGTAAACTGACATACCAGCGCTTAGAACTGGATGTTATTGAAGTGCTTAATTATTTGGGAATTAAAGAGACGGCAGTTCTTGGCTTCAGTGATGGTGGTGTCGTTGGCTATCGTTTGATGGCGTCAAACTCAGTGATTATCAGTAAGCTAATTACGATTGGCTCTGATTATAAATTGGAGGCGGGTTCGACCATTTACAATATTTTGTCGGGAGTGACTGGGCAGAGTTGGAGCGAGAAATTTCCAGATTCATATCGCCTTTTTAACGAACTAAACCCAGAGCCGAACTTTGATGCATTCATCGCTGAACTGGTCAGAATGTGGACGGATACAAGCTCATCAGGCTACCCTACGAATACGATTGATCAAATTGATGGCAAGGTACTGGTGATACGTGGTGATGATGATTTCTTTTTCCCTCTTCCAGCAGCATTAGAGCTAGTTAATCGACTTAAAGAATCATCGTTTGCCAATGTACCATTCGCTGGTCATGAGACACATAAAGATCAGCCACAATTTGTTTGCGGTGTAATTAAGCAGTTTTTAGCCTAAGAACACGCAAAGGCACGTAGTGTATGTGTCCCGAATTGTTTCTGTCCGATTCCGAGTTCGCACCCTACTATTTAACTCCCCAATTACCAAAAGGCCTCGTGCACGCGAGGCCTTGTTTTATCTGCGTTCCAACGAACGACTAGCTAGCAATTTACGATGGTAAAACCAAATTAACTCGAGAGCCATTCATCCAATACTTTGATGAATTTAGGGTTAATGAGATAACCGATAGAAGCATGCGGATTGCTTTTTCCGTTGCGAATATTGAGGTTATAAATTGGGTGGATGTCTTTCATTCCGCCGGGTATCAAATCCAGTTTGAGCATATCCTTAAAATCATTTCTAATTTTGCTGTCATGAGAGATAAAATCATCTTCTGCCGAAATGTTTATCCATTGCTGAATGTTTAAAGGGTACTTTTTCTCATCTTTCAAGCGACTCCCTTTTAGCCTGTCTTTTACGTTTTCATCGCCTAACGGTGACCCGAGCGTCAGCAATAAGTTGACCTTCTTATCCGCACCATAATCGTGTCTATACTCTCCGTAATGAGACAACTTCCATAACACGTCATAACTGATCATCGACCCAAGGCTGTGCGACACAATCATCACGTCATCCTGATTATCAAGCGCTTCCTTCAGTTCAACCATTAGCCTATGCCTGACATCGCTACCAAAATAGGTATCTTCATACCAATAATGCGCCATATCCGGCGCGACCTTCGTTATCAGTGTCTCAGCCACACCTAGCTTTCCAAATAGCGATGAAAAAGTATCTGCTAACGCCTCTTTCAGAAAACCAATTTTAGATACCTTGTTATACGTTGTTTTATTGAACTGGCTTGTCTTGTACTTTTTGAGTTCGGACAACGCTTGCTGCCGACTTGCAGGGTCTTCCGTTGGTTTCTCTAATAATGTGTTTGATAGTTCACCGTAATAGACAAACCGTTTATCTACATCTTTAAAAGCTTGTAATGAACTTGAGTCTCCACAATCTCGCTGCAAGCCATGTTCTATAGCCTCGTACCAGAGCGCTTGAAGGGGAGCTTTATCGGGCTTTTGAGCGCGACCATGAATGAATATTATTTTCTTAGCCATAGCAGGACGTCCTAAACACATAGTTAAAGTGATTATCAGTAGAAAGCACCACTAGATTCGGTCAGCCCTTACTAATAACAGTGGTGCTAATTACGTATCTAGGGATGGTTGATAGACCATTTATATAACTATGAGGCACGAGTTTAAGGACCATAAACGAGTGAAAAATACGATCATTACTCGCAAATTAGGAATGAATGTAGCTAGCAAAACCTCTAACTAACAAAAGGTCCTGTACACGCAAGGCCTTTGTTATATCTTTCTAAGGGTTACCACTATCCTTTAATAACTACAGCGCCCTACTTCACTGACTTAACCGCTTTCATCAACGTTGTATTGAACTGGTCTGGTTGCTCTAGTATTGGGAAGTGGCTGAATCTTCGATGTAGTAAAGGCGGTAGTCCTTGATGTGCTTCTTGTTTGCTTCTATTACAGTCAAGGTTGAATTTTTCTTGCTAAAAAGGTAGAAAAGTTTATAGTATTCTTACGTTAAAAATGAGAATCGACATGTCATTACAGAAGAAGCAATCTAAAGTATCACTGAACATTAAAATCTCTTCAGACTTGGATGCTCGCCTTAAACTAGCGAGAAAAGCAGCGCGTGAACAAGGGCTAATGTTCAATGTATCTCAAGAAGTTGAAAAGTTTCTTGAGAAGGAAATAAAGAAAGTGGAACGCCAGCTATCAATCGATGAAGCGATTAAGAATAACCTCGAGGATCTTGGTGGGCTTAATATAGATAAAATGATGAAATCAATGGATTAATCATAATACCGACATGTATTGATTCACTTTTGAATGACGAACGATAACTAATTTTGGAGATAATTATGGGCACAATAATCGGACTGTTAATTTTAGCTGGCATCACTGTATTCCTAAAGCGTCAAACGGGGCTTCACTTGCATGAGTGGATTGCAAAAAAATATAAAGACTCTCAAGACAAAAAATAAACGGTTCTCATGAGAATGACAGAAGCCATCATGTTACCGATTTGGCTTCAAGAACACTTGTACCAAACATAGGGTGAAATGAGACTAAGCGCTGCTGTCAGCTCAAGAACACAACAGACCCATTTCTTCTGTTGTGGAATCTTAATTTACCTTGTGCGGATATCTACAAGGTGTTAATAATTACCCCTATGAACAAAATTTACCTAAACGCAAAAACCACCACTACCACCATGAGGTTACTCAGGAGGTAGTTTTTTGCGTCAATAAAAGACCTCTGAGTGATTCATCGCCAGAGGTTTTTTTGTATCTAGGCTTTGTATTTCACTCAGAATTAACTGGAGATAAATATGAAGACACAACGAAAAATCACCCAGCAACTTATTACGCTTCGTACCGCTAAAACTAGGGATGATCTGTTGGCCTCAGAACAGACAGGAGATAACAGTGAATAAGGTGTCCTTAGAACATTTGGCAGCATGGCTTTTATCAAACCTAAGATAATAGATGCTCGTTCTAGGCGAATTAAAACTAAACTTTAACTATCAATAGTAGATAAAAATTGACACTCAGTTAGGAGAAGACATGCAAAAGAAAGATGATAATGAACAAGTAAGTTCCGTTTTATCCCAATTTGAAGAAACTGCTGTTATCTCTGACTCGGCACAAGTAACCCCGGTTCTTGTTTACGGTAAGCGTCATATAAAAAAAGAGAAACTTGCTGAATTTAAGCATGCGTACCAAGCGCATTCAAAGTCAGCTTACGAAGAAAACCCAGACATTAAAGCAATCTTTGCCTTTCCTGATACAGAAGATCCTTTGGCATACTGGCATATTTTATGGGTCCGAAGTGCCAGTGCGTTTAACGATTACTTGTCTCGCTCTACTCAGGCAGAATCCGTGTGGGATACGTATGATTACTCGCCTGAAAACCTAGACACATTAACCGTGTTTGGCGGGTGGAACGAAGAAACAAAAACCCGAGCGAAAGCAGATTCGGGCGTAAAGTACGACTTTAAGAGCAACCTTGCCGGTTTCATGAAACCTGATGGCGGTAGGGAAGAAGGTCCTCCGCTGTTTGGATTTACGACGCGTTATGTGAAGCCAGGGCAAATACAGAATTTAGGTACGTCATTCGAGACCGTCTGTGACATGTGGCACCAGAAGATTCCTGGCATTTTGATGGCAGCGGTCTTTCCGGACGACGACACGCCCAACTTGGTTCATGACTTGAGAATATTTGCCAACCACAAGTCTTACTTAGCGCATGTCGACAAATCTGATAATTTGCTTACGGAAGCAATGGCAGTATGGTTTGAAAATTACGACACCAGCATTCCGTTCTCTGGGCAACTTTACGCCGCTAGCACAAAGGATGAAGCGCTCCATACAAGCTCAATAAAGTCGAGCTCTACACCCAGAGCCCAACTTGAAACATTCCATTTCAGCGAAGATGGTATGTTAGGACAAATGCCGAATATGACCCGGAACGACTAGCCATCCACTCAGTATCTGTCTGCTCTATAGGATGAAGACCATGAGATCAGTATTGTGAAAGACAGTTCTGGGATTCGACCAAAACCTCCGACTAACAAAAAGACCTCGCAAACGCGAGGCCTTAGTATTTCGATTAACGATTACAAGCGCCCTACTTCACTGACTTCACCGCTTTCATCAACGTTGTGTGAATGGTTCTAGTAGACCAAAGCCTCCCCCTCTAGCTCCCCCTCGAATGGAGTGACCCGATCTCTTGAGATATAAGAATGAGGGGGGAGAACATTCTTTGTCGCTGAACATATAGCAGCACTTGTCACGATCGGTATTCAGTTCCTCCCCTTTATCGTTGCCAACAAGAGATTGGAGATGTAAACCAAGGGGAGGTTAGGAGGGGATTATCAGCCTATTCTCACGTACAACTGCCCTACTTCACTGACTTAACTGCTTTCATCAACGTTGTGTTGAACTACTGTGGTTGCTCTAGCATTGGGAAGTGGCCTGAGTCTTCAATGTAGTAAATGCTGTAATCCTTAATGTGTTTCTTGTTCGCTTCTGAATCCGTTGGCCATAGGCGAGCGTTAACCAATATTACTGGCACATTCACGTTCTCATACACGCGGTGGGCTTCGCCTGTCACGTATTGACCTAGATAATGGCGGAACTGGTTTATCGCGATTGCTGGCGGTGCTGATGCCATGTCTTGCGTTACCCAGTAAAGTAAATCCGCATCTACGTCTTTTGGTAGCGAGTCTTTCACGAACATATTAATGCCTGCTTGGAAGTCTGCTTCAAAGGGTTTGGTCATTGCATCTAAGTCGCTTTGTGAAACCGTTAGTGCGACGTTTTGCGATGTGTCGACACCAATAATACCCTTCACTCTTTTCGGCATCAGTTTAGCCGCTTCTGCAATTACACCACCTGCCATGGAATGGCCGACTAAGATGACGGATTCGAGTTGTTCTTTCTTAATTACCGCTTTGATGTCTTCAGCGAATGCAACCATGGTGTACTCTTCGCGGTTGAACGATGAGTTACCGTGCCCTGCTAAGTCCATGGTGATGACTTGATAGTGTTTTGAAAACTCACTCACTTGGTTTTGCCACAGCCTGCTGTCTAAGCTCCAACCGTGAATGAAGATCAGCGCTGTCTCCCCACTCCCACTTTTGCCATACGCAATTTGCTCACCATCGTGAGATATCGCAATACCGTACTTAACCTTTGAATCATGAGCCATGGTATTAAAGCTACTAAGTGTCATGAATACCAAGAGTGTGATGTTTAGAACTAAACGTTTCATAGTGTCTCTCTACTTACTTTGGAGGGAACACAGAAAGCGCCCCTCTCAATCAATAAGTCACTATAAAATGTGAAGTTGTAGACGGGTCAAGATGTAAATTAGACCAAGCATGATGCAACTAAACTTGTTCTAAAATCTTGTTCAACAACCTTAACTCACTATTGGCTTTTTCAAGGCGGTCTCTGCAATCTTGCACAAGTTCTTGAGTAGCATTATCAACAAAACCTTGATTTGCTAGCTGGCGGGTAGCTTGTTCCCTAATCCATTCATGTTCTGCTTTCTCATGGTTTAGCTTCTCAATAGTTTTGTCTTGATTCAACTGAACCTCAAACACCCATAACTTCTCATAGATTGTTTGAACTTCTAGGCTAGTTGTTGCATGAGAGAAGTTATAGTTATATTCATCAAATGCATGGTGCTCTTGATTTTGACCTCCCCAGTTTATTAGGTCGTTTTTCAGGTAATTAAAGGTATCGACATTCCCGTTCAATGATTTCGCAAACTCGCTATAAGTAGCCTCTAAGCTAATTTCCAACCAATTATCTTTTTTGAGCTGTCTACTAGAAAATGTTGTCGTAATTTGAATTTGATTGTTGACACAATACTCATTGATCATAGTTTCAAACCAAATTCGCGAGTAGACTAAAGCCTGACGAATATCGTACACATCTAACGCTTCTTTAACCTTTTGAGAGTAACTTACACCAAAGTTTTGTATTACTATCCCCTTTGGTGTCGATTTTAATATTTGACTTGAAAATGTATCAGCATCAGTTGCTCTTTTATGTTTGTTGGAAATCTTTTCCCAAAACATTCTGTCATGTGTTGTTATTATCCTTTGAACCTGTTTTAGATAATCATCTTCACTAAACATATCTATAATATTTGACCGATGTTCAGTATCAATTGCATTGACTACATCATCAAAAATAATTATTGGATGACAATTTTTCTTTGCTACAGATAACAGTAAAGCAAGTCCCAAGCCTCTCAAGTGTCCTTCACTTAACACACAAAATGCATCATCTTCACGACCATCTTGCATCTTAAGAATAATTCTATATGTACCACCCAGTTGCTGAAATTTAACTTCCGACACAATTTCATTTGGGTTGTCATGCTTGTTGATCTGACTGTAATAATTGAGCGTTGATTGTTCTATCCCACTTATATTTTCAGCCTCTACTCCTCGCTTGTATTCATTAAGTTCTGAAAACAGTTTCTTGTAACTACCTTCTAGTTGTTTTGCAAAATCGTTAAACCTTTCATCACTAAGAATCTGATTAAATTGATTTTTTCTTTGACTTAGAAAGCGAATTATCTCTTCGTGTGCCTCCGATAGATTGACAGACTTCGTGGCAATATTTGTTTCAAAAACTGTAGCAGAGCTGAGCTTTTCTTCGATCTTATCAATTTCAGAATTCAGAGATTCGAGGCGTTTAGCTTGATTTACTACTCTCTTATTTTTTGCTCTAATCTCAACATTTAATGTTTCTATCTCAGCCGAGAATTCGTTCAATGCTGATAATTGTATTAAATACTCGGCTGAATCCGATTTGTTTGAAGATAAAGTACTATCAATTGCGAGAACCAAGTTTTCCGATAAAGTATCCCGATGAAGATTTAAGAACGTTTGTAGATAGGCAGAGGAAACTGTTATACGTTCTTGTAATTGAAGCTCGATCTTTGTGCAGGTTATCGATGCCCGATCTAAAAACTCTAGTTTCGGTAACTCGTCTTCAACAACTTTCTTTGGATGTTTGTAAACGTCTTTTATGGGTGTTTCACAAGTTGGACAACTCTCAATATCAGACATATCACCGAAATTTTGAATAGCCTTATACAAGTCTTTGTAGTTAACTTTGCTAGCATTAGTTGCTAACAAGTTCCTTCTATTTTCTAATAACTCAATTAGCCAAGTAATTGAATCAATATATTTAATAAGGGAGTCTAGTTTGATCTCTTCACCAACAACTTCAAATTTCTGAGTACTTAACACTAAATGTTTCTTCAACCGATCAAAGTAGTTTTTCCTTGCTACTATATGAGCACTATCATATTTTTCTAACCCAAACAGTTCCGCTAAGAGCTGTTGCTCGCCTTGGATTTCATCTATCTTTGTTTTTCTCAAGCGTCTTTTAGCAGCTAGTTCTTGATTAACCGCGTCATAACGCTCTTGACCAGAGCTTCGAATAAACTCAATAGCTTTAAATGAAGCTGGCTTAACCATTCCATTTACAATGTCATCAATTTCTTCGAGTTCAAACAATGTAGCAAGAACATCTGCTTGTTTAACGTTAGTATCCTTTGAACCCAATAGCGAGAATTCTTGAAGCCTGTTCCTATCAATAAAACAACTATTCCAAAATGGTGATTTAGGGACGACTCCATTGACCAACTCGCAGATAATGCTTGGTGTTCCGCCATTCTTTATATAGTTTTTTAACGGGGTATTTCTGCGATCAGCTTCTTTTACATTATCTGTAAGGCTATATTCGATAGCCTCACATAATGATGTTTTTCCCCCACCGTTTGGTGCAAAAAAGACATTAACACCCTTACTAAATGGGATTAATGTCCCTTGATCATTGTCGTTAAGGGAAGAGAAACCTCTAAAGTTTTTAACTTGTATTGACTTCAGCGGTGTCAGCACTAAATTAGAGCTGTCACGTGCTAAAGTCATATTTTGGTCCACAATTCGTCTATACCTTTCGACCTGCCTTCCAACTCTTCTTCTTAACTGTTCTATGTCACCCAGTTCTGAATAAATTGCTTTTGTAAGCTTTTTGCCCTTCTGCTTTTTAAGCAGAGACAATAAATATAGGTAAGAACAATTATCATCTAGAATTTGATTTTTGAGGAAATTATTTAAATGAAAACTCATGGAGGGCGCGCCTGTGCAACTGGTTGTAATAACATGCTACCACTGAAGCTAACTACATGTTAGTCATAGTTTTATTTGCGAAAGGCTAGATTGATCTATGTAGATATTTGAGTTATTAAACGCGAAAAAGAGCACTGATAATCTCTTCTACACCATCACTAATACTGAAATGTTAGACTAATTGTTAGCCCCCTAGTCCCTTAGGACACAAACAAAAAAGGCCTCGCAATGCGAGGCCTTTGGTTTTCTATCTTTCAGAAGAGATTAGTCGCGAAGTGCTGCGCCGAATTTCTCTGAGATTGAAGCTACGATAGCATCTACTGAACCAGCGATGTCTGCATCTTCAAGTGTGCGCTCTACAGACTGTAGGCTAAGTGCGATAGCTAGGCTCTTCTTACCTTCTTCAATGTCTTGTGCAAGGTATGGTCGAACTGTTTATCCTTGGCTTAAAAGTTAATAAATACAAGGATTTGAGACTTTAGTTTCAGAAGGAAAAACAATACAAGCATACAATATATAAAATATTTGCATTTAAACCTTATTCTATTAATTTTTTAACATTTAAACAGACAATTAAAGGAGTAGTTTGTGACCAAGGTATTTATTAGCTATAGCCACAGTGACCAACGCTACGTTAGCGACATCAAATCTGTAAGGTTAAACAGAAATCATGGTTTGGGGTTTAATGACAAGTCATTGCAAGAACCCATTTACAACGAAGAAGGACATGTAAATCGACGACCACCTCACGATTCCGCATCATATCTCGTACGTCAGGAAATAAGCAGACGACTTCAGGAGTCAGATAAGCTCTTAGTGCTTTTAGGAAATGATACTCATAGTAAGCTTTGGGTCGAATGGGAAATAAACGAATTTAGGAAGCTGAAACAAGGATCTGACATTCTTGTCATGAAAGTTCCTAATTCATTCGGAGGCGCTCCTAAAATTGTCCAGCAGGAGGTTTATGATTGGGATTTAAACATGGTATCTAGTTGGGTTCGTGGTTGATTTATTTGATATGAGAGTAAGTGAAAACGACTCACCTACTCTCATATTTTAGCTTCTAATCATCATCCAAATAGTCATCATTATTTGGATTGTGGGCATCCGACCAAGCATCCATATCAGAGTCATTATTTGGGTTGTTAATGTCTGACCATATGTCTAATTCATCCTGTGACATATCTGATGTATCCATAGTGTACCTCCTATTTTTTTCCTTGAAATCGAACATTGTTTGGGTTCCGTTGGTTTGCGCGATTATCTTGTGCTTTTTGATAAGCAGCATTGTGGCCAGAGGTTCCTTTATTCTCATTTCCTTGGTTTGCTTTATGGTTGTTTTGATTGTTGCTCATGACTAAATCCTATTTGTTGTTGTCATTGAATTTGCATTCTTAATGTAGGTTGAACAATGACTTGTTTATAGGGATGAACTTAGGGAAAGAGCTTTGTTTTTAGGGAAAGTAATATGAAAAACGCAGATTATCTGAAGAAGGAACTAAAAGACCAAAAAATTAGTCAGAGTCACTTTGCCGAAGAGTACTACCGAGAAGAAGTTAATGAGACGGCGGATGAAAAACCAATCGCAGATCACTATGAACGGTTTAAATCTCTGCTTAGAAGCTCTGATCATCGAGCTCCTGAACGCATAATGGCTTATATCAATTATTTCAATCGCACTTATAAAAATGAAAGTCGATACACACAAGCTGACAGGTCTGCAGCTTGGGAGTTATTTGTCGAACTTGATACTAGAGTAGCTACTCGCCAGCTATTACGAGGCGAGTCCAAAGCGGCATTATCTAGTTTAGCTTCTTTGTTTGACCTCCATAGAGATATCTCAAAGCTACATGGTCCAAACTGCAAAGAGTATTACAGCTTAGTTAATGGGTATTTAGAAAGAAGCTTACGACCATTTACGAGTAAATGGCACTCCGAGCTAGATGATAAGGCTGATGAATTGTTTAGAAACGAGCTTGCTGGTATTCAAGCTAACTTATCTGAACTAAAAAACACGCTTGAGAACATGTCTGCTTAAACACCAGTTCCAGCAAACAAAAAGGCCTCGCAATGCGAGGCCTTTGGTTTTTCTATCTATCAGAAGAGATTAGTCGCGAAGTGCTGCGCCGAATTTCTCTGAGATTGAAGCTACGATAGCATCTACTGAACCAGCGATGTCTGCATCTTCAAGAGTGCGCTCTACAGACTGTAGGCTAAGTGCGATAGCTAGGCTCTTCTTACCTTCTTCAACGCCTTGACCAACGTATACGTCGAACAGTTTAGCGCCTGTTAGGAATTCGCCACCAGCAGCGATACACGCTTCAACGATGTCGCCAGAAGCGACTGCTTCGTCAACAACAACGGCGATATCACGACGGTTTGCAGGGAACTTAGATACGGCTACTGCTTCTGGAAGCACGCGAGTGTTGATAGCTGCCCATTCGATTTCGAATACGATAGTGCGGCCGTTAAGACCAAACTTACGCTCTAGTTCTGGGTGAACAGTACCAATGATACCCACTTCTTTGCCGTCTACTACGATAGCCGCAGTTTGACCTGGGTGAAGTGCTGGGTGCTTAGCAGATTTGAAGCTGTATGCGATTTCGTTTGCAGAAAGCTCAAGAACGGCTTCTAGGTCACCTTTAAGATCGAAGAAATCTACAGTGTTAGTTGCAATGTCCCAGTGCTCTTCGCCACGAGTACCAGAGATAACGCCCGCAAGCATCATTTCTTGGCGCATGCCGTTTTCAGCCGTTGCTTCAGGGATGAAACGTAGGCCTGATTCGAATAGACGAACGCGAGACTGTTGACGCTTCTGGTTGTGAACAACGGTGTTTAGAAGACCTTGGATTAGGCCAAGACGCATTGCTGACATGTCCGCAGAGATTGGGAATGGCAGGATTAGCGGCTCAACACCAGGTACAACAAGTTTTTGCTGTTCTGGTTCTACGAAGCTGTATGTGATTGCTTCGTGGTAGCCACGGTCTACAAGAAGGTCACGAACGCGCTTAAGCGGTTGGTTAGCTTCTTTGTGGTCATTCATTTTAAGTGCCGCTTTAGGCGCTTGGTTTGGAATGTTATCGTAACCGTAGATACGACCTACTTCTTCAATTAGGTCTTGCTCGATTGCGATATCAAAACGCCAAGATGGAGACGTTGCCGTCCAACCAGCTTCAGTCGTCTCCGTATCTTCTACAACAGAAACAGTACAACCTAGGCGAGTAAGAATTTCCACTACGTCTGTAGATGGGATTTCGTGACCTAGTAGGCTGTCTAGCTTAGCGCGACGTAGAGCAACTACGTTTGCTTTAGGAAGATCAGCTTCAGATTCGCTGCCGTTTACTGGCGCAACTTCACCACCACAGATTTCAACTAGAAGCTGTGTTGCACGCTCCATTGCTGCTGCTTGAAGTGTTGAATCAACACCACGTTCGAAACGTAGAGAAGAATCTGTGTGAAGGCCGTAAGCACGTGCGCGACCACGGATGTGATCCGGTGCGAAGAATGCAGCTTCAAGAAGTACGTCAGTTGTTTCAGTAGTCACACCAGAATCTTGACCGCCAAAGATACCAGCGATTGCTAGTGCTTTGTTTTGGTCTGCGATAACAAGTGTGTTGCTGTTTAGTTCAGCTTCGTTGCCATCTAGAAGTGTTAGCTTTTCGCCCTGCTCTGCTAGACGAACCACGATACCGCCTTCGATCTTAGCAAGATCAAATGCGTGCATTGGTTGGCCTTGCTCTAGCATCACGTAGTTTGTGATGTCTACAACTGGGTCGATTGAACGGATACCACAACGACGCAGTTTTTCTTGCATCCAGATTGGAGATTCCGCTTTCACGTTTACGTTCTTAACCACACGGCCAAGGTAACGTGGACAAGCATCAGTTGCTTTGATTTCAACAGATACTGTGTCTTCAATGCTTGTTGCAACAGCGTCAACTGTTGGCTCTGTAACGTCTGCGCGGTTTAGTACGCCAACTTCACGAGCAAGGCCACGGATGCTGAAGCAGTCTGCGCGGTTTGCTGTTAGGTCTACGTCGATAGTTACGTCGTTAAGCTCAAGAAGCTCACGTACGTCCATACCTAGCGTTGTGCCTTCTGGCAGCTCAAGGATGCCGTCAGACTCTACGTCGATACCTAGCTCAGAGAAAGAACAAAGCATGCCGTGCGATGGAACGCCACGTAGTTTTGCTTTCTTGATTTTGAAGTCACCAGGAAGTACTGCGCCAACCGTTGCTACTGCTACAGTTAGGCCAAGACGACAGTTAGATGCACCACATACGATGTCTAAAAGCTCTTCTTCGCCGATATCAATTTTAGTTACTTGTAGTTTGTCTGCGTCTGGGTGCTGACCGCACTCAACCACTTTACCTACTTTAACGCCGGTGAATTCACCAGCAACAGGTTCTACATCGTCAACTTCCAAACCAGCCATAGTGATTTGGTGAGCTAGCTCTTCGCTGTTAATTGCAGGTTTAACCCACTCGCGTAGCCAAGATTCACTGAATTTCATAGTTTTGACTGCCCCGGATTACTTGAATTGTTTAAGGAAACGAAGGTCGTTCTCGAAGAACGCACGAAGGTCATTTACGCCGTAACGAAGCATCGTTAGACGCTCTACACCCATACCGAATGCAAAACCAGAGTATTTCTCAGGGTCGATGCCAACAGAGCGAAGTACGTTAGGGTGAACCATGCCACAGCCTAGAACTTCTAGCCATTTGCCATCTTTACGTTTCACGTCAACTTCAGCTGAAGGCTCTGTGAACGGGAAGAATGAAGGACGGAAACGCACTTCAACTTCTTCTTCAAAGAAGTTACAAAGGAAATCGTTAAGAATGCCTTTAAGTTGTGCGAAGTTTACGTTCTCATCAACTAACATACCTTCCACTTGGTGGAACATTGGCGTGTGAGTTTGATCGTAGTCGTTACGGTAAACACGACCCGGAGCAATGAAGCGGAATGGCGGTTTGCCGTTTTCCATCGTACGGATTTGAACACCAGAAGTGTGCGTACGTAACATTAGATCAGGGTTGAAGAAGAAAGTATCGTGATCAGTACGAGCTGGGTGATCGTCTGCGATGTTTAGTGCATCAAAGTTGTGGAATGCATCTTCGATCTCAGGGCCAGACTCAGTGCTAAAGCCAAGCTCACCAAAGAACTGTTCGATACGCTCAACTGTGCGAGTAACTGGGTGAAGACCACCGTTCTCAATGCGACGACCTGGTAGGCTCACATCGATAGTTTCTTCAGCTAGTTTCGCTTCAAGCTCTGCACGTTGTAGTGCGTCTTTGCGAGCTGCGATCGCTTGTTGAACAGCACCTTTCGCTTTGTTGATCTCTTGACCAGCAGTGCGACGCTCTTCAGGTGGAAGTTTACCTAGGCTTTGTAGTTGAAGAGTTAGTTCACCCTTCTTACCTAAATACTGAACTCGCACTTCATCAAGTGCGACTAACGAATCTGCTGTATCAATAGCAGTCGTTGCATTAGCAATGATCTCTTCTAGATGTTGCATCATTTCCTCATCTACCAGTTGGTAGTGTCCGTATCGGATGATTAGTTTTTTTAGATAGCTACACATAGTAATCAAACACGCATCCAATGCCAAATTGAATCGCTAAAAGAACAAGTTATTGACTAAAAACACGGCAAATTTAACAGGATATTAATGAGGAGTAGGAAGAAGTGGAACAATTACAGGTTCCACTTCTTAATTTGGAAATGACCTGAACGCTAGATCTGAATAGAACAAACGCTGTTCTTACCGGCATCTTTCGCTAAATAAACCGACTCGTCAGCCGCTTTAATCAATTCATTCATGGTTTCGAATTCTTGGGTCATTTCAGCCACACCGACACTGATGCTACCAATCCAAGCTTGGTTGCCAGTTTCGACCTCTAATTCAGACACTTTCTGTCGAGTCGTTTCTGCGATGTGCATGCCCCCATTAAGATCGGTATCTGGGCAAATCACCAAGAATTCATCGCCCCCTAATCGACACACAATATCATCGTTGCGAAACCTGTTTTTCAGCTCGTTCGCAAGGGTTTTTAACACCAAGTCACCAGCATCATGTCCGCATGTGTCATTAATCCGCTTGAAGTGGTCGGCATCGATCATAATGCACACCAAAGGCATGCCAAATTCTTTCGATTCTTGCCAATGCAAAGCTAACTGTTTAAAAGCGCAACGACGGTTAGGTAATTTAGTGAGTGAATCAGTTAACGAGAGTTCTTCGAGCTTCTTGTTCGCTCGTTTCAATTCTGCGGTACGTTCCTCGACTTTGTCTTCGAGTACTTGATTGAAGCGTAGCAACTGTTTGTTTCGTTCAGAGACTTGTTCGAATAAGCCTTTAAGCGCTGCTAGCAAAGGGATGGTTGAAGAGTCTTGCTGCTTTTCTTCTGCTTCAAAGGCTTGTTGAGGCGTTGCGCCCTCTTCTATCGCGGCTACTTGTCGCGCCATGTTTTGGTCGATGCCAAGGATGTGATAAGCAAGCCAATGGATGAGGAAGTCCAGTAACTGACGTGCTGACGCTTGATCTTCTTCCAAGATGAAGGCTTGCATGCTGTAGATGTCTTGCATAAACACACGATGCACTTTGATGTGTTCTTCAATGTGTAAATCATAAACGCCACGCTCTCTCATCAAAGATTCTTCTTCTTTAAAATGAAATTCGGCATAACGTGTGAGATCAAGTAAAGCAGCGCTCATGTCGTCGATAGAGATCGTATTCTCCGACAACAGGTTTCCGTAATGGTTGATAAAACCGACAAGGTATTGATGCTGTTCATCGACAACACCAATGCCTGTCTCAAAGTTTTTATCCCAGTTAAATGAGTTCATAAATCCCTTAGGGTCGATACCGCCAGCACAATTTACATGCATATTCGGAGGCTATAGATATTCGAAAAATATAACCATTTTACCTGTGGGCCTATTCGATTGTTTGATCCGTTTTATAAAAAGGCGACTTTGAACATTCTAAATATGAGTCATCTTAAATTTGAGACGCCCCTTAACGAGGACGCCTCACGAAACCAACATTAACTTGTTGGAAATGCTTATTTTTTGTAAAGACTAAGTTGTTGGAGATGCTAACTCTTTATAAAACTAAAAGTAATATTCCAACGCCACCTCGACAAAATCATCCTTGCGAGCAAAGAACAGCAAGTCCTCTGGGGTTTCGTTCTCAAACAACCAAGCATTCAATCGCCACTTGAAGTTGTTATTGATGCGACTTGAAGCTTCGAGCTTTGCACTGTAGACATCGCTGTTATCTAAATCTTGAGTGATGCCTGTGAGCACTTCGGTGCCGTCTTCGTCGTTCAAGGCGAAACGTGCTCCAAGGAACACATCGTTTTGACCGATGGTTTGGGCGTTATTACCCCGGCTGTCATACAGATATTCTGCAATGAAGCCGATGTCCCAGTATGATTCAAGCGCACCAACCCAAGTGTATTCAAAGCCTGTTGCTACGCCTGTGTGGTTGTCGTAACTGTCGCGATAAATGCTTTCCAGCTTCCATAACCAATCACCAATAATGCCTTGCACATCCAATCCAAAGTGCTGCATTTGTGCGTAGTATGGCTTGAGCTTATTGCCTTCCACACGGTAATAAGGGTCGCGGTTTGTGCCACCTAAATAACTTAAACCGACGTCCCAATCGCCGTACATTTGGCTATAGCGTAGTGCCACATCAACGTGTTTTTCCTCTCTCGAAGATTCGTAAAGCGCATCATCCGAAACGGGTACCGTTGGCCTTAATCGTCCGTCTTCGCCCGCAAAGGTACGTTCACGAAAATACGGCAGTAACATGGCATCGATGGTTCCCCAGTCTTTTATCGAGGTGAAGTGCACCATTGGCTGACCTAACTTAGACTCGCCATCGACCGATTCAATGGCATCGGTTTGGTTTACCACATCCACCAAGTGCGCCGATTCGGTTACGCCCCAAAACACTTTGCCGACACCGGCTCGCAGTTCGTAATCATCCCAATAGGTTAGGTATAGGGCTTCTCGAATATCTCCATGAGTTCGCTCATCGTCTTCACTGTCTAGGCGATAAAACGGGGTGAAGGTAAAGCTGCCATTGCCCTCTTCTTGTTCCCAGTAAAACTCTGGCTGTAATACCAGCGAGCTTTGTCCTTTATCTTGCCCTTGCAAGCCGTCACTAAAGAACTGCCTGTGTTCAAGGTTAACCTGCCCTGCGAGCTCCGGACTAAAGCCGGCTGCTACACATGGCAACGACACCTGCATAAGCCCGACTGTCGCTGCCAAGGTTAAGGATAACTGGGTTCCTGTTGCCACAATCCTTTTCATATTCTTGCCTTACTTAACACGTTTCAGTGTGTTTTTTTGGAAGTCCTTGTCTTTAAGGCCCGTCTGGAACGCCAAATCTGTTGTGGTTAATACGGTGCTCTTCCCTGTTTGATGGTTTTGCATCGCCATGGTGTGAGCGCGCCAGTATTGGTTTAGGTACTGTTTGTAGTCTTGGAACGACAAGGTTTTCAGCAATGCGCCTTTACGGTCGTAAAACTCAACCTGAATTGGGCGGTAGTATTGTTGGTCTAGCCATACTTTTTGCATGGTGTAGCCGGAGTTTTTATCGGTCGGAACTTGCTCTAAAACAAAGGTATCGACACCTTCAATTTTGGCGTCTTCAATGTAGTTGAAGGTGTACTTTCCTAACTCGAACGAGCTCAAATCTTCGTAAGCAAATTCACTGCCCATAAACGGGCCAGATTTGTTGCGTGAAGAGATGCGTTTTACACGTTTCAATGCAGGCAGATACAACCATTGGTCATCGGAATTGGTGATGTGTGAATGGTTTAGGAAAGCCGTGCCTTTTACATCGCGCGGCTCATCAAAAATGGTCAAGCCTTTGTCGCCATCGTCATCGACTTCTAATGATTTCAATCGCATTAGGCGTGTGCTGCTTTCACCCTGTTTGTTGCGAAGTAGCATTTCCATGGTCGCGACAGAATCGCCCCACCCGACATCGACCGCTTTGCGTTGCTCGGCAATTTCTAAGCCTTTCGCAGGGTCTGCTAACGCTGGGAAAGCTAATACCGCACCCACGGTTAATGAACTGAAAGCAAATAGTGTCGTAACGAGAGTTTGTTTAACGATTTTCATAAATTTCTCCTTGAGTCAGCCCACCGCAGTAGACTGACGATTCCTTATTTGGTCGAAGTAGTCAGTTCGCCTGCTGGGTTAGACGGGGTGGATTGAGCTTTAGCGGATGACTTTGGTTCGTAGTGAGTCTGTTTGTCGAAGATCATCAGTAAGCTTGGTAGCAAGATGAAGTCGACCACCAGCGCAATGAAAATCACAATCGCGCTGAGTAAGCCCATGTCGGAATTGAGTCTGAAGCTCGACATCGCTAGTACAGAGAAACCAGCCACAAGTACAACGGTGGTGATCCACAATGCGCGGCCAACTGTGTGGAACGCGTAACGAACGGCTTCCTCTGCTGATTTCCCTTCCATTCTGGCGCGTTGGTATTTACTCAAGAAGTGCACTGCATCATCAACCACGATACCCAGTGTGAGCGTGACCACGACCGACAAACCCAAGTTGATTTCACCTGAGATCAACGCCCATAAACCAAAGCCAATAATCGCAGGGGCAATGTTTGGCACTAGGCTGATCACACCCAAGCGAACCGAGCGTAATGCGAAGATCATCAGGCCAGAGATAAGCACTAAGGTGATAGGCAGAGTCGAGAGCATACTCGCCATGTTGGTCTCGCCAATGTGAGCAAACATCAACGATGGGCTCGACGCGACTACTTCATACTGAGATGCATTAGCTGCAAACCACGAGTAAATACGCTCTTCGAATTCCACCAATTCCACACTGCCGAGGTTATCGACGGTGAGTACCATTTTGATCGATGATTTATCGACGTTGATCTGGTTATTCAAGTCCAAGCCATACGGCAGAGACATCTCGTAAAGCAGTAGGTATTGCGCGGCAAGTTCACGGTTAAGTGGCAGTTGGTAGTAACTGTCATCGTCACCGTGCATGTTCTTATTCAAACGCATGTAGACATCGGAAAGCGTGGCCACATGGTCGGTTTCTGGTTGTACGCGTAGCCAATCGGTAAAGTCACCAATCGCTTGCAAGAACACAGGATCAGCAATCGCTTGAGATTCGTTAGTTTTGACCGCAATGCTGATGGTGGTCATGCCGCTTACGGTCTCTTCCATGAAGTCTGCAGCCTGTCTGAATTCGCTTGAGGTATCGAAATACTTCACCGATTCATCATTCACTTTGTTCAACGGAATTAACGCCGCAGCACCAACGATTACTAGAGTAGAAATAGGCAGCAGTGCTTTGCGGTTGGTCACCACAAAGTCACCGAGCTTATCCATGAAGGTCACTTTATCTGCCGCTAACGGATTTGCTGGCAAGCTCTTAACTGGCAACAGTTTTAACAGCGCAGGAAGCATGGTCACAGAGAGGAAACACGCAATCATCACGCCTAATGCCGACAAGTTACCGAAGTCGCGCAATACTGGAGAATCCGACATGTTCATCATCAAGAAGCCAATCGCGGTGGTCACCGAAGTAATTAAGATCGGCATCGCATTAAGCTTAATGCTGTATTGAATGGCTTGTGCTTTCTCCATGCCGCGCTGCATCGCTTGTCTCATGGTCACAATCACGTGAACACAATCGGCAACGGCAAGCGTTAATACCAAGGTTGGAACATTAACCGTTGCGGTGCTGAGGAACATCCCTGCCCACCCAGACAACCCCATGGTCGCGACAATCGAAGAGATAATCACAACTAAGGTAGCCACCACGCTAAAGAACGAGCGCAACATAAAGGTCAGGAACACCAATACCACCAGCAGCATTAACGGCACAAGCGTTGAGCTGTCTTCTTGAGCCGACATCATAAAGGCGTTGTTCATGGCAATGATGCCCGCTTTATGGAATTCGACGCTCGGGTAATCGGCTTGGTACTTGGCGATCATAGTATTGATAGCCGCGATCACTTCTTGCACTTCGGCAGTTTTATCCACTTCAGGCAATTGCACGGTGACGTTAACAATGGTCACGTCACCAGAGGCTGACACTAGTGCGTTTTTAAGCAGAGGTTCGTTGAGGGCGATCTGTTTTACTTTGGCGATTCGTTCTTGTGTGTGCTCGTATTCTTCGTACAACAAGTCTTCAACTAACAAGTCATCTTCAACGGCTTCGGTATGCTGATAATTGGCAAGGGAATCGACACGGCTTGAGTACGGGATCTGCCACGCATCGACCGTGAGGTTTTGAATTAAGGTAAGGGTTTCTGGGGTGAAGACATTGCCATCTTCAGGTGCGACGACAATCGCGAGGTTGTCGGTTTTCGCAAAGGTGGTTTGGATTTCGTCGAACGCCATCAACTGTTTGTTGGTGCCTTCGAAGAAGATGTTGTAGTCCCCTCTAAAGTAGAGGTTCTTCGCACCAAAAGCAGAAAGCATGATGATTGAAAAAACCACCAGCAAAACGATAAACGAACGCTTGGTCGGTATTGAGTGCCAACTGTTATCTAGATTATGAGCCTGTTGACCTGAGTTGGACGATTGACTGTCTAAATCGGTTTTTTTAGTTGAATCAAGGTTACTAGTTGAATCAGGGTTACTCATTGAATCAGAGCTATTAGCTAAATTGGGCTTCTGGCTGTCATGTTCCATCACAGTCTCCATTTGTGACGATTCGTCATAGTTGTGTCTTAAAAAGCCAGCCGAAGCTGACAAAAGACACAATTCTTAGTCATACACTCAAGAAAACCAAAACCACGTTAGGCTAAACTTAAGTTTATGACGAATCGTCATAAATGGTTATTAATAAACCCACATGAGTGGGTTTAATGGAAGCTTATCGACCTACTGATTCTAAGTAGGTGATTTCTTCACTGAACAGTTCTTGTTCTACACGACGCCAAGTTTTGCGGTAATCCCAATCGCTAGAAAGGGGTTGCCAATTTAGGCCGTCTAAAAGCATGTTCGCGTTATGTAATACTGAATACGGGTCTTGTAACCGCTTGATACAATGACTGTTTGATGCGTTCTGTGACAAGGCATTTGAACCAAATGCGATTGACCAGTTTGCAAACACGATGGCATCTGAACCCACACCAGAAGAGAACTTTAGGTCACCCGCTTCTACTGCTTGGTTAACCATAGAATCAGCTTGTTCAATCACCAATTCTTCCAGTTCGTTCATCTCGGTTACACGTGCACTAGACGCTTTCTCTAGTACCCACGGGCTTTTCGCCATGATCGCACAGGTTGATAATACCGGTTCCATGCGAGCATAGATTCGGTAAGCAACGTGCAGTGCGACGATCTTTTCACGTGTGTTGCCTTCAAACTCTCCAGAGCGAGCAAACATCAATGCCTCGGCCTTTAAAGAATGAATACACAAAGCCAAAACCACATCTTCTTTGCTGCAAAAGTGATTGTATATCGTACCTTTAGAATAGCAGCTCGCGGCCGTCAGCTTATCCATCGTGAGGTTTCCGAACCCTTGTTCTCGAACCAGATCTTTTGCTAACAACATCAATTCTACTTCTCGGTCTGCGATAGACTGCTGCTTTTTAGACAACACGCCTTTGCAACCAAAGATACCTTGTTTATCGCCTTTACAACTAAAGCCAAACATAATTTTTCAGTCCGTATATGAGCTTAGCCGTTATCTAAGCTTCGCCAGTATTTAAAACACTCCTATTCAATATATTAACACGAATGGTAAATTCATGTAGTTAACCATTTTGTGACGCTTCGTCATTTCTGACTTATCGTCATAATAGCGCAAATATTGATCACATCAAGGTGTTTTATAAATTTAATATCATTTGTGAATATAAGCAGAGATGAATGGAAAATAGATAAGAAAATCGTCAATAGCCGACCTTAAGAGAAGATTTGATTTTGACGAACAGAATGCGAAAACGAATTGGTCATTCTTAACCTAACAAAGTGTGCCGTCACATCAAGCCGCTATGCGTACTCATACCCAATGAGTCCTAACGAAAACCACAAGAATGAATGGGTGTAGGCTTACTTTCTGGGTCAGACCTCTCCTTATGGTCAATATTTGGCTTACTAATGCCGTTTTCTGTTAAGTTGCTATAAATTCGGTAAGGGGTGACTTACAATAGTGACAACGACTTACCTTTTTTGAGAACACGATATTGAGCGCCAAATATTCTTATTTAGCTTGGCAAGTGAATACTTCAAGCCCAGCAGAAAAGCTGGTTTTATTGATGCTTGCAGACGGTGCTGACGAATTCGGCTACACCAATGTGTGCCTACAATCAGCAGGTCAACTTTGTGCTCTCTCTACGTTTGGTTTAGCCGACTGCCTTAAGTGTTTAGTCGACCAAGGTTTTCTCGATAAGGTAAAAGTAGATTATCGAGATAAGAAAGAGATTCACATTTTCAAAATGCTCATTGAGCAAGAGCAAGCTGCGGTTCACGCTGAGACTCAACCGACCAATAGTATTCCGGTCTACTCTACTGCACCTGCACCTGCACCTGCACCTGCACCTAAGTTTCAGCCTGCTCCGGCACCGATGCAAAACATGCAGCATGCCCCTCGCCCACAAAGCCGAGGCTCAATGACCAGCAATACCGTTTCAACTCATGATTTGGATGAAGAGAACATTCCAACATGGGCGGAACGTGCGTTTAAATTCTCCGGCCTTGCTGGTGACCATAGTTTAATATGGAAGAAATTTGTCCTCTGGTATAAAGCCAAAGCCAATGAACTAATGCCAATATCGCGCATCGAATCTAAGTTGCAGTACTGGTTAGTTAACGAGAAGCAAAATGAAAGACAACAACAGCAGAAGACCTCTCAATATTCAGGAAATGCAGGACAAGCTCAAGGAAATGGGTATCGACAAAAGCTTAGCCCATCTGAACGCTTCAGGCAGCAGCTCATTCAAAAAGGCAAAAAGCCAACCTTCTGAGCCAGCTTCACCTGTTGTACCTGACGCTACCGTTCTGCCTAAAGGTTCAGTAGTACCTGACGTTATTGAAGCGCAAAGTACCGAAGTAAATGTAGCGGCTCAACAAGCTGTTAGCTCTGGTGCGTCTCAGCAAGTGCCAGTTGTTGATCAAGATCCAGCAGAATTAGAGCTGACCGATTGGTGTATCCATGTGTTCGGTTCTTTCCTGAGCGTGTACGAAACTCAGTGGGAATACCAATACGGCAGTGAACCGAGCGGTAAGTTTCTTGAGTTTGCCCACTCTGTCGACTCAGACGGCCTTAACCGCGTACTAATGCACTGTCATGAACGTATTCAACTTGGCAACAGTTGGCCGCCGCAAATGGGCGAGCTTTGGATCCTGAAGGATTCACTAACAGAAGAAGAGCTGTTGGATAGCCGCATTCGTGTGTTGTCGCGCACTGCTGTGAACAAGATTGAGAAGTGGTTAATCCAAAACAAACTGTACGACTTGAAGCGTACGGCTGAAAACAAGCTCGATGGCCTGTTTAAGAAATACTATTTGGAAGCAAAGCGTTTAGATGAGAAAGGCATGCTGGAAACAGAATTGCCGCAGTTCCTTCTTGCTGCTAACTCAGTGAAGAACCTAAACGACTTGAAACGTGAAGAGTATGAAAGCCAACACGGCAAAGCGATTAACCCAAGAATCCAGAAGATTCTAAACAGCAAAAAATAGCGCTGCTCGCTTAACTTATACCGATTAAGTCAACGACATTACTATTCTACAGATACAAAAATGCCAGCTATCAAGCTGGCATTTTTTATGAATTCTAACGAACTCTTTAACGACTATCCGACCGTTATTTACGATCGCCTTACTGATTGATTACAGTAAGTGGATAGTTGCGTTTAGAGAGAAAACGCCTGCGTCGTCATCTTTCATTTTGAAGTTTTGGTAGCTAGCGCCTACAGATAGTGGACCGAAGATGAAGTATTCAGCGCCAACTGCAAACATTACGTCTACATCGTCTTGCTTAAAGTTATCGCCTTTCACTTCGTATGAGTGAAGACCACCTTTCGCGTATACGTGTAGAGGACCGAAGTCGATGCTTGGTTTGATCGCTAGGTAAGCTGTGCTTACGTCAACACCTTGTTTAGCACGGTTACCGTAGCTAACGTTGTCGAAAGAACCTAGATCCCAGTAACCCGCTTCAACGCCGATTAGTGGCAGGATGCCTGTACCTACGTGGATGCCCACCGCATTTTCATCTTCACCAGCGAATGAGCTTTGACCGCCCATAACACCACCGTATAACCAAGAATCAGCCATTGCTGTTGAAGATGCACCTAGCAGTGCTAGTGCCAATAACGTTTTTTTCATATTCGACCTTTTCGTCCTAGTGGCAGGCCTTGCGTGGTAATAAATTGCCACCAAGTCGCCCTTTTTGTAGTAACTATTTAATTAGTATAGCAATAAGCAAGATTTATACCCAAACCTTGCCATTGCGTCTAGCTTTATTCCTTTAGCAAGCATCAATAGCGTTTTTAACACGCTTATCTGAAACTGGGTAAGGCGTACCGAGCTGCTGTGCGAAGAAGCTTACACGAAGCTCTTCTATCATCCAACGCACCTCTTTTACATTTTCTGGAACCGCGATCCCTTTTGGAATCTTATTAAGCAGCTCTTTGTAATCGTTCATTACTGACTCAACTTTGATCATATGAAGACGATCTTTGTTCGGGTCAATCGGCAGTTTTTCCATACGACGCTCAATGGCTTTCATATAGCGTAGAATATCCGGCAGACGTTTCCACCCGCATTCTGTGGCAAACCCCTTAAAAATCAAACCTTCTACCTGAGCTTTGATGTCTGAAAGCGCAAATGCCATTGAAAGGTCAACACGCCCTTTCAGCTTCTTACTGATGCTGAATGCGGTAGTTAGGATGGTTTCAACCTGTTGAGCAATCTCAACTACGCTGTCGCCCAACTCTGCACGTACGTGTTCTTTCAGTGCTTCAAACTGCTCTGGCTCCCAAACCAAACCGCCCTTTTCTTCAATCAGCTTATCAATACCACAAGCGATACAGTCATCGATCAAATCGAGAACCTGTCCGTATGGGTTGAAGTACAAACCAAGCTTAGATTTGTTCGGTAAATTCGAGTGCAAGTATTTGATCGGCGATGGCACGTTCAACAGGATTAAACGACGCTGACCCGATTTCATTGCCGAGATCTGCTCTTGCTCGGTTTCGAACAGTTTGATCTCTACGCTGTCTTTAGTATCCACCAGCGCTGGGAAGGCTTTAACATCGTAGCCGCCACGTTTCTGTTGGTAGACTTTTGGTAACTCACCAAAGCTCCACGTATGCAGGTTTTGCTGTTCGATGTCATCGTCTGCCACTTTAGAAAGCGTTTCTTGAACCTTGTCTTTCAGGCTTTCTTTCAGCTCATGCAGATCTTTCTGTTCTTTCAGCTTACGCTTGCGATGATCTACAGCGCGGAATGTTACCTTTAAGTGCTCTGGTATCTGGTCTAACTTCCAGTCATCACGTACTACTTCCACACCTGTCATACGGCGCAGCTCTTTCTCAAGAGAATCCAACAACGGCGCTTCTAACGGTGTCACACGAGCCAAGAACGCATCCGCGTAGTTTGGCGCAGGCACAAAGTTACGGCGTAGCGTTTTAGGTAGTGACTTGATTAGGCTAATCACCAGTTCCTGACGTAGGCCAGGGATCTGCCAATCAAAACCGTTCTGGTCGATTTGGTTCAAGATAGGCAGCGGAATGTGTACCGTTACACCATCGTTGTCGTCGCCCGGCTCAAATTGGTAGCTCAGCTTCAACTTGATACCGTTTTGATGCCAGAAGTTCGGGTAATCCAGATCAGTAACATGGCTTGCATCACCGCGGAACAGCATCGACTTTTCGAAGTTAAGCAGCTCTGGTGTTTTCTGGCTGGTCTTCTTCCACCATGTATCAAAGTGACGGCCTGAAACCGCTTCTTCGCCAACACGTTGGTCATAGAAGTCGAACAGTTCATCATCGTCGATCAAGATGTCACGACGACGCGATTTATGTTCTAGCTCTTCGACTTCTTGCAGTAGCTTACGGTTCTGTTTGAAGAAGGCGTGTTTGGTTTCCCACTCACCTTCAACCAATGCGCTGCGCACGAACAACTCACGACTGACGGTGGCATCAATCGCTCCGTAGTTCACTAAACGTTTCGGGATGATTGGGATTCCGTAAAGCATCACTTTTTCGTGTGCCATTACGGCCGCTTGCTTCTTCGACCAATGAGGTTCGCTGTAGCTGCGCTTAATCAGGTGTTTCGCTAGTGGTTCAATCCATTCAGGCTGAATCTTGGCGATAACACGCCCCCAAAGTTTTGAGGTTTCTACCAGCTCAGCAGACATGATCCACTTAGGCTGTTTCTTAAATAGGCCAGACGCAGGGAAGATATGGAAGCGCGCATTACGAGCACCTTGATATTCATTCTTCTCTTGGTCTTTCATACCTATGTGCGAAAGCAGGCCTGATAGCAGAGACATGTGAATGCCATCGTAGCTACCCGGTTCTGTATTCAATTTGGTATCCAATTCACGCATTGCTTGGTGAATTTGGAAGTACACATCTTGCCATTCACGGATACGTAAATAGTTCAGGTAATCTTGCTTACACTGTTTGCGGAACTGGTTACTCGACAACTCTTTTTGTTGCTGCTTAACGTAATCCCATAGGTTCACAAACGTGATGAAGTCAGACTCTTTGTCGAAGAAGCGCTTGTGCTTATCGTCAGACGATTGTTGCTTGTCTGACGGACGCTCACGCGGATCTTGAATCGACAATGCAGAAGCAATTACCATTACTTCGTGCAGACAGCGGTTGCTTGGCGCTTCAATCACCATACGCGCTAGACGTGGATCAATCGGCAGCTTAGCGAGCTTGCGACCAATTGCCGTTAGCTTCTTCTTATCGTCGCCTTGATTCTTGTTTTTGTTTGCAGCGGGTTCAGCTGTTGCGATCGCACCAAGCTCTTCAAGCAGTCTTACACCATCTTGAATGTTGCGCTTATCTGGCGCTTCAACAAATGGGAATGCTTGAATGTCGCCTAGGCCTAGCGCTGTCATCTGAAGGATAACGGATGCTAGGTTAGTACGAAGGATTTCAGGGTCAGTAAACTCTGGGCGTGATTCGAAATCTTCCTCAGAGTACAGACGAATACAGATACCTTCCGCAACACGACCACAACGACCTTTACGCTGGTTCGCACTCGCTTGAGATACAGGCTCAATCGGTAGGCGTTGTACTTTAGTACGGTAGCTGTAACGGCTAATACGCGCCGTACCCGGGTCGATTACATACTTGATGCCAGGAACGGTTAATGAGGTTTCAGCCACGTTGGTCGCCAGAACGATGCGTCGACCAGTATGAGACTGGAAGATTCGGTTCTGTTCGCCCGCAGAAAGACGCGCGTAAAGCGGAACAATCTCAGTATCACGCAGGTTACGTTTACTTAATGAATCGGCAGTATCACGAATTTCACGCTCACCGTTCATGAAGATCAAGATATCGCCTTGCCCTTCATCACAAAGCTCATCCACCGCTTCAAAGATGCCTTCGATTTGGTCACGATCTGAATCACTTTCATCACCACCTAATGGGCGGTAACGGGTATCTACAGGGTACGTTCGACCTGATACTTCAATGATCGGTGCATTGTTAAAGTGCTTCGAGAAACGCTCTGGATCGATGGTCGCCGATGTAATGATGACTTTAAGGTCAGGACGCTTTGGCAGAAGCTCTCTCAAATAACCCATGATGAAGTCAATATTCAGACTACGTTCGTGAGCTTCATCGATGATGATGGTGTCGTATTGGCTTAAGAAACGGTCATGCTGAATTTCCGCCAGTAGAATACCGTCGGTCATCAATTTGATTTGCGTGTTATCAGAAATTTGGTCGTTAAAACGAACCTTATAACCAACAAAATCACCCAGCTGTGTTTCCATCTCTTCCGCGATACGATTTGCAACTGAACGAGCCGCAAGACGACGAGGCTGAGTGTGACCAATTAAGCCAAAGCGGCCACGGCCAAGCTCAGAACAAATCTTTGGTAACTGAGTGGTTTTACCCGAGCCCGTTTCACCCGCCACGATAACCACTTGGTTTTCAGAAATGGCTTTCGCAATATCATCGCGCTTTTGGCTAACAGGGAGAATCTCTGGGTATTCGATGGTTGGTTTGTGCGAGGCTCGCTGATTTGCCGTCATCATTGACTTGGCAATATCTAACGCTATCTCATCGAAGACAACGTTCTTAGATTGTTCGTTTTTAATTCTACTCGCACCAGCAATTCGCTTACTCAGACGGAAGCGATCGCGCATCATACATTCGTTGAGCGCTTTACGAAGAGAGGCTGGGCTATTTTGAGATGCTTTTGTATTGGCTGCTGCTGAATGATCGGCAGGTTTAGCTTTTGATTGATTAGCTTTTGGCTGTTTAGCTTTTAATTGCTTAGCAGGTCGGTTCGATGCAGGCTTATTCGATTTCGCTTCGTTCTGTGGAGAACTTGGCTGTGCTGCATTCTTGTTGTTGTCTGCTTTTTCCGGAGACGAAGTCAAAGCGTGTCCTATTCTTGTACTTATTAAACTCGCGCGATTGTACCACAAGTCTCAAACAAAAAAGCCTGACAACAAAGGGAAAACCTTTTGCGATCAGGCTGATTCTTTAAGCTAACACTAGCGAAGGCTATGAAAGCAAGGTCAAATGCAAGTCGTCTGTATAAAAACGGTGATTAGAAATCGTATCTAAAAATGCCGCTTCTAGAACTCGTACTGGAAGTAAACGGTGTTGTAGTTGTTAGTAAGCCCACACATTTCAACCAGTAGCCTACTCCCATTGTAAAACTAACCGAAAAATCCTCTCTATAGGTACGCTTAACCTCCTTAAATTACTCCATCACCTTAGATTACTATTTGGCATTTAGAAAACCTAAAACGCACCAAAATCGATAATTTCATAAGAAATCAGGCTCACTACTCTAAGCTCTCAAAACTGAACAAAGATCAAGCAATATATTTTTTAAATCGGACAGAATTAAACCATTTGCACTGTATATTATCCCAGCACTCCCAGTCCTATTAATCCCTACAGTTAGCAAGTACTTACCGTTTATTTAAAAATTGCTAGTTATCCACAGCGCATCAAAAATCTTTGCCTTGAAAACCATTAGACATAGCACTATCTTGTTGTTTTAGAACAAACAGACACTACATGTTGTGTTTTATATCATAGGCAGCAGATACTAATAAGGAGAGAAATTGATAGACAGTAGATAAAGAAAACCCCTAACGATTGTCAGGGGTCACTTAAGACAATTACCTACCAAGTAGGATGCTCATCTAGACTTCAGAACTTTAGCATAGCATCCAACTGGTGAACTGAAAATAATATTTACCAATAATGGAAGCATGATTATGTCCAAAAATAAAAAGCAAACCTCAAGCGAAGTAGCTTCACTGGCTGCTCAGACACTTAATAATCCTAACTCTTCAGCTATTGCTAAAGCATTTGCTGGATCGGCTCTTTCTCAATCATCCACATCTAGGCAAACAAGTGCAGATATGGAAAGTAAGGCGTCTAAAGCACTACAAAGTCCCAAGTACAGCGAAGAGACAAAATCTCTAGCTGCGTCAGTTCTTGCTCAATCTAACAAGTCACGATAGGAGCCATGTATGTCTAGAAAACATCTTTTACACGACATCAACACTTGTCTAGAAAAAGTAGGATTCAAACAAAGCTCATCCGGTCAGCCAAACACCTTTGAAAGCAATGTTCGATACCCTAGCACCCTACTTCCTGAGAAAAATGACTATGCACACTTTGTTTTACATACACCTCATGGAACCGTGCAGATTGCCGCTAAGTATCAAGAGTCACATGGTACTGCTATCGAGAAACTAGCCTATACAGCAATGGATGCTGCAAATTCAGAGCACCAAGAATACTTAGTTGTCTGTGCTGGCGAAGAACTGCTCAAGCACAACCGAGCAATCAACTTTCTAAATGCTCAGAAGCACATTGCCCCCAAGTTGCTAGCACTTAACGTTAACGAGCTACATGAACAGTTAATTAAGTATTACGCTCCTAAGGTCGCTTAACTAGGATAAGGCACTTCGGTGCCTTCTCATTTACAAAGATAAGGTGAATATATGGATAAAGAAATTGAAGAATGTACCGCCTGTAAAGGTACTGGGGTCGGCAAGGCTAACCCACTTACCAGCTGGATAGTAAAGAAAGACGATTACGAACCACTAGAATGCCAACGATGTAATGGCAATGGTAACGAACCAGCTTAGTGTTAATAGGGAGTGAAAGCTCCCTTGGAGCCTTTAATTTCAATCCCCCATAATCAATGGATAATTTCCTCAAACACCCTTGTATAGGTAAGGTAGGGAGTTTCTAGAAAGGTCTATCATCATCACTATCTCCTAGCTCTTAATTGTGTATATACTCAGTATTTTCGAAATAAAGTTCTTCTCCTCTTTCCTTTTCTTTTCTCATTTCCACTAGCTCTCCCCTTAATAAGTTAGCTATCAGCCCATAATTGATATCGCGTCTAGTCATATTCACCTTATGCATCATTGCCAAAACCAATTGATAGAAACTAGCACGATGCATTGCACTCCCTACCCCTAATCGTACATATCCAGAGCGCCAATCAAAGTGGCTAGGGTGCCCTCCATCTAAGGACATGAAAAACCTACCATTTCCAGATTCAACACTTTTAGTATCTCTTTCGTGCGCCATGTCCATTACTTCAATGGCATATTCATAATCTGAAATGCTCATATCGCAATTCGGTTCAAACTCTAACATTGGAATATCATACTGGGACATTATCTTGTCTTGACGCTTACGTTCATCGAGCAAGGATTCAACAACCCCATTACCATAGTGTTGCCAAAATGCCTCCTCGCCATTACAGATACCAGAAAAAATTAGTGCTTCGTTTTCATGCTCACTAAGAAGATTAGAACGATCTGGTTTAATGAGATTCAATCGTTGTAATTCATCAGACAAAACACGGGCACTACTTAATCCACTATTACTAAATTCGTAATCGGACGGGGTTGTATCTTTAAAACTAGTTAATCTTGGTATTTCATACTTTTCCATTGTCCATAACCGAAAGTCACTATATGAAAGAACATTTTTCCCTTCCACTTTGAAAGCTTCCAAGCCTTCTCCGTGATTATCTCCAATCTTCTGATTCACCCAACTTGGCATAATTACCAGATTGTCAGCTACTAACTTTCCTCCTTTACTAGCAGGAAAACGATGACCAAGTTTATACGTATATGCTTGACTCCAATTCAAACCGTCACTTTTATAACCACATGCTTTATGACAGGCTTTGCGTAATTCTAAAACCTCTTCTAACTCGTCAGTAGTATCTGGTAATACTTCTATACCAGCACGCTCTACCTGACTGTATAGCCACCGCTCAGCTTTACTCCCAAACCACTCATTGCTTCTACATTCATCACAAATCTTCTTGTTACCTTGAATCGGTTTATCGTTCTGACAGCGCAAGCACTTCTTAATTTTCATTCACATAACTCCCAAACATCAAGCTAAGTAGCAAGGTAAAAAAGCACTTCCCCCTTTTTGTGATTGCTCACTGGTGGCCAGACTTACATACCTTTAACGGTCGAGTTGATTCAACATGTATACGTTTCTTAATAAAAATATAATTAGTAAAGAAACTTATACTTATCATTAAACGCCATCTGAAAAATGAATGTACTAAAGCCTAAACTTTTTATTGTGAAAGGCTGAACCCGATCTATC
This sequence comes from Vibrio sp. FE10, assembly GCF_030297155.1. Classification (NCBI taxonomy): domain Bacteria; kingdom Pseudomonadati; phylum Pseudomonadota; class Gammaproteobacteria; order Vibrionales; family Vibrionaceae; genus Vibrio; species Vibrio apostichopi. The sequence goes on along the minus strand of NZ_AP028067.1, from coordinate 1,518,801 downwards.
TCAAAAGTATACTTTTTAAGATACCACCACCAACCTATCTCAAAACCTTGCTTTTGTCTTTTTGATACAGTACAACTTCTATATCCTAAGACTTTATGAGATAGAACAATGGCAACGATAGGCTATAAGCGAGTATCTACAACAGACCAGAATACTGATCGTCAATTAGTAGATATTCAATTAGATAAGGTATTTGAAGAGTATTGCAGTGCATCTACTATAGACCGCCCTGTATGGTCTGAGTGCCTTAATTACCTAAGGAAAGATGATAAGCTTTACATTCACTCATTAGACCGTGTATGTCGCTCTGGAGCTGGTGACGCTGTAGCGATTGTAGAACAACTAACAGCTAAGCAAGTAGGAGTCGAATTTATCAAAGAAGGGTTAAGTTTCAGTTCTACAATGTCAGCAGCTCAAAAAGGGGTATTGGGAATCCTAGCGTCAGTTGCTCAGATGGAAAGAGAGCTTATCAAAGAGCGTCAAAGGGAAGGAATTGAGGCAGCTAAAGCTAAAGGAAAAAAGTTTGGGCGACCATCAAAAGCAACCCCTGACCAAGTCAAAGAGCTGCGTAAGACTCTATCAATAGCAGAAACAGCAGAACAGTTACAGATATCACCAGCCACAGTTAATAGACTTCAAAGAGCTTAATAACTGTTTATAATAAAGTTTTCAGCTACCCTTGTTATCCTCGATTTAAACCACATATAACTTATGGATTAAAATATTTGGAGAAACAAATGAGCGCAGTCGTACCAAAAGTCTTTCTATCCTACTCTCATGACAGTGCAGAACACAAACAATGGGTTCTAGACCTTGCAACACGCCTTGTACATGGAGGTATAGATGCTCGTATAGACGCTTGGGGTGTAGGGGGTGGTACTGACTTACCTCACTTTATGGAAACTCAATTAGCCGAAGTAGACCGCGTAATAATGGTCTGCACAGAAACCTATGTAAAGAAAGCTAACAAAGGCACTGGTGGCGTAGGCTATGAAAAGATGATTGTTACCTCTTCACTAATGTCCAGTATCGGCAGTACAAAAATCATTCCTATCATTCGTCAACAAGGTACAAATGAAGTACCTACCTTCCTTGGTTCAAAGCTCTATTACAACTTTTCAAACGATAATGAGTTCGAATCCGTTATCGACGAGTTAATGCGAGAGATTCACGGCTCTCCACTTTACAAGAAGCCTGAGCTTGGTTCTAACCCCTATCAAACTGCTCGAGCAAAACCAGCCGAGAGTCAAACCGATAAGAAAACTGCGTTACTTAAATCCTTGATCGCCAGATACAACCAAGCTGAAGAGTACTTTTTCTTCGATGAGATACAGCACGAACTTGGTAGCTCTACAATTTTCACAGAAGTCTACGTTACTGAACTATTGAAAGATAAATATCTGCTCAAAGATAGTAAATTTGTAAATAGCAGGTATAAAGATATTTACATTCTTACCAATAAAGCAAAGATGCAAGCAATAAATCTCGGCTGGGTAACTGAATAAACAAGCCGCCCCGAAATATGCTCTATGTAATAGGGCATATAAGCATATCTCAGAAGCACTTCCCCTTTTTGCAAAAAAAGAAAAGCCCCATTAGGCAGATACCTTTGGAGCTTAAATGCATTTAATGCAGTCATTTACACTACATTTTACAACTAGTTAGAGTCCAGATCTGCTTACTCTTTTTCATCGCTCTGGAAGGTATACGTAGGCTTTTAAAAATCTGCTTAATCTCTCGATCTGTACGCTTATCAAAGTGCTCAATACTTACTATCGAACATCTATCTACATTACCCAATTGGAATTTAAAACGGCTAAGTATCCGGCTTAACTCTACTCTCGATGCTATCTCTTCAACCGTACAGCCTAATCCACCAGCTACATCAATCATACGAAACATGCTATCAACACTTTGCCGCTTATTCCCTGAGATCTTCATTCTTGCTATTTCAGTATCCAAAGTGCCGACTTCAGCCTTTAGGTCTTGAATCGCTATACCCAGATCAGAAATCTTACTTTGAATGCTAGGATTTAGGATATCCATTTCGAGCAGTGTATCTAGCCTCTTTTGTTTATCCGCAACGTCGACTAACAATGAGTTTCTTTTGTTTTCCAGCTCACTACCTTGCTCAGTCACCCAGTAATTAAAATACAAAGGTCTGATTATCTGCTCACGTATAAATTGTAGGAAGACATCAAATCGAAACAGTCCATGTATACAGCCCTTATTTACCCCATTTTGACATTGAAAATAAGGTACTCCTTGCCTTTTAGACGTAATAAACAAAGTTCCTCCACACATGCATTTACCATTATCACGAATCAAGTTTCTGTGGCTTCGAGTTGCCCCCATTCGTATCTTCTTTGAGCGCTCCGCAATACACAATTGGACTTTATTAAACAAATCCAAATCAATCACCCTAGGGTAATAATCAGCTACGATACACCCAACATTTACCAGTTGGCCGTCTTGAGTTTTCTTTGGCTGATACTCACCAAGCACCATCCGACTCCTCAATAGATGAGAAACACTTGCAGGAGACCAATCTTTATTGCGGTCCGTTTTAAAACCCAATGAATTGAGTTGATTCGCTACCTTTAGATTACCTAACCCTTGGCTACTTAGTTCAAATGCTTTTTGTACAATCTCAACCCTGTCGTTAAGAACAAAGCTCATGCTATCTTCAGTTACATCTAGCCATGTTGGACACTTTCTTGTTTTCTTCGAGCCTTTAGGGTCTCTGCGTTTAGCTTCCCACGCAGCGGATACTCGCTTGGATTTAATCTCAGATTCCTCATTGGCACGTTGCATTGTGGCACCTGCAATTATGAAATCTGTAATGTCCATATCCTTGGTATAACGCCTACCATCAACCAATGTAATGACATCCACATAATCCGTAATATCCATTAACTGGCGCATTGCTTTTTTAATTCGCTCTCGGCTCAATCTATCCAAGTTTTCCACTAGCAACACAGCATCACTTTCGACAACTCCGTTTTCACATGCCTGTAAGAACAGTCCTAAACCCGCATCTTCAGCTGAATTACTGCCATTCCATGCACTAACCCCAAGATCTTCAAATGTCTTACCAGAGAGCCTAAGGCGATGTTTAAGGCAGTACTTTTCAGCTAGCTCAATTTGTCTACGAATAGAATCACCTTTAGCCTGTGCCTTTGAACTAAAACGACGATAACTGTATGCAATCATGAAAACTCCCATAAGAAAAAAGCCCCAATAAAAATTGAGGCTTCTTAAATTTACGGGTTGTATTCGGAATTACTTACCAAATAACGCCAAGAGCTATTCTTCTTTTTAGAACTCTATTGTCAAGCTTATGGTGTTGTAGTTACTGCCGCCTTTGATACGACCAAACTGAGAGGCGTTTTCAAAGATTGCCGAACGGTGGTGTAGAGAGTAACCAAACCACAAGTTGTTCAGGTCATTCTTACCAATCAAGTCACCCACGTTCACATCGAATGAGAAGTCTAAGTAGTTCAACAGATGGCTTGCTGTATACCCTTTGCGATCCATCTCAGATCCTTCGATGTAGGTAATCGAATCGATGTAAGACATACCTTCTGCCACACCAACACGCCACTGGGTTGGCCAATCAAAGGTGTAGTACGCTTTGATTGCGATAATATATTCGGTACTACTGGATTGAACGTCTGAACTCCAGTGGTGCGCGATACCCGGCGTTAGGTAGATATCCAACGGGAAACCAAAGATCTCATCAGTTAAAGGGTGACCATAAAAGAACGATGTGAGTTGGTTGTTGTATTCGTCTTTCTCGGCGTTGAACTTCATGATGTCGCCGATGTTTGATGGCGTTGCCCAACCATGCGCTACTCGCAAGTAAGGTGCATTGCTTAGCTTGGGTTTCGGCGCTTTCTCTTTATCATTGAAGAAACCAAAACCAAAGTAGAGTTCACCTTGATAACGGTCTTCAATAATCGATGAATCGTAGGCGTTGTCATCCAATCGAGTCACGCTAGTTGAGCCCAATAGGTACAAGTTCGAAACCACATGGTAACGCGCTTCTACACCAACGTTTAGGTCAACACCTGCACCAATCGTTTCATTGGATGCTGAATAGTATTCACTGTTGAAATCGGCACTTTTGTAACGCAACGTGGCACTTGGAGAAAACTCCCAATCTCCAGTTTCATACTTGGCTTTTGCACGTAGGTTACCGTGGAAGTTGTATTCACTGTCACTCATGATTTCCGTTTCGACGCCCCATTGCTCATCAAGTTGATAAGTAAATTGAGTACCGAAATCGGCGGTATCACCTTCAATGGCATTTTGCTCTGAAGCTGGGATATCAATAAAACGCATACGAGAAATAGCGTTCAGTGACCATTTTTCATCATCGGCTTGATACAGGTATGCGCCCATTTCAGTGCCGTCGATAAACACGTAATCGTTCTTGAAGAATAACATCGGTACAAACGAGTTAACCGATTGGTCACCGCCAGACGTGTCATAAGGAATACTCGCAGTACGGAACATTGCGGCAATGCCCCACTCTTGCTCTTCCGCAGCCCACGCCACGCTGTTACCTAAAAAAGCGTTACCTAATAAAACCGCTCCATACGAAATGAGCTTCGGTGAAAATTTGTGCTTCATTCTGGTGTAATTACTCTTTGTAATAAATATTGTGTTACTGAATAGACATTTATTGGCCATGCCAGCCAACTAATTTTAGGTTTGATCGACATTGACCGTTACAATGTAGAATATTCTCGGTTAAATGAAAGTATTGTGAAAGTCTCAGAATTACAAAACATTATAGACCACTTACCCAATGATTCCGACCCAGATATCGTTATGGGTGAGGAATGGTTACCAGAGCGACTGGTCAACACAAAGTTGGACGGTGAGCTGCTGTTTATGGAGTTCGATAACGCCCCTGAAGAAAACCAAGGGGACGACGAAGGCCGTGGCTTTGTTGAGCACGAAATTGCTATGATTCGAGAAAAGCTTGAACTGTTGTTAGACGAGCCTTCCGATACCAAGACCAAAGCCGATGCCCTATTGGCAATATTTCTAATGGGTCATGAACTTTCTAGCTCAGAAGTTATCGAAGTCCTTGAGACAACAGAAGCTGAAATGGCTGAGCCTGAAGTTACAGAGCAGAAAGCTGCAGAACCTCAAACTCCAGAACTCGAAATCTCCGCTCTTGAAACGGAACAACTCAACGACTCACCTCCAACGATTTAGGAACCGCATTGAAACGCTCGACGACATCACCTCTCCCCTTATTGCTTGCTGGCCCAATTTTAAGAAAAACCACCGCAACTGAGGTGGTACTCTGGGTAGTCACCAGCGCCCCACTTTCGGGCACAACTCAACTATTCAATGCAGAGCAAGAGACGCCTTTTTATTCGTCATCACTCGATGAGCAAGAGTCGATTCAAGTCGGCACACACGCTTGGGTCACTTTGATTCATTTACAGGGTGACTTCCCCACCAACGTTCCGTTGGAATATCAAATAGAGACTGAGCAAGGTTCAATCACTGAACTGGCTCCGCATTTGATTTACAAGGACACGCGAACCAACAACGACAGTTCTCGAATCGAATTTAAGATATCTACAGCTGCCGACTATATTTTGCATGGCTCTTGTCGTAACCCTCATCACCCAAGCAAAGACAGCCTAGTCGCAGCAGACAACAAAATCGCAAATCAAACTGTACTTGAACGACCGGATATGCTGATGATGAGCGGCGACCAAATCTACGCCGATCACGTTGCAGGTCCAACATTGGATGCCATTCAGCAAGTGATTCAATTGCTTGGCCTGATTGGTGAAGAGTTACCAACCGATTCACAGGTTAACCAAATCAACAGTAGCGATGCCTTGTTTGAGAGTGAATATCACCTCTACCAACGCCATCACCTACTGCCACACCACAACACTTCGGATTCGCTGCTCGATAAGTTATTCCCTAAACGCGGGATTCCTATCTTCAGCTCGACTGATTGTGAGAATCACTTGGTCACCTTGTCTGAATTCATCGCAATGTACCTATTGGTTTGGTCTCCGACCTTGTGGCAATGCATCAACCGTGAACGATTAATCGAAAATAATTTCAAGCAGGCTGGTCGTCAATTAACACCTGCAGAGCAACAACAGTGGCGTGACGAAAGCGTTATCATTGATGACTTCGTCGCAGGCTTGCCACAAGTGCAGCGATTGTTCGCTCATATTCCGACTTACATGATCTTCGATGACCACGATGTCACTGATGATTGGAACTTAACAGTAGGTTGGGAACATGCCGTCGATCAAAATCGCTTTGCGACTCAAGTGATTGGTAACGGCCTTGCCGCTTATTGGATGTGCCAAGGCTGGGGTAATGCGCCAGAAAAGTTCAGCAGTGAATTTATCGAGCAAACCAAACAGCTTTTCTCTCCGGTGGTTAACGGTAACGAAAGCGAAAGCAGTATCGAAAATAATGATGAAAGCAATAGCGAAAGTTATGTCGAAAAGAATGGCAAAAACCACGGCGATCGCAGTAAGAATATCGATCCCCAACAGCACCAACAATACTTAGAGATGATCGATCGCTTTGAAGAGTGGCATTACACCATCAACACGTCACCAAAAGTGATTGTGTTGGACACTCGGACACGTCGTTGGCGCTCTGAATCTCGAATGAACAAGCCATCGGGTTTGATGGACTGGGAAGCGCTGACGGAATTTCAGCATCAATTGATTAATCAAGAAAAGGTGGTGATTGTTTCTGCTGCGCCAATGTTCGGCGTTAAGTTCATTGAGACACTACAAAAGATGGCAACTACAATAGGTAAGCCATTGATGATTGATGCTGAAAACTGGATGGCACACCCAGGTAGTGCTAACACGCTCATCAGTATCTTTACCCATACCAAAACGCCAACAAACTTCGTTGTGCTTTCTGGTGATGTTCACTACTCGTTTGCCTACGACATTAAGCTTAGGTATCGCCGAAACAGTCCGAATATCTACCAGATTACTTGTAGTGGTATCAAAAATCAGTTCCCTGCACCATTGCTTAAATTCTGCGATGTGTGTGACCGATTGTTATATAGCCCGCGCTCAGTTCTTAACTATTTCACCAAGCGAAAGCGCCTAAAAATCGAAAAGCGTAGCCCTGACAATCAGACCTTTTATCGCCTTTCAAACCGCAGTGCAATTGGTGAGTTAAGGTTAGATAGCGATGGTAAACCACAAGCGATTACGACGTTAAGTGGTGATGGAAAAGTCACTCGTTTTCCAGAGCCTGACTAACTAAGTGTTCCTTATTGCTGACCTCTTCGTAATGTCAGTTTTAAGTAAAGACGCTTGCGATCACACTCTGTAGGCCCAATAGTAATAATATTCACCATAACTGGAATGCTCTTATGTTTAACTCACTTACCTCGTTATTTAAACAATTAGTTGAAGGCTCTGATTTAGGTAAAACACCCACCGCCTCACCTAACTTAGCTATCGCCAGCTTGTTATGCGAAGTGGCCGGTGCTGACCACGCGATCAACCAGTCAGAACAAGAAGCCAAGCTTCACTTACTACAACGTTTGTTGAACATAACAGAAGAAGAATCCAAAGCCTTATTGGCACAAGCTGAGCCTCAAGTTGAACAATCTGTTTCTCTGTACGATTTCACTTCTCAACTGCGAGAGCTTTCGCAGCCAGTTCGCATAGACTTGATCAAAGCTATGTGGGAAGTCGCGCATGCCGATGGAGAGATTGACCCACTTGAAGATTCAGTGATCCGCAAAACCGCAGAACTTCTCTATGTTGACCACAAAGACTTCATCAAAAGTAAATTAAGCGTTCTGGGCGAAGATTAGACTCTCAACAGAACCAACAGCGACGGCTCAATAAGCCGTCGCTGTTGGTTTAGATGAGCCAGAACTAAATTGATTTAAGCTGAACTGTTCTCTACAAGCTTGCTTAAAGAACGAGACATAAATCAGCGAAGCGATCGCCCATAGAGAATCCCTTTCAGTTCCAGAATTTTCCCATCTTTGGTCACATAAGCACCGCGCTGATCTGAAACCATCACACTACGTTTATTGCTGTGGTGCTGAATAAAAAGATTCTTCACGTTGAAGGTTTGCTGCCCGTGAGCTTGGTTTTGTTCAAGCTGGTAGAAATAGTAGTGATTCCCCCAACGTAAGAACACGCCAAAAAATTGCTTGGCTTGTACCACTTGTCCATCAATGTTGTAGCCAACGTAACGCATTTTTGAGCGACCATTCTTTAGCTCTAGGGTCACAACCTCTGAACCAATATTGTCATAGACCCCTTCAAACTGATAAGCCCCTCGGGTCATCACTCCTGAAATCACGCCAAACAATAAGATAGCGAATAAGGTCACTAAAATGGGTAGCCAAAACTTACGCTTCATTGACGCCCCCTTCTGTGGCTTTGTTTGTTTTTCTGCTATCAAGTCGTTCTACTTCGTTGAGCCCTGCCAGCCCTGCACTGCAACGCCTTAATTCAAAATCTGAACTGATGTCTTGCCAACCACTAGGGGTCAAAATCACCACTTGAAGACTTCCACAATCCACACCAAACCGATGAAGGTATATTGCCTCGACGCCAGGTTCAGCAAGCGACATTAGATCTTCCACCAGCATGGAATCGAAATCGACGCTGTCGTGGTATACATCGATACCATTAATAGGCGTTTTCTCCATAAAAAAGCCTAGGCAAGACAGCACAACGACCAACAACGCGCTCGCCGCAATACCAGTCGCTAACGGCACAAAATGAAGTTTGTCTTTGCTATGAACGAAATTAAGTAATGATTGGCGTTTAGAAAAAGGCACCGCAATAACGTCAGAAACTTCGCTAGGAGCTTTCACGAGTTGGGGAGCGCTGTTGTTTTCTAGTCGCTCAGGGGCATTCTCGCTAGGGCTGTTGATAAGTTCGGCAACTTGAGTCTCTCCTTTATCTGGTGAGACAAAGCAATAGCCCTCTTTTTGGACAGTGATAACCTTGCAGTCAGAACCGACTTCTTTGAGCGCGGTACGAACGTTTTTAATCGCGACATTAAGAGAGCTGCTTGTTACCACTCTACCCGGCCAACAATGCGTTAGGAGGAACTCTCGCCCTATGGTTTGTGAGCAATTATCCATCAAGTGCTTTAAAATTAAACATTCTGATGGGGATAAGGTCACATGCTTATTTAAAGACAGGTTAAGCAATTGTCGATTTTCAAGTTCAATAACCAAGTCATATTCTTGTATTTTATTATTATTCATAAGGTGAGTTAAACGTGTTAATAGACTCACCTTAGAATAACATGGAAATTTATTTTATTTCAAAATCATAACGCGAGTTTAAAACCTAGCTCACTGATATTTACACTAGCAAATCCTAATTTAACGGCATTAAGTTCATTAGCAATTTCAAGTGCATGTTGCTCATCTCGTGCTAATACAGCAATAGAATAAATAGGTCTGATCATCGCCATTTGATTAGCTTGAGCTTCTGCAATCGCTTGGTTTTTTAAATAGGCCGAAGTAATAACCCCTTGAGCACTCCAGTCCACCACTTTTTGCAAATCAACACTGATTATTTTGTCTGCAATTAATTGGTCTTCCGGCTCTTTCCAAGATAACTCAATCGCATAATTTTTAAACGCAATTTCAGTATCTAACCACTTACTGCCAATATCTCTCACCTCTGTTATTTCTGCTAGCTCTTTAAATTGAAGAGGAAGATTACCAATAACACGTCTTACTTCTTCTTCACTGTCTGCTTCCATTACAAACTTAATGATTGGGAATGCTTGATCGCCAATAAAGCTTTCAGAAACAAACATATCGTAAATTAGCCCTGCATCAATCAGATTAGCGAACACCTTTTTCTGATTTGGCATTGCATCGAATACCGCTTGAGCATCTTGTGTTTTCCACGCAACCGAAACGCCATAAGCCGCAGAATAACTGCTGACAGAGAACAAAAAGCTAAAAAGAACTAAAAACAATCGTGGTACATATTTCATTTGAACAAACTCTCAATTAATGGCGAATAACTTCGTAAAGATTAGGATCGGCAGTCACACCCTCAATATCGAGTGCGGGCAGTTCTTTTCTCATCACAGAGATAGCATCGAGGAAATGTTTCTGGCTCTCCCAATTAGCCACATTCACATACAGGTAAGTGGCATCAGTGCTTAGCGAACGGTGCAGCGTAGTAGAGATGTATCCCGGTTGCTCAATGAGTACGTCCCTAGCGCTTTCCCAATACGCTAACGTTTCGGCTTCTTTGCTTGTTTCAACTGAGAAGGTGTTAATAAGTACAACGGGCTGTGCAAAGACTAATGGACTCACACTCAACAAACTCAAAGTAATGGCTCGTTTAATCAAACTCTTCATCTCGATTTTCATATCGCTCTCCGTGGATTAGATTCGACCACGCTAACAGAGATAAAACCGCCATCAAGAGCAACACGAACGATTTAATATTAATTAAAACGATACTTTATTATTAATATTAAACATCAGGTAAACATATTCATAACAGACGCTAGATAAATATAATAAATCGATTAACACTAATAATGGAATATCGAATGAACCAACAAATAATACAAAATAGGATAGACGACAACGAAAATAACAAAGTCGATTCACTGCATTGGGCAATGTTATGTGCTGTTATGATGACCTTAACCCTTGGGTTTATATCAAGCCGATTGCTCCCCTTCCCAGATAAATACCCAACAATATTAATACATCAGATTTTTGGATCCGTTGTTTTAGTGCTGATAAACATACTGATTGCAAGAATGCTCGCTAAACCGAAAAGAGGTGAACGTCGATTTACCATCCCCAGAGTCGTTCAACTTATTCAGGCGGTAACACTGACCTTTATTGCGGTATCGGGGTTAAGTATTGCATTGATTGATACACCGATATTCAGTGTTTATTCATGGGTATTTAATGACGGAGCAACAAAAAGAGAGATGGTTAGCCTATTGTTTTTTATTCATGCGACTGCAATTAAGGTGTTCATGTCGTTGGTAACGTTACATGTTTTAGGCGCGCTGAAGCATCACTTTTTCGATAAAGGCGATAAGTTAAAAAACATGCTTGGTAAGTAATTAGGATGAATAAGGCGCTAGGTTGAATAAGAAAACTGGCAGAATATCTAATTAGCTTGGATAACTAGAATCAAAAGTTTGATTTATTCAGCTCCTTTCCTTGAATACAAAAAAAGCCACCTAGTTTTCATATATAAACTCTGTTCATATAGAAACTTGGAAGGTGGCTTTTTGTTGTCTGTTGTTCTTTAAGAGACCAATCGCTTTTAAAGACTAAAGCATCGTCAGTGTCAGTTTCGCGAGGTTATAAGCATCGACATAACCCGAGTGCTGACGACCTTCCCACTCAATATTCTTAGCTTCTTGAGCGGCGCGATGTCCAATGCGTTTCTCTTTAAGGCGGTTTTGAACACGATAAAGTGTGGCGATGTTCAAGAACTCGCTAAACGGCGGTTCGATGCCTTTCTCTATACATTCTTTGTGCAAGATAAGGTCATCACGTCCCCAAGCGGCATAGATTTTCTTTGGGCCACCGAAATTCTTAATCATCGATTTAATCACGGATTCTAAAGGACGCCCCTGCTTTTCTATCTTGCGAGGTGTAATGCCTGTTAGCTCTGCACAAAACAGAGAGACTTCGTCTTTTTCGGGCTTAACGTAATATTGTGCGCGCTTCACGATGGTTCCAGATACAAGATCGATCTCAGCAAGACCCACTTCAATGATCTCTCCTGTTGTTCCTACACCATCTTTGCTCCAACAGCACATTTCTAAATCGAAACATACCACTCGATTGTGATTCATACGTCGCCCAATTCTTTCATCAAAAGTTTTTTGAAATTGTACATGAGCCCAATAAAGAACTCGACCCCAGTTGCATCAAGTGCTCATTTAGCCTGCAATTGTGACTCTATTTCGGCCATTTGACTTACTTTGATAGAGCATGCTGTCCGCTTTTTGCATGATTTCTTCAGAGTCTTCACTGTTACGAATGGCTGCACCGATGCTCAAAGTACAACTTAATTGTCGACCTTTGTGTTCACAATGAGAGTGACTTACGGTGTTTATAATGCACTCTAAGTATCGATTCAGAGATTCATGGTCTGAAATGCTAGAAATAATGCAGAACTCGTCACCACCTAAACGGAACAAGTTATCTCCCTCTTTCAAGTTCACCGAGATCAGCTTGATGACATGAATGAGCAAAGCATCACCTGCAGGGTGGCCAAATTGGTCATTAATGCCTTTGAATTTATCGATATCAAACCCAACGAGACTAAAAGGCTGGTTTCGCTCAATGGCTTTGTCGAGCTTCTTATTGAAAGCACGTCGGTTATACACTTCGGTCAGGCTGTCGTGGTCGGCTAAGAAACGAAGTTCTTCAGTCCTCTTATCCAGCATTCCATACAAGCGTTCTTTCTCTCTGATTTGCATGTTAACGATGTACGCCAACAGCAACGAGATGGTTGTCCCTACCAATGCGATGCCTGTTAATACCAGATAGCCATAAAAAGAGATGCATGAATCGATCTTGTAATCGATCTTCCAATCACGATTGGTCAGTGCAATTGTCTTGGTTATGTGGTGCCCAGAGACGGCTTCATAACCATCAGTTTCGAACAAGATTGGCGAATCTTCCGCTTCGAATCCGGTATCAGTAACCCGAATATAAACGTCCATATCACCCAAGGCTGACGCCAGCAGGTTTTCGAAGTAATACGTGGTGCGAACTACACCAATCACAACACCGAGTAGGTTGTCGCTTTCTCCTTCAAACACCGGGTGATAAACCAACATGCCACTCTTTGGCGTCTCTTGGTCTAAGCCATCTTGTATCAAGCGAACCTTGTCTGAAATATTCGCTTCGCGTGTCTGTTTAATGTTTTCTAAGACGCGCTTAAATCGTTCGCGAGAAGAGTAAAAACCAAGAACTCTATCGTTCGCTGCGGTATTAGGATAGACATCGCTGGCAATAAAAGCAGGCTCACCATCTAAGATATAACCATAGGTTTTGGCTTCGTGCTTCGGGATGGTGAACAACTTATAGAATGGGTACTTTGCTTCCATTTGAGCCGTGTGTTCAGCAATCTCATCTACTGACACTTTTTGCATCCACTGCAAGCCAATCAGACTCTTTGAATCGTTAATGGTTTGCTGAGCAAAACGGTCGAACTTATCCCAGTTCTCAGGATCATTGGAGTAGAAAAAATTAGCACCGGAACCTATATAAGCCACATCATTGCCGATAAACGCTTCCAAGCTCAGTGTTTGGTGAGTAGCAAAGCTATTCAAATTCATATTCAGTGCGCGGTTTTGGTTTAGCGCGACTAATATAAAACACAACACAGTAATCAAAAAGCTGACCGCAAATACGACCAATGGGAGAGTTCGTCTCTTCAACCCTGTTAATGGGTCGGTAGTGTGAGGCATATGGGTTCCAAATAGTCTCTAATGAGTTAAAAGTATATAACGGAAGGGAATCATGCTCCATTTCTGTTTAGTCTTAAAACTGACATAAAACGGGCATTGTTTACCTCTTGCTTACATCAGCGGCCAATATTCAGACAAATCTCGACTAATTTTCAAGCTAACACACCAAAAACCCACTTGATTGAAAACATTAAATACCACTCTTAAGCCTTGAATATGCTAGTATCCATCCATATTTATAGCTTGAAAGTGACCGTTTTGGACTTGTGCCATCGTGTTTCTTTCCAACCTGTATATTCCTTTAAACCGACGAATATACCGTTAAATCAATTTTAAAGAGAAATCACTATGATCGTTGATTTGAACCTAATCCCACAGACGTTTGATATGCTTCACGCAGGCTTAACTGCATCAAGCGTTTTACTACTGTTAATTGCCGTTTCTCGTAAAACCAAAGTGGTTGAGAAAGTCGTAGAAAAACCAGTAGAGAAGATCGTTGAAGTTGAAAAGCAAGTTGAAAAAATTGTCGAAGTAGAGAAAGTTGTTGAAGTTGAAAAAGTGATCGAGAAAGTCGTTGAAGTTGAATCTAAGCTGGCAACAGCACCGACAGATTCTGCAATGCAACTTCTGTCTATCATGCAACAAGAAGCGCGTTTAATCGACTTCCTAAAAGAAGACCTAACTTCATTCTCTGACGAAGAAGTTGGCGCAGCAGCACGTGTTATTCACACTGGCGGTAAAAAAGTACTAGCCGATTACGTAACGCTTTCTCACATCCGCACTGAAGATGAAGAAACGCGTATCACGGTTGTTGAAGGCTTCAACCCACAAGAAATTCGCCTAACCGGCAACGTAACGGGCAATGCACCATTCAACGGCACGCTAGTTCACAAAGGTTGGAAAGCAACTGACATGAACCTTCCAAAACTTGCTGAAAACTACGATGCATCTGTGATTGCACCGGCAGAGGTGGAGCTATAATGGAACACCAAACTCAGCCATCATCGCACGAGTCATCTGCGCAGACGCATTCACAAGACCAAGCGCCTAAGTTCAGTATTGGTATCGATTTAGGTACCACACACTGTGTTTTGTCTTACATCGACACAACCAATGAAGACGCTCGTGTAGAGGTGATGCAAGTCCCTCAACTAACAGCACCTGGTACAGTAGAAACTCGCAGCCAACTTGGCTCGTTCCTATACCAGCCACACGAACATGAAATGAATGCGGGTTCTCGCGTTCTTCCTTGGTCTTCTGAGCCTAAAGCTCTGGTTGGTGCTATTGCGCGTAACCTTGGTTCTAAAACCCCTATCCGTTTGGTAGCAAGTGCAAAATCTTGGCTATGCCACGGTGGTGTTAACCGTCGTGACGCATTCCTTCCTGCAGGTAGCCCTGAAGAAGTTGAAAAGGTATCTCCGCTTAAGACCACTGAGTTGTACCTTGAGCACCTGAAAGATGCTTGGAACCACGCTAACCCAGAACACAAACTGGCAGACCAAGATGTAACGATCACCGTTCCAGCTTCGTTTGATCCTGCGGCTCGTGACCTAACAGCTGAAGCTGCGCGTAATGTTGGTTTCACTCACCTTACGCTTCTAGAAGAGCCGCAAGCAGCACTATACAGCTGGATTGATAACAGCAACGACACATGGCGTGATGAAGTGAACGTTGGTGACATCGTTCTTGTTGTCGATATCGGTGGTGGTACGACTGACCTTTCGTTGGTTGAAGTAACCCAAGATGAAGGCAACCTAAGTCTGAACCGTATCGCTGTAGGTGAACATATCCTACTTGGCGGCGACAACATGGACTTGGCGCTCGCTTACCGTCTGAAAATGAAACTGGCTCAAGAAGGCAAAGAACTGGCTCCTTGGCAGGTTCAAGCGATGACTCACGCGTGTCGCGATGCTAAAGAAGCTCTGCTTAACGATGCTGAGCTTCAATCTGTGCCGATCGTTGTTCCAAGCCGTGGCTCTAAGCTACTTGGCGCAACACTGAAAACAGAACTGACTCAGCAAGAAGTACAACAAACATTGGTTGATGGCTTCTTCCCACAAGTGGCGGTAACGGATCATCCGGTACAAAAAACACGTGGTGCACTGACTCAAATGGGTCTGCCTTACGCTCAAGACGCGGGTATCACTCGTCATATTGCCGCGTTCCTTTCTAAGCAAGCCAATGCGCTTTCTGGAAATAGCGAAGCCGCTCAACAAGATTTCAACCCGTTTGCAAACATGCCCGGTATGCCCGGTACACAAGCGCAAGGGTCAGAAGCGCCAGCGGCAGACTTCATCAAGCCTACCGCCGTTCTATTTAACGGTGGTGTTCTAAAATCGAACCTACTTGCTGACCGTCTATCAGACACGATCAATGAATGGCTAATTAATGCAGACGCAGAATTCGCTAAACAGCTTTCAGGTTTAGATCTAGACCTAGCCGTTGCAAGCGGCGCTTCTTACTACGGCGCAGTACGTCGTGGCCAAGGCGTTCGTATCCGCGGTGGTATCGCTTCTTCTTACTACGTAGGAATTGAAAGCGCGATGCCAGCTATCCCTGGTATGGCTCCTCCAATGGAAGCTTTGTGTGTTGCACCGTTTGGTATGGAAGAAGGCTCAAGCGTTCAAGTTCCTAGCCAAGAGTTTGGTCTCGTGATTGGTCAGCCAGTACACTTCCAATTCTTCGGTTCAACAACACGTCGTGAAGATGAAGCGGGTACGCACCTTGATCACTGGGCTCCAGAAGATCTTGATGAGCTTCCTGAAATCCAAGTGACACTGCCTGTTTCTGAAGGTCGTCGCGAAGGTGAAGTGGTTCCCGTGACTTTGGCGTCTCGTGTTACTGAATTAGGCACGTTATACCTAGAAGCGATTGCCACTGACAATGGTCAGAAATGGCACGTTGAGTTCGACGTTCGTGAAGACTCGAATAACGACTCAAACGAACAAGCATAATGAATCAACGGCACCTTAACGGGTGCCGTTATTTTATCAATGCGATTCCCTAGCCCTGTATTAAAAACATTCCAAAGACAATAATAAGACCAAGACTATCCATTAACTGGTCATCACTTTGGCAGAATAAGGTTTTGTATGGCATCTCCTCGTTTTTTAGTCGGCATTGACTTAGGCACAACCAACACTGTGGTTGCCTACTGTGAAATCAACGACGACCTACAACATGCTCCCGTTTCTCTTTTCGATATTGACCAACTCATCGGCCCCGGTGAAGTGGTTCGTAAACCGCTGCTTCCTTCATTTCGTTACCATCCTGCACAAGGTCAGATCTCTCCTTCCGATCTCACTATGCCTTGGGAACCGAGCTTGGTTGAAGGCGATATTCAAAACGTCATCGTCGGTGAATGGGCGCGCGAACTGGGCGCAAAAGTTGAAGGCCGCCAAGTATCGAGTGCTAAGAGCTGGCTATCTCACCAAGCGGTTGATCGTAACTCTGATATTCTGCCTTGGGCAGGCGCAACTGACGTCGATAAGGTGTCTCCTGTTGTTGCAAGCGCAAGCTACCTAAACCACATCCGCCAAGCATGGAACTACCGTAACCCAAGCAACAAGCTTGAAGACCAAGATGTTGTAGTCACCGTTCCTGCTTCATTCGATGAGACAGCACGCAAGCTGACACTCGAAGCGGCAAAACTGGCGGGCTTAGGTAAGATTCTGTTACTCGAAGAGCCGCAAGCCGTATGTTATGACTGGTATGCACGTCACCAACAAACCGCGGCAGACGAACTTCAACAGATCCCGCTGATTCTAGTATGTGATGTTGGTGGCGGTACCACCGATTTAAGTTTGATCGAAGCAAGCTTCAACTCAAACAATGGCGATGACCAAGAACTCGCACTCGACCGTATCGGCGTTGGAGAACACTTGATGCTCGGGGGTGATAACCTCGATTTGGCTCTTGCTCACCTTGCAGAGCAACGTTTCAATCAAAACAAAAAGTTGAATGCGTCTAGCTTAACCAAACTTATTCAACAGACTCGCGCCGCAAAAGAGAGCCTGCTTTCTGCTAATGCGCCAGACGATGTGAAGATCACCATGCTGGGCAGCGGTTCAAAACTGCTTGGCGGTACCAAGAGTATTGGTTTAACCAAACAAGAAGTTCATCAGATTGCACTGGAAGGTTTCTTCCCACTTTCTGAGTTCACTGAAGTACCTGACAAACGCCGTAGCGCGGTTGTAGAGTTCGGCCTACCCTATGCAGCAGATCCTGCGGTAAGTAAGCACGTTGCCGAATTCCTAGCGACACACCAGCAAGTATCAAAAGCGGCACTAGAAAAATCTGGCGCAATCGAGTTTGACGAGACAAAGCCAGCGATACCTGTCGGTGTACTACTCAACGGCGGTGTGTTCAACAGTGAGCTTGTCACTGAACGTATTACTCAGTTACTTGGCAATTGGAACGGTACGCCAATCACCGTCTTAGATAACCCTCACCCTGACTGGTCTGTAGCCCTTGGTGCAGTAGCTTTTGGTAAAGCACGCCGTGGTGCACAGCTGAAAATCGGTGGTGGTGCGGCTCGTTCTTACTTCTTACATCTACAAGAAAAGAACAAGATGGGCAAAGCACTTTGCCTGCTTGCTAAAGGAACTGAAGAAGGACAAGAAATCCGTTTGAACAGCCGTCGTTTCTCACTGACTTTGGGTGAGCCGGTACGTTTCAATCTACTGACTTCGACTCACGATCAAATTGCTCATGACACCGCCATTCAAAATGGTGTGATGGTCAATGTGGACGCTGACTTGTTCTCCCCTCTTCCACCTTATATTTCTACGCTGGAAGGATCAGGCACTGCAGAGCTTCAGGCCAACCAAAAAGAGCGCGTTGAAGTACTGCTCGCTTGTCAGTTAACCGAAGTCGGCACATTGAAAATGGAATGTGTGAGCACGGAAGATGACACCAAGCGTTGGTTGCTTGAGTTCGAAGTCAGAAACAAGCAAGGCGATGAGTCCGATAACTCTAAACTTCATCCGAGGCTGGACGAGTGTAAGGAGTTGATTTCTCGCCTGTATAGCGGCAACAAGAAAAGTGCTGAATCTAAAGAGATCAAAACACTGGCCAAAGATCTTGAGAAACGACTGGGTAAGCGCGAAGAGTGGGACTTTACCACTCTCCGTCACCTGTTTGATTCGTTCTCTTTAGGTCGTAAACGCCGTCGTCGCTCGGAAGCTCACGAGAAGAACTGGCTCCGTTTAGCGGGTTACTCTTTGCGACCTGGCTTTGGTGATCCAACCGACTCATGGCGTATTGAACAAATTTGGGGACTCTACCAACAAAACATCCAATTCCAGAACCATCAGGGTTGGACCGATTGGTGGGTATTCTGGCGCCGTGTTGCGGGTGGTTTAAATCAAGAACAGCAAGAGACCATCTTGGCTGATATCGCGAAGTACCTTCACCCAGGTGCAATGAAGAACCCTAAAACCGCTAAAGATGCGCAAGACAATGGCTATGAAGCCATGGTGAGATTAGCTGCGTCACTTGAGCAACTTGAAGTGGAAGATAAGGTTCTATTAGCGACTTGGTTCTTAAGCAAAGCGATTAACCATAATCAGTTTGAACAAGCTCATTGGTGGGCTCTGGGTCGCTTAGCGTCTCGCACACCGTTATACGGAAGCCAACACAGCGTCATTCCAAGAGAGCAAGCAGAACAGTGGTTACCAAAGCTGCTTGACCAGAACTGGCAGAAAGAGCAGATGATAGCCTTCGCGGCTGTGATGATTTGTCGTAAGACAGGTGACCGACAGTTCGACATCTCTGATGACTACCGTGCTCAGGTTCTTGAAAAATTAAAGCAAAGCAAGGTGCCAGAGTCTTGGCTAACGCTGGTAAGTGAAGTCACTGAGCTTTCTGAGAGCGAGTCTAAGCGTGTGTTTGGTGATGCATTGCCAAGCGGATTAAGCCTGATTAATAGCTAGCTTTAAAACGATTAGCTTTCGTTGTTAATGAGTAAAGAAGCTAACGAGAAAAGAAAAAGCCACTTTCGGTTCGTTGAAAGTGGCTTTTTTATTGGTGGCTTAAGGCTGGTATGTTTAATCGACTTATAGCTTTTTGGTTAAGAGCCTTAGCCGTGTTGCTGTTAATCATTATTAATGTTTCGTTCCGGTTGGGTTAATAGGAAATTCCGTGTTTTCATAGATATCTGATAACTTTTTCGGTTTCTTCTCTTTTTCTCCATTCTTAGATTGATTATGAGTTTCGCTTAAAAGCCATTGCTCATGCATTTTTGCCGAATCCAGAAAATCCGGATCCTCCATTGCTTCCTTGCGAAGTTTATTTACACGTTCGAGAGTATCCCAAATCATAATACTTCACCTCCACTAAGGCAGTACTATAAAGATAACCCAAACCCACAAAACTTCAACTAAGCCAATGAGATAGCGATCTCAATTTCGAAAATTACTAGCTCTAAGCTAACGAAAACTCTCATCAGAAATCGGCTTCAAATGACGTGTATTTACCAATGATCTTCGACGATCTTTAGGCACAAAAAAAGCGAGCTCAGAGCTCGCTTTTTATCAATATTTTGTCCAGCATTGGTTTGATTAAATAATGTCTTACTTAAGCTCGGTTACCAATTTTAACGGTACCGTTTGTTGCAAACCAAAGTGCTTCTGAACGACGGCGACCTAGCAAAATTGGGCCATCATCGTAGAACAAAAAGTTCTTCCAGTGCTTCTTAAAAACTGACCACTTAGTTTCAAGGATATTGTATTTTTCATAACAAAAATAAACAGTTACGTCATCTTGCCAATCAATGAAGTTAAGGATCTCTTCTGGCATTTCAGGCTCATCGGCTTCCCAATTTGCCATCCAGCTAATCTCTTCGTTCCAGTTAGATGCCTTGCTTGGCCAGTCTTGTGAACTTAGTCTTTCTGCATCAGGACTTTGAGGGCTTACGTTCTCTTTCCAAAACTGAGATGCCCTTGCCTGTGTCATTGGTTTAATCTTTTCCAAGTCCTCTGCTGGTAATGGCATCGACTGGTGAGTAAAAATCCATTTTCTTTGGTATTCGTCCAAAGTTGTATATGACATCAAAATTCCTCAAATTTCTTCTTAGGCTTATGGATTTCCATGCCTATATGCTCTTTTTGATACAGTGACGGTTTCATTTTATCTATGTTCGTCACTGCCTCTAAATCTGTATTTACGTTTAATTGATACTTACGCCTAATGACTATTGGTATCTAAACAGCGCGCCTATCTTCCCAGTTCGGGTTAACGAGTGCAGTCAGTACATGGTCTTCCCATTTACCGTTGATCTGCAAATAATCTTTGGCAAAGCCTTCACGTACAAAACCTAAATGTTCCAACACACCAGCACTGCGCTCATTATGAGGCATATAACCCGCCATCAAACGATGCATGTTCTGAACATCAAACATATAGTCCTTTGCCATGCTCAAACCTCTGCGCATGTAGCCGTGACCTTGTGCACTTTCAGCAAGCGAATAGCCGACATTACACGCATAGAAAGGGAATCGAGATAGATTACTGAATGAAATGGTGCCCAACATTTCGTTGGTGTCATCATTAATAAGCAAACAGTAATAGCCTAGCCCCATTTTATGAAGCTCGTTTAGCTTAATCAGGCGTTGAGCCCAACTCGTTCTATCAAAAAACGCATCTTCACGAATCGGTTCCCAAGGCTTAAGGTAGTCTCGGTTAGTTTGAAAGTAATCACTGATCATGTTCGCATCGTCTATCTCAGCGGTGCGTAGAATCAGGTTTCCATCGCGCTTATAAATACGTTCTGGTGTGCTCAAATCTTCCATAATCATGTTCTTATTCGATCAGTTCTTTCTGATACCGTAATCGCGCAGTTTGTTGGCAATTGAGGTGTGAGAAACATTGAGACGTTTTGCTAACTTACGGCTCGATGGGAACGACTGATACAGCTTCTCTAGAATCTGAGATTCATAGTCTTTCATGATCTCATCGAGTGAGCCGTCTAAGCTTAAGTTCGCCATTCCTGCCGTCATGGTTTCAAGTTGAGGCAAGTGGAATTGCTCAACAGTTAACGTATCCGAATCCAGCTCAGTTAATGCACGAAGTACCATGTTATCAAGTTGACGGATGTTACCCGGCCATTGGTAATTACCTAACTGATCGATAAGTTCTACCGTCAGTTTTGGTTTCAACATACCCAATTGCTGTGCGTATTTAGCGACAAAGAGTTCCAACAACGGTGCTACATCGTTTGAACGTTCACGCAGTGCCGGAATAGACAGAGTCAAAACGTTTAAACGGTAGAACAAATCTTCACGGAATGAACCTGAGTCAGCTAATTCAGAAAGACGATGGCGCGTTGAAGCGATAATGCGCACATCAGCGTGCATCTCTTCTTCTTCGCCTACGCGTCGGAATGAACCGTCTTGCAGGAAACGCAGCAGTTTGATTTGAAGATGCGGGCTCATTTCGCCGATCTCATCTAAAAATACTGTGCCGCCATTCGCTTGTTCAAAAATGCCCTTATGACCTTGTTCATGATTGAATGAACCCGGAGCATGACCAAACAGCTCAGTTTCTGCCACGTCATCAGGCATTGATGCACAGCTTAGAATCAAGAATGGGAAAGACGCTCGGTTCGAACGGTTATGACACGCTTTAGCCAACATCTCTTTGCCCGTACCTGTGTCCCCTTCAATAAGTAGAGGCTGATCCAGCATAGCCAATTTCTTAGCTTGGCTGATCAAGGCTTTATGACGATTAGAGACACCAACAAAGTGTTCAAAACCTAGGTTGTTCTGTTCAGGGATTGAATCTGGCGAGTTCATCTCTTGATTACAAGAACGAATCGTCATTACTGCGCTTGCCAATACCGCTTCGTTAACGTCGCCGCCAAGATAAATCGGTAGTATCTCGATTGAGAAATCCAAACCTTCTAACACTACGACTTCACGATGGCGCGTTACATCGCCTTCGATCCAGCGAGCAAAGTTAAAGCTAGGAACAAACGTCGCTAGCGGCTCACCGATGACTTCGTCTTCTTGCTTGCCGAATAGGTTCAATGCCGCGTGGTTCGCCATGTCGACTGAGCCTTTAAGGTCAATCGCAATCACGGGGTCTGGCAGGTTAGCAAGCAGAGCAATCAGTTCGGTATTATGCCTTTCGCTCGGCATAAATTGGATTTTACGTACATCCTTCACACCTGAAATTCGGCGAATTTCAGCCATAAGTTCACTAAAAGCATCAAAATTAATATCTGGGCAGTTTAGGTAAATAATGCCTTTAACATCAATTTCGATTCCTCTTAAATCAATGCTTTTTGAGGCCAAGATATCGAGCAACTCACGCGTTAAGCCGAGTCTGTCTTCACACAATACTTCAAGACGCACAAATAGTCCTATTATAGGTGTCAGGATAAGTTGACAGTAGTGTGAATTAAGCTCTAAGTTCAGTCAAGAAGAAGAGTAAACATATGTTTACTCTTCGCTCGCTAACTACTCAATGTCTACCGTTTTATTGGTAAGTCGTTCGCTTTATTTAAGCGTAATGCGCTTTATTTCAGAAAGGACAGCTTTGCGGAGGTCGGATAGTTTTACTTTTCGGTCATTGTGCCAAGGCATAGGTCGAAGCAATGACATCGCTTTCAAACCAAGTCGTGCAGTAAGAATACCAACACCAAGGCCTTGCCCTGCTCTCGCTGATACTTTGCCTGCAAGATCCATCGAGACTAAGTCCATACTCGCATCAATCGCCAGCTCACTCGCCCCAGCCGCTGCCATGTTGATTAACACCAACTTGAACAGCTTGATGCGAGACCAATAGCCGAGCTCAATGCCATAGACGTCGGCAAGCTTGTCTATCATGGTGAAATTGCGCCACGCCACCAGCAACATATCTGCTGCGGCTAATGGGCTCACAGCAACCAAGGCCGCTGATTCAGTCGAGAACTTAGTGACGATTTGAGTCGCGACCTTATCTTGCTGACTCACGACCAACGCATCGTACATATCCAACACTTCAGCATCGCTGTGCGCCGGGTTAATGCTGTTTCGCCACTTATCGTACGAAGGAGACTCAGCAACTATACCGCCCTGCTTGGCAATGTTTTCACAGAATGCTTTGCCTTTACCCACACTCTGGCTTTGTAATAGCTCTTCACTTTGATCTTGCACGCTGAAATGGTCTTTCAGCGAACGCAGCTTCCACAGCTCTTTGCCTATTGCGCCTAAACCCAATGAAGCAATTGCTGCGATAAAGCCTGCCCAACCTAAAGCTAACCAGTCAGCGGTTTGAATAGCGGTAATGACAGAGTCAATCGCCTGCCAGCCCACCAGACCGGAGAAAGCGACAAGTAAGCCCGTTCCAAACCACTTCTTCTTTTTGCTCGGTCGAATCACTTGTTCCAATTGCTGCTCAGTGTCACCATCAAGGTCGGTTTCCACTTGTGGTGCTACGGGCACAAACTTCTCTTGTTCTGTAAACAGCTGTTGAGCGCCTAAGTCTGGACTCACTTCATTCTTATTCGGCTCATCGAACGAAGTCTTCAATGGTTCATCAAAGACCTGCTTTGTTTTTAATTCACTCATATTGATTGCCTCAATTACTTCAACTTGTCGCCAATGAGATACTCTAAGACCTTGTCGACTCTTAGATGCTGACAGGGCTCATCGGAGTGCTGCTCCATTGGCCTAAAGCTCGTGAAATCAAACTGATTAGTTTCCCAATACTGTTTGTTTGGCAGCTTACGCGGCACCTCACCCGGATACATGGTTTGAGGCACGTTATCCAAGGTTACGCCTTGCAGCGCGGGAACATTGTCTGAACCTGACGAGATGTAACCCGCGCTCGTCGCTTGAATAGACGCGATGCTCATGCAACTCATGTCGATATGCTCAAACGCCGCCTGTTGCCAAGCAGGGTGTACCATCTGCTGTAACAGTGACACTAAGTTCGGATGTTGGTCCGGAGTCACGTGATCGGCCTTGGTTGCGGCAAACAAAATCTTGTCGATCTTCGGGGCAAACAAGCGTCTTAGCATATTGCTTCGACCGTACTTAAAACTCTTCAATAACTGTTCTAACGCACCACGCATGTCCATGAAAGAGTCATAGCCCGCATTAAGTGGTTGTAAGCAGTCCACCAGCACGATTTGTCTATCGAACGTCGCGAAGTGATTCTTATAGAACGCCTTCACCACCTTCTGTTGATACTCTTCATAACGCGCTTTTAAAACCGCATAGTTGCTTGTTTTCGAGAACTTACCCTCGGGTGCTACACACGGGAAAAATTGCAATACGGGCGCGCCTTCAAGCTCACCCGGTAATACAAATCGACCCGGCTGTACCCAGTGCAGTCCGTTACTCTTACAAGTATGTAGATACTGGGTATAACTATCGGCAACGGCGACCAGTTTCTTTTCATCGGCATCGGCCAACAAATCAATGTCACCGCGCATCGCGTTCCATTCTTGTGAATAGGTTTCTCTATCGCCTTTTAATGCTGCGAATTGGGATTGGCTCCACGTATCAAAGTCCATATCCAGTAACGGCAAATCAAGTAGCCACTCGCCTGGGTAGTCGACAATATCGAGATAAAGGGTGCTGTTTTTACTCAGCAGCTTCTTCGCACCTTTGGCTGGTTTATATTTGATAGCTAGGCGAATCTCACTGACATCACGCGTCGGTACTGGCCATTCTGGTGGCTGCGCGTTTAGTGACTCCATCGCTTCATCATAAGAAAAGCGCGAGATCATCATGTTGTGTTGTGGGATACGTTTAGCACCAATAATCCTTCCATCTCTCGACGATGAAAAGAGCGGTAAATTCTTGTGAGTAGACGTATGAAGAAGTTGGTTAACCAGCGAAGTGATGAAGGCTGTCTTACCCGCACGAGAAAGCCCCGTGACCGCTACTCTAATGTGAGAATCCGTTCCTCTGCTTATAAAGTCACTCATTTCTTGAGTTAGGTGTTTCATTTGAACGACTCCGTGATAGTTAGGCTAACTGATTATGATAATAGAGAGGCAGCCTATGTTCTTTCCCTGTTGGGATAGTTTGTCTGCTTTTGCTTTTGCTTTTGCTAATAGTAGTGAGTATGCAATACACATTCTTAATACTAGATGAATAAAAGCCCCTGACTACATTCATAATCAGGGGCTTTGAAATTTTTATACGATGTCGGACTAATCGTCTTCAATCAACTTGTAGATAACAAACAGTGTTATCTCAGCAATCAACCATAATACACATGTGATGGTTACGTACTTTTCGTTAAAAATACTGATTCCGTGCAAGATCAAATCGTAACCAATGAAACTACCAATCACCACTGCCAAGATAATCTGTAGGATCTGAATAAAACGAGGCATTCCTCTCTCCTATGTTCTTATATCAAACGATGTGTTTATAACTATATCATTGATAATAAGACAAAAGTGCAGATAATGCTGCACTTTTGTATTTAACTTTCTATGAAAAGTCGTGATTCAAACGCTGATGCCAATTCTTATTTGGCTTTTTCAGCTTCTGCAATTTTCACTTTCCAGGTATCAGGACCGATTTGGTGTGCGTTCACGCCATTAGAATCAACCGCTACCGTTACTGGCATGTCTTCAACTTCAAATTCGTAGATAGCTTCCATACCGAGATCTTCAAACGCAACAACACGTGCTTTCTTAATTGCTTTTGCAACAAGATAAGCGGCACCGCCAACGGCCATTAGGTAAACTGACTTATGTTGTTTGATTGATTCAACGGTTGCAGGACCACGCTCTGCTTTACCAATCATGCCCATAATGCCGGTTTCTTCTAGCATCATGTCAGTGAACTTATCCATACGAGTAGACGTTGTTGGGCCAGCAGGACCTACCGCTTCATCGCGTACCGCATCAACAGGGCCTACGTAGTAAATGAACTTACCTTTCAGGTCGACGCCTTCTGGTAAGCCTTCACCACTTTCAAGCATGCCTTGAATACGCTTATGAGCAGCATCACGACCGGTTAAGATCTTGCCTGATAGAAGAACCGTTTCGCCGGTCTTCCACTCTTGAACGTCTTCTTTAGTAATTTCATCAAGGTTAACACGGCGTGTATTTGCGCCTGCTTCCCAAGTAATATCTGGCCACTCTTCTAGCTTAGGTGGTGTTAGCTCTGCAGGGCCGCTGCCATCTAGTGTGAAGTGAACGTGACGCGTTGCCGCACAGTTCGGGATCAAGCAAACAGGTTTAGACGCTGCGTGCGTTGGTGCTGTTTTGATTTTTACGTCAACTACAGTCGTTAGACCGCCAAGACCTTGTGCGCCAATACCCAATTTGTTTACACGGTTGAAGATGTCTAAACGAAGCTCTTCTTCAGCGTTCTCTGGACCTTTGTCGATAAGCTCTTGAATATCGATGTGTTCCATCAGAGATTCTTTTGCTAGTACCGCTGCTTTTTCAGCCGTACCACCAATGCCTATGCCTAGCATGCCCGGTGGACACCAGCCCGCGCCCATTGTTGGCAGCGTCTTCTCTACCCATTCTGCAATATCATCAGAAGGGTTCAGCATAACCATCTTAGTTTTGTTCTCAGAACCGCCGCCTTTTGCCGCGATTTGAATTTCAACTTTGTTGCCAGGAACCATATTAATGTGAACAACCGCTGGCGTGTTGTCTTTAGTATTAATACGCTTACCTGCAGGGTCCATTAGGACAGATGCACGCAATGGGTTATCTGGGTTGTTGTAAGCTTGACGAACGCCTTCATCAACCATCTGTTGTACTGTTTGATCCGTTTCCCACCTGACATCCATACCGATGTTCACGAAACAAGTAACAATACCTGTATCCTGACAAATTGGACGATGGCCTTCCGCAGACATGCGTGAGTTGATAAGAATCTGAGCGATCGCATCTTTTGCTGCTTGGCTCTCTTCTTTCTCGTACGCTTTTTCTAGGGCTTGGACAAAGTCTAAAGGGTGATAATAAGAAATGTACTGAAGTGCGTCAGCGACACTGCTGATCACATCTTGCTTACGAATAACCGTCATTGCATGCCTCTTTATTGTTCTGGTTCCATGTGGGTTCTTGGTTTGACTGTTTTGTCTAACCGGACTAGTTGGCTTAGCTTTTTATTATGTTGAGCTGTATTTATTTGCTTTAGCAATCGCTTGCATAGCTTTAAACTAAACCATGTGGTTTGCACCGTTCTAATCAAGAACCCATTTTATTTTCAATTTATGATACTCTTGCTTCCTCTCACACGCCATGCAGTGATCGAACTCTTTGTCACAAATTAAACAAATGAATAACAACGAATTTCGCTCTATCCAAATCAAGCCGCTTGAATATCAATCAACTTTAGCTAAACAGCTGTTTTCTCATATTGAAAGCGTGCCGTGGGCAATGCTATTACGCTCTGCCTCAGAAAGCCACGTCGATAGTCGATACGACATTTTAGTTGCTCAACCCATCGCCACCTTCGAGACAATCGGTGCAGAAACGACCGTTAATGTTAATGAGACGTGCGAGGTTTCAGAGTCAGACCCTTTCGAACTACTCGACCAATATCAGCAGCAATTGCTACCCGCAACCAGTGAGCATCCTGAACTGCCTTTCATTGGCGGCGCTCTAGGCTATTTCAGTTACGATTTAGGGCGACGAGTAGAAGCTCTGCCCTCTCTTGCTAAGCGTGATATTTCTGCGCCAGACATGGCGGTTGGCTTGTATGAATGGGCTGTGATTGTTGATCACAAGCTGAAAACTGCGTTCCTTGTTGGACAAAACATTGATACCCATTGGGATTGGTTAACTCAACAACCATCGCAAACCGAACAAACCGAACAAACCGAACAAGCTCATCAGAAGTTTGGATTAACCACCCCATGGCAATCCAACATGACAGAACAGAGTTATGCCAATAAGTTCGATAGCGTTCAAGAGTACTTGTTGTCGGGTGACTGTTATCAGATAAACCTTGCTCAGCGTTTTCGTGCCGATTACCAAGGCAGCGAATGGCTCGCTTATGAAAAGTTAGAGCAATACAATTCGGCGCCGTTTTCTGGTTTTATTCGTCTTGAACACTCAGCAATCTTAAGTGTCTCTCCTGAACGATTCTTAGAACTCAATAGTGGCACTATTGAAACTAAGCCGATCAAAGGCACACGTCCTCGTTCTGACGACCCTATGATTGACAACGCCAATGCTCAAGACTTAACGGCAGCAGAAAAAGATCAGGCTGAAAACCTGATGATCGTCGACCTACTGCGCAATGACATCGGTAGAGTTGCAAAGCCAGGGTCGGTTCACGTCCCTAAATTGTTTGATATTGAAAGCTTCCCTGCCGTGCACCACTTAGTGAGCACCATTAGAGCAGAGCTAGATGTTCAGTACTCGGCGACTGACTTATTGAGAGCCTGCTTCCCAGGAGGTTCGATTACGGGCGCTCCGAAAGTTCGTGCAATGCAGATCATTGAAGAGTTAGAACCCCATCGACGTTCAGCATATTGCGGCAGTATTGGTTATATCAGCCGTAATGGCAGAATGGACACCAGTATTACGATTCGTACCTTAGTTGCGGAAGATAATGCCCTTTATGCATGGGCTGGCGGTGGCGTGGTATTTGATAGTGACTGTGCCTCTGAGTATCAAGAAACACTCGATAAACTGAGTCGTATCTTGCCAGTGCTTGAAGAATGCTAATCTAAATCGGTAAACCCCCAAACGTAAACACCCAAACATAGCCTAGCGGCGTGTTAGCCAATCTAAGTCATCAAATAAAACAAACCCTAAGCCATCCAAGATAGCTTAGGGTTTTCTGTTTTTAGATAAGAGCCAATACAGATGTATTAACACTAAACAACAGCAGCTGGTGCAATACCCCACTTCTTGAGCATGTCTTTAAGATCGTTCGAGGTGTAGGGTTTGCTGAGGATGTCATCCATTCCAGACTTAATGCAACGCTCACGCTCTTCAAGCGTCGTTCCGGCTGTGAGTGCCACAATAGACTTAGTGTAACCTTTCTCTCTTAGCTTTTGTGTCGCTTCAAAACCGTCCATGACTGGCATCCTGCAATCCATAAACACAATGTCATATTCATTGTCTGAGGCCAGTTCCAACCCTTCCACCCCATTACCAGCGATGGTCGGCTCTATCTCATATTTGCGCAGCATCTGTTGGATGATGATTTGGTTCATCTTGATATCGTCCACCACCAGTACTTTAAGTAAAGACAGTTCGCCCTCTGATTCAAACCCTGTCGCGACTCGATCACTCTCTGTTGGCATGTCGACAACTTGAAGAGGAATTGAAATGGTAAATCGAGTACCGACCCCCACAACACTGGTCACTCCAATATCGCCATTCATTAGAGCCACTAACTTGCGACAAATCGCTAAACCCAGCCCTGTGCCTTCATAATTTCGACTACTTGAGTTATCGGCCTGGGTAAACGGTTCAAACAGCGTTTTGTGGGCAGACTCAGCAATCCCGACCCCAGTATCCTCCACCGAGAAAACGAATTGCTTGTTGTCCCATTCAATATCAACATTCACATGCCCTTCTTCCGTAAATTTAATCGCATTACCGATCAAGTTCACAAACAGTTGAGTGATACGTTCTAAATCCCCTTGGAAATGAGAAGGCACATTGGAAGCAACACTGATATTGAATTCAAGCTGCTTTTCAATGGCGCGATTGACGAAAATACTCTCAATCGTGTTTCTTAAATCGTGTAAGGCAAATTTCTTCGGTATAAGCTCCAACATGCCTGCATTAATCTTACTGTAATCAAGTAAGTCATTAATGATGGTTCTGAGAAACTCGCCAGACTGGCTAAGGTTATTCACTATCTCACGCTGAGAGCTGTTCAGTTCGGTATCACTGATCAACTCAGCACTGCCTAGTAAGCCATTAAGCGGGGTTCTTAGTTCATGGTTGATCATCGCCACAAAGTCACGCGTTGCCCTTTCAGACTCTTCGGCACGTTGGCGAGATTCGATATTTCGGTTGATGGTCAGTTGATGGGTTAATGCACTGCAAATAAGGTCGGTTACGAGTAACAGTTGGCTCTGAATAAACTCGTAGTCTTGGTCCAGCAATCTAACTTGGACTATTAAGACGCCGACAATCACATTCTCAACCTCTAATGGCACACTCAGCACATTACCTTGCCAATGGGGTTCTTGAATGTCGTGTTCTAGCACCTCGACCATTTCATCACCATAGTCGTAGGTTTGTAACTGAGGAAGTAACTTGGGAGGTAAAATCAAACGACTGGCTTCAATCAGGTAACTGTTGGTCACGTTAGTGGTTAACTCTGAAAGCATTACATCGTTGAGATCGTTCCTAAGAAAGGCGCGCCCGAAATCAATCAACAAGTTGTCGATCTGTTCCTGAAACTCAATACGACGTATGTTCGCATTCGAACGCTTCTCAAGCTGGCGCAGTGCAAGTTCAAGCTGTTGGTTAGCCTCAAACAGTTCAAGGCTCTTTTGTTCCAACAATGCTTCAGCCGCTTTTCGCGCCGCTACCTGACGTTTAAGCTTCTTTTCTAAGGCAGATGCCAGATCCATATTACTTTTCGACTTTTAAATTAAACCTAACCACACTTTGGTCATCATTCTGAGGTGTCATTTCTACCAAAATTGACTCACCATGATGTTCGGCGCACCCTTCAATTAACCCCAGACAAACATGAGACATACACCTAGCGCTTTTGTAGTCAAAAACGAGCTGTGCTTCGGTAGTGGTAAGAAAGCTGAATTCTGGTGGCTCAGCGTCGGGATAGAGCTTCTTCACTTCTACATGAATATAGCGCTCTACGTGTTGGATAAATTGAAAAGTCGTATTGCTGTGTGCAAGGCTGGCTTTGTTCGGCAAAGAAGCTAACAAGTTCTTAAATACCGACTGGCCAAATACGCGTTGCAAACTCCCAGCATCGATATCGGTCTTCTTACTGAGGTTAATGATGAGCTTAACGAGATCTTTATGGTCGTAACTTCCGACCGATGTGTAGATCCCTTCGTCTTCTGACATTTCTAAAACTTCTTCCAAAAGCTCTAACCCGAACTTATCTTCAACAAGTTCCAAAAATTCGGTGAATATGATTCCTTTCATCTCATACCTTTTCTTCTATTTCTTTTTAGAATGAGCCACTAAGTGAGTGTTATCAAATTCTTAAGGACAAAAACTACGTTTAACCACTCAATTTTATGACATGAGTAACGCTTACAGGCTCATATGCCCATATTGAATATAGCAAAAACCTGAGAATTTAAGATAAAGCCCATCAAGCTTCTCTATTGATTGGCGATGCTATCTATTCATCCCCATAAGAGAGTAAACAAACAGGTCAAGTATAAAAAAACTACGCCAAACGAGCTGAGCAGTGAAATTGGCTTTCAACTCGGTGTTATGCCTATACTTAAAATCATAATAATCAATATATTGGCATGACATGAATAAAGACAACTTCCTTCAACAGTTCCAACTTAACCCAACGGTTGGTTACCACCCTGAATCTGTAGAGCGTGTTTCACATATTAGTGGGGAGCAACTTCGTAAGGCTGCAGTTGTGGTTGGTTTAGTTGAACGAGAAGACGGTTTACATGTCATTTTTACTAAAAGAGCAGCACATCTTAAGCACCACCCCGGCCAAATCAGCTTCCCTGGGGGAAAACATGAACAATCGGACCCTTCTATGCAATTTACTGCACTAAGAGAACTGCATGAAGAGGTTGGAATTCGATCGGATCAGGTTAAAATTGTTGGGCAATTACCAGCATTGA
Source organism: Vibrio sp. FE10 (assembly GCF_030297155.1). Taxonomy (NCBI): domain Bacteria; kingdom Pseudomonadati; phylum Pseudomonadota; class Gammaproteobacteria; order Vibrionales; family Vibrionaceae; genus Vibrio; species Vibrio apostichopi. Next base: position 1,486,593 of record NZ_AP028067.1, on the reverse strand, counting down.
GTACCATTAGTAAATTTTCTGTGACGCCGATTGTTGCAATGGTCGATCCTGATTACAAAGCGGTTATTGATCAGAACGAAGTTGCCTCTATTTTTGAGGTTCCTGCCACCTATGTTTTGGACCAAGCTAAGCTTCATAGTCACACCGTTAACTTTAAGAAAATCAAACACCGTGTTTTTGCCATGCCCTTCGAAGAGCACCTAATATGGGGCGTTACGGCTCAAATCATCCAATCTCTGCAGCAACACGTAGTGCAACAAATTACATAGCAACTACGTTTTGTTTAATCTCTGTTAACAAAATCCAGCCTTTCCATGGAACAGATTTATTAATCCAATTTTACGCAAACGTTTCCCTGGTATAAATCTGAGCAACTCATCCTTTCGCATAACAAAAACTAATATCTAACATGAACATAAATCACCTGTAGCACGCCAATTTCGTGATCAAAAATCCGTTTTTCGCATATCATGTGACACGCCGTTTCATTACATGATTTAGATCTATTTTTTGTAGAAGAAAATTCTGCAGAATTAGCCCCAACTTATTTCCTGTTCCCAAAAAATGAGTAATTTAACATGAACACAACAACTTCTTCGGCAAATGCCGTTAAAGATTCAAGCAAGTTTAACTACAAAGATTTTACCTGGTGTTTATCACTATTCGGTACAGCAGTTGGTGCTGGCGTACTATTTCTTCCAATCAAAGCTGGTGCGGGTGGTTTTTGGCCATTAGTTATCCTAGCTCTAATCGCGGCGCCAATGACTTGGTTCGCACACAAATCTCTAGCTCGTTTCGTATTGTCTTCTAAGAACCCTGAAGCAGATATTACAGATACAGTTGAAGAACACTTCGGTAAGACTGGCGCAAACCTTATTACTTTTGCTTACTTTTTCGCTATCTACCCAATCGTTCTTATCTACGGCGTTGGTATCACCAACACGGTTGATTCTTTCCTAGTAAACCAAATGGGCATGGAATCTATTCCTCGTCCTCTTCTTTCTGGTGCACTTATCCTTGCTATGACAGCAGGTGTTGTATTCGGTAAAGAGCTGATGCTTAAAGCAACTTCAGCAATGGTTTACCCACTAGTATTCATCCTACTAGCATTGTCTTTCTACCTAGTTCCTGATTGGAACACTTCAATGATGGAAACAAGCCCAGAATGGTCAGCAATGCCTTCTATTATCTGGCTTGCGATTCCAATCATCGTGTTCTCTTTCAACCACAGCCCAATCATTTCACAGTTCTCTAAAGAGCAACGTCGTGTATACGGTGAAGACGCAGTTAAGAAAACTGACGCAATCACTGGTGGCGCAGCAATGATGCTGATGGGTTTTGTAATGTTCTTCGTATTCTCTGTAGTACTTTCTCTATCTCCAGAGCAACTAGCAACAGCACAATCTCAAAACATCTCGGTTCTTTCTTACCTAGCTAACGTTCATGAGTCTCCACTTATCTCTTACATGGGTCCTCTAGTAGCGTTCGCAGCAATCACTTCTAGCTACTTCGGTCACTTCCTAGGTGCTCATGAAGGTCTTGTTGGTCTAATCAAGTCTCGCTCTGGTTCTTCAATCAGCACGATTGAGAAAGCATCTCTAGCGTTCATCGTTGTTACAACTTGGATTGTTGCGGTAGTTAACCCAAGCATCCTAGGTATGATTGAAACAATGGGTGCTCCAATGATTGCAGCTATCCTATTCCTAATGCCTGTATTCGCGATGCAAAAAGTACCAGCAATGGCTAAGTACAAAACATCAGCACCTGTGCAAATCTTTACAGCTTTATGTGGTCTAGCGGCTATTAGTTCTGTAATCTACGGCGCTCTTTAATCTAAAGCACTTTTTATAAGATGACTTCCATCTTATATCGCGAGATTAAACACAAAATATAATGATAATAAATGAGCCTCCCTACTCCCCTTGGGAGGCTCTCTTTTTGAGGTAATCGCAATGATTAGTGTATTTGATATCTATAAAATCGGTGTTGGTCCATCGAGCTCACACACAGTTGGACCAATGAAAGCGGGTAAAGAATTTATTGATGACCTACGTTCAATGGGAAAATTGCGCGACATCACTAAAATCACCGTGGACGTATATGGATCACTATCACTGACAGGGAAAGGTCACCACACAGATATCGCTATCATCATGGGTCTTGCTGGCAATACTCCTGAGAAAGTAGATATCGACTCTATCGCGGGCTTTATTGCTCGAGTAGAAGAAACTGAACGTCTACCTGTTGGTATGCACTGTCATACTGTTTCGTTCCCTAAAGATGGCGGAATGAACTTCCATACTTCGAACCTTTCATTGCATGAAAATGGCATGAGCATTCATGCTTGGGTTGATGACGAAGTCGCTTACTCAAAAACGTACTACTCAATTGGTGGTGGTTTCATCGTTGACGAAGAGAACTTCGGCAAAGAAGAAGAAAACCCAATTAAAGCACCTTACGAATTCACAACAGCTGAAGAGCTGGTTAATCAGTGTAAAGAAAGTGGTCTTTCTATCAGCACACTGGTTATGAAAAACCAAGCAGCGTTCCACTCAGACGAAGAGTCTCGTACTTACTTCGCTAACATCTGGAGAACGATGCGTGAGTGTATGGATCGCGGTATGAATACTGAAGGTATCCTGCCTGGTCCACTGCGTGTACCTCGCCGTGCAGCAGCACTTCGCCAACAACTGATCACGTCAGAAAAAACAACCAACGATCCAATGACGGTTGTTGACTGGGTGAACATGTTTGCTTTTGCAGTAAACGAAGAAAATGCTGCGGGCGGTCGTGTAGTAACGGCACCAACAAACGGCGCGTGTGGCATCATCCCTGCGGTACTGGCTTACTACGATAAGTTCATTCAAACGGTAACAGAGAAAGACTACATCCGTTACTTCGCAGCTTCTGGCGCGATCGGTGGTCTTTACAAGCGTAACGCTTCTATCTCTGGCGCTGAAGTTGGCTGTCAGGGTGAAGTTGGTGTGGCATGTTCTATGGCTGCTGCTGGTCTTGCTGAGCTTATGGGTGGTAGCCCTGAGCAAGTATGTATGGCTGCAGAAATCGGCATGGAGCACAACCTAGGTCTAACGTGTGACCCAGTTGCTGGCCAAGTACAAGTACCATGTATCGAGCGTAACGGTATTGCTGCAGTAAAAGCAATCAACTCAACGCGTATGGCACTTCGTCGCTCTTCTGCTCCTACTGTTTCTCTAGATAAAGTTATCGAAACTATGCTAGAAACAGGTAAAGACATGAACGCTAAATACCGTGAGACTTCTCAAGGTGGTTTGGCTGTTAAGGTTGTATGTTAATCAATCTGAATTAACAAACAAATAATAAAAAGGAACGCCGATGCGTTCCTTTTTTTGTATCTGAAGCTTTTGTAGCTGAAATTTGGTGACTGATTTATTCAACTCACCAAATTGTTTTGTTAAATCACTTGTGAGATAAGCAAGAAGCAACCAAATAGCAATGAGAAAAGCATCATTGGCTTGCCACCTTCAGCGCTGTATCTGTCTTCCGCGACTTTCATAAAGCGTTGCTTGTGAACCATGATCAAAGGAACAAAAACAGCCAAGAACACTAAGATGATGCCTGCATAGTTCAACACTTGTAGGAACTTATCTGCAGCAAGCAGTGAACCCGCGAGTGGCAGGATGAAACTAATGCAGTAAGTCACCGCTGTGTTTTGGTTGAACATATCTCTATTCTGGTTGAACAGCGACATCGCTACACCAAAGAAAGAAGTTAACAGTGCCAAACCAGTGAAGGTAGAAAGAACATTACCCACCCAAGGAGACTGTGCCTCAAACGCCGCCATCAAATCAGAGACATTTTTGAAGCTTCTGAATTGCTCTTCACTCAAGTTACCGACTACCGCAAACAACCAACACAGGTAACACACTAGCGGGATCAGAGAACCAACAATCACCATATTACGCAACTGTTTGTCTGTCGCTTCGTGGTTGTAAGAAACCAAGGTTGGAATCACAACCATAAAGCCAAAGCTAGTAAACAGGATTGCACTGGTTTTGATTAGATCAACGTGATCATGACTGGTCACCTGCAACAGGTTATCTTGAGTCATGTTTGGCGCTAAGAAGGCCATGGTGACAAACAGGCTGGCAAGCATCACAAAGAACAATGCACGGTTCAGCTTATCAATTACACCTGTACCACTCGCGACAACGGCACCTGCAAGCAAGGTAAACACGATTTGGCTGGTGGTCGCGGTGATCTCAACGCCAAAGTTAGACAGTAACTTGCTCAGCAAATCACCCGCACCCAAAATGTAAGCCATTAATAGGCAAATCAATAACGCGTAAAGTAGGCCGTTGGTAATCAACTGCCCTTGTTTGCCCAGAGTTTTTCGAGCAATAGAGTTCAACCCTAGACCGCCACCGGCTTTGATGGTCGCTTCTAAAAGTAATAGTGCTGCGTAAGTGGTACCGAAACAGATCAGAACCATCAGCAGTGTGCCGTAAAGCAACCCAAATTGAGCTAATACCATTGGGATCGCAAGCATACCAGCACCGAGAGCGGTACCAGCGATAATTAGGGAGCTACCCATCATTTTAATATTCATTATTTTTAACTTATTTGTTTAGTTTTTATAGGTGTGAGTCTTCGTACATCAAGTGGATGACAAAGGAGTTCAGATAGAAATAAAGTTATAAAACGAATAACAATAGGAGCGATAAGCAGTAAAGAAGCGTGCAGAGACGTTGTCGAACAGGGCGTTCAAAGGGGAGCTTGTCTTAAAAGAGGTAAAACGAGAAGCGTGAGTAAGCGTTAACTGATGTGGTGAACCTTCCGTAGGTTCAATAATCGGCGATGTAATCTTGAATTTCATGTATGTGTCCAATAATTGAGTCACATTCCATAGTATTTAAAGCAGCGTATCCGTTGCTGCCCTACCCCTAGCATTAGAGGTCGTTTTATCTTATCGAATGAGCCTCGAAACACAACGCTATAACCACAATTTCTGCTATTAAATTGAACAAAACAGCCGTTTGAGCAGAAATTAACCACCAAACCGCGTAAAACAATAATCATTATTAATAAAAACCAAAGAGAGACCCAATGGTCTCTCTTTTTATCCAAACGAAAACATTACATTTAAGGCGCTGGGCTATATAAACGAGGTGGACTGCTGTTGGGTAAGTGAATTAGATTCAAGCGATTACGTCTTGCCCATTCGACCGTCAATGAGGTCGGAGCCGACAAACAAACCAAGGTTGCGATTTCGGCACGCACGGCTTTATGAATAAGCTCTAAACTGCAACGACTCGTCATAATGGCGAACCCCGATTTAGGGTTGATTTCGTTCACGGCCATCGCCCCTATTAGTTTATCCAGTGCGTTATGGCGGCCGATGTCTTCACGACAAAGTGAAATTTCACCTTTCGAGTTCGCAAACAAAGCGGCATGTAAAGCACCGGATATTTTGGCTGCTTTTTGATGTTCGGCAATTCGCCCTCTCAACCCCTCAAAAACCAGTGGACTGGGCGGTAATGACGATGGCAATGGAACCAAATCCGGAAGTGCTTGTTCAAGCGCCTCAACACCACACAAGCCACAGCCTGTGGCTCCAGCCAAGTTCCGTCGCTGAGTTTTCATTTCCCAAAAAGCGCGATTGCTGATTTCTACTTGCGCGAAATGAGATTCACCATTGCCACCAATCTCAATATCACGAATTTCACTGAATCTTTTTATGATACCGGTGCTTAAACTAAAACCGCGCACAAAGTCTTCCATGTGGCCTGGCGTCACCATCATAACCGCCTGACTGATCCCGTTATAACTGATCGCCAATGCCGATTCGTTTGCCAGAGGTGCATCCACCACCATGCTATAGCCCGTAAGCTCACGATAGCTCATGGCATTGGGCTGTGGAGGCGCTTGATTAAAATCAGGCAGTTCAATATAGGATTGAGTTATACATCTCATAAAATCACCCAGAAAGACGGTCAGCTTGACGATATCGACTCAGACTGAAAACGTTACTGATTAAATAAATATCACTGATTAAATAAATATCACTGGTTAAACAAACATCACTGATTTAACAAGAGTTTTGCTTCAGAAAAACACTGATCAGTGAGTGCCGAATAAGGTTCTTGTTTACGCTTAAGTAGACCGAGAGGCGAATGCACCACGGCTTTTTCTATCGGTACGATACGCAGTTGTTCGTTAAGCTCTTCTAATCCAGAGTTAAGCGGCATAACAGCACAGCACAGGCCACTGGTGACGGCTTGGATCAGGTGAAACGTAGAGTTACTTTCAATCAAAGTTTGCGGAACTAAGCCTTTACTACCGAAGCTCAAATCAATCGAATGACGATAATGCATGCCTTTAGACAAAAGCCCCAAAGGAATGCTATTGAGTGATTCCCATAAGACTTCCGACTCAGCAAAATCAAAGAATCGGCTGTCATACAGAATGCCTAAATCCGTCGAGTTCATTTCTATGACGTCAAAATAAGCCGTATTGATCTGGTCGGTGTAACACATACCTAAATCAAGTTGATTACGATTGAGCTGGTCTATGATCTGCTCAGATGTCATCGACAAAATTTGAAAACGAAGTTCAGGGAATTTTTCTGCTAACGGCTTAATCAACTGCATCGGATTTTGGCTGGCTAAAGGCACCATGCCAACTCTTAACGAGCCAACCAGTTGACCACGGCAGTTAGCCGCTTCAGCTTGTAAACCGTCATGAGCTGCTAAGACCGTCTTTGCCCAAGCCAATATACGTTCGCCCGCTTCGGTAAACCCTTCAAAACGTTGACTTCTTGAAATCAATTCAAGGTCTAACTCTTCTTCTAACCGCCTTATCCTCATCGACAACGTAGGCTGAGTAATATGGCAAAGTGTCGCAGCCTGACCAAAGTGTTTCGTTTGATCTAAAGCGATTAAATACTTAAGTTGTTTTATATCCATGAATGATCAGTAAAACCTTGAAATGAGGCGTCGTCTTCGCGTTTGTCGTACATTCACTGTTCTCTACGATTGAAAAGAGCTATCACGGGAAATAGCTCTATCTGTAAAACGACAGCTAAAATAAAACGGTATTTTTTGATTTAAATCAAAGTATGCCTAATTTAAATACAGGTCAAATCTAAATTATCTATAGCGTGATAGACAGCAACTATCATCGAGGACTCAGCTATATCAAGGCTGCTCGACGAATCTCTCAAAAAATAGAACTCATATCGCACTGGCTAATAAATTTTATTTATCACTATGACAAGTCTATTTATCACTGTGACAAAAGCGATACTTTCCATATTTACTCGCCATCATAGATTCTATTTATCACTTAGTCGGCAATATCAATTGGACGCACCGCCCTTTAACGACATAATCTTTGATTTAGATCATGGCAAAAAAAACAGCCAATCTATTTCTAAATATTCAAAGCAGTAAACAGGTATCGACACCAAATAATCAAAACCGTTTTACTCCCGCCTTATTTTTATAACGCGCCTGTTTTTACCGGTTCCCTTGTTTACTGCCGTTCCCACGTGTGAGGAGTGCAGTTTTGAGCCAAAAAGAACAGATAAAAAAGTATAAAGGTCCTGCTGGTGGTTGGGGCGCGTTAAAAGCCGTCACTAAGAGTTGGTGGGGCAGCGAAAACGCCATCAAAAACATTCGAACAATGCTTAAAACGAATCAAAACGGTGGTTTTGATTGTCCGGGATGCGCATGGGGTGAATCCCCACACGGCAGTAAAGTGAACTTCTGTGAGAACGGTGCAAAAGCCGTGAACTGGGAAGCCACAAATCGATTTGTGGATCCTGATTTTTTCGCTGAACACAGCGTAACATCCTTGTCATCACAAACAGATTACTGGCTGGAATACCAAGGCCGAATAACCCATCCGATGAAGTACGACGCTGCATCCGACCACTATATTCCTATTGCGTGGGATGAAGCATTCTCGCTCGTAGCCAAGCATTTGAAGCAACTCGATTCACCACATCAAGCTGAGTTTTACACCTCGGGTCGCGCCAGTAATGAAGCGGCGTTCTTGTACCAACTCTTCGTCCGTGCGTTTGGAACAAATAACTTCCCAGACTGTTCAAACATGTGCCACGAAGCCAGTGCAATTGGCATGAAAGATACGGTCGGTGTCGGCAAAGGAACCGTGATTTTTGACGACTTTGAAAAAGCAGACGCGATCTTTGTGCTCGGGCAAAACCCAGGCACTAACCACCCCCGCATGCTTGAACCATTGCGTGAAGCGGTAAAACGCGGTGCGCAGGTGATCTGTTTCAACCCATTGAAAGAACGTGGACTTGAACGTTTCCAAAACCCTCAAGTTCCGGTTGAAATGTTAAGCAATGGTTCAAAACCAACCAATACCGCTTATTTAAGACCAGCATTAGGTGGCGATATGGCGGTCTTTCGTGGGATGGCCAAATATTTGCTGCAATGGGAACGTGATGCGCTCGCAACCGAAGGAAAAGCCATATTTGATCGTAAATTCATCAGCGAACACACCACAGGTATTGATGAATACTTAGCAGAAGTTGATGCGACGACATGGGAGCATATCGCTGAACAATCGGGGTTAGCTTTAAGCGAAATAGAAATGGTCGCAGACATGTACCGCCGTTCAGAAAAAGTAATCATGTGTTGGGCGATGGGGCTAACACAACATCGTCATTCAGTACAAACCATCAAAGAAGTAGCCAATGTGCAATTGTTGCGCGGCAACGTCGGTAAGCCAGGTGCAGGGCTATCACCGGTTAGGGGACATAGTAATGTCCAAGGCGATCGTACGATGGGTATCGATGAAAAACCCTCAAACCAATTTCTAGATAGCATTGAACGCCGCTTTAATTTCAATGTCCCACGAGATGTAGGCCACAACACCATACAAGCCATTAAAGCGATGGAGGAAAAACGCTCGAAAGTCTTTATTGGTTTAGGCGGTAATTTTGCGCAAGCCACGCCCGATACTCCTCGCACGCATTTGGCGATGAAAAATTGTGACCTAACCGTTCATATCTCAACCAAACTCAATCGCTCTCACCTTGTTACCGGTCAAGATGCCCTGATTCTGCCATGTTTAGGACGTACGGAAATCGATACACAAGCTAATGGACCACAAGGCATCACCGTCGAAGATACCTTCAGCATGGTTCACATCTCTTACGGACAGCTCGAACCTCGATCAGAGCATTTACGTTCTGAACCAGCCATTGTCGCGGGTATTGCCAATGCCACACTGGGCAGCCATCCAATAGATTGGAATTGGGTCATTGAAGATTATGGACATATTCGAGATCTCATTGCAGATACGATTCCGGGCTTTACTGACTTCAATCAGAAACTGGAAAATCCGGGTGGATTTCATTTAGTCAATCCTGCCGCAAATCGCCAATGGAACACCCTTAGTGGTAAAGCGCAATTTGGCTCCAATGAACTGCCAAAACATCTGATTAATGAAGCGGTGTTGCAGGGTGCTAATAAACCCGATTTGATCTTACAAACCATGCGTTCCCATGACCAATACAACACCACGTTATATGGCTTGAATGATCGGTACCGCGGTGTCTTTGGTATGCGCGAAGTTTTGTTTATCAATGAAGCTGATATATTGAAGCTCGGTTTTGAACCGGGCGACAAGGTCGACATGGTGTCGCTTTGGGAAGATGGTGTAACGAGAAAAGTGAAAGGGTTTACCTTGGTGGCTTATGACGTTCCACGGGGTCAGGCGGCAGCTTACTATCCTGAAACCAACCCTTTGGTTCCTTTAGACAGCTATGGTGAACGAACCTTTACCCCTACCTCGAAATTTATTGCCATCAGACTAGAGAAATCAACCTCTGACACAATTCCCCTTTCAACCGTCAGCTAACTATCAGCTAACTATCAGCTAACTATCAGCTAACTATCAGCTAACTGTCAGCTAACTGTCAATAGGCAATCGGCAACTGAAAGTAAAGGTAAAAATCCACCTGTTTTGGCAGGTGGATTTTTACATTGACGCTTGGCCAGTATATTCAACAGTAAGAGAAGTGCTCACATAGTTCATCAATAAACACCTTTACCTTGCGTGGCGTATTCACTCGCTCTCGGTAAAGTGCATAAACCGTTCTCTCTTTAAGCGCATACTGGGACAGGACTTCCACAATGGCGCCCGACTCTACATCATCTTCAGCCAATTGCCTTGGCAGCATTCCAATACCATAGCCTGAACGAACGGCGAGCTTTACTGCTTGCACGCTGTTTACGGTAAGGGTTGGCTTTAGGTTTATATCATGGAAATGTTCATCCAGCTCGAACCGCCACACACCATCATTCTTTAGGTTTGGATCTTCAATTATGCGGTGATTCACTAAATCGTTAGGAGTATTAATGTCTGAGCTATTAGCCAAATATTTAGGTGAAGCACAAACCAAATTCTGATTAACAAAGATGGTACGCGCGATCATTCCTAAGTCTTTCGAAACCAAGTCACCAGAACGAATCGCAATATCATAACCAACCGTCGCGAGATCTTGAACGCCATCCGAAAGCATAAGGTTCATATTCAAATCTGGGTACTTATCAGAAAATTCTAAAATGAACGGCATTAACATGATCTCAGTGAGACCTTTGGGTGCCATCACACTCAAAGAGCCAACCATTTCAGAACTATCAAACCTCAAAGAGTCATTTAAGTCTTCAATACGATCGACCAATCCATGAGCCTCATTGAAATAGCGACGGCCTGCCTCAGTTAAAGACAGTGACTTGGTAGATCGATTCAATAAGCGGGTGTTCAGGTAAGTCTCCAATTCTCTTACATGGCGACTAACCAAAGATTTTGATACTCCGATCTTCTTAGCTCCACCTGTAAAGCTGCCTTCCTCAACAGTCACAATGAATGACTTAATGGACGTTAGAACGTTCATGACCCGACCCTACTGTTTACATATTGTCGACAGACTATCCACTAAATGGGCTCTACTCAAGACGATAGCGTTCGATTAGATTGTTGGCACTCAACAAACATAAGGATAGGAATAATGACAAGCAAAAAAGTTCAGGTCGTAAAAGACTACTTTAAGCACTGTGTCGACGGTAAACAGACTCACCGTGTCGGCGAATATTTTGCTGAAGATACAATGATCCATCGACCAGATTGCAACAAGATAATAAACGGTCTTATTGAGTTCGAAGCAATGTTAAAAGTTCATGTTACCGACCGATATGAATCACTGGAAACAACGTTTCAAAAAATCGTAGAGGACGGGCATCAAGTTGTTGTTGCGCTCACTCACCGTGCGAAAGGTGCTGATGAGTGGAAAGGCTACCAATTGAATGGCAAGAACGTTACTTGGACGAGTCTGACTTACTTCCGATTCAATGATGAAGGCAAAGTCGTTGAGGAAATTGTTGAACGCAATGAGTTAAGCATGGCACTTCAACTGGGCTTAAATCTAACCAACTAACCGATCATTGGAATGATAGCGACTTCGCTGTTATGCCAGATTGAATAATACTAAGCGAAAGCATCCATTGGGTGCCTTTTAAGAACTGGCGTTTTCAAAGTCATGTGATTTTCTGAGGCCTTTCATACACTTAAAATCTAAAGATAGACTCCCGTTCAAACCCTATAGAACACAGTCACAAACTCGCTACATCACAGAAACATAACCACAACCGGAGTATGGTCACACAATTCGTTATACCCCATAGGGAGTAGGTGTTCTTCCCGTTAAAGTATGCGCGTCATTATAAATAATAAAAACCGACTATCCTATGCGCTCAACAATCACTGCCAAAATCCTCGTGGCTCTCGCCATCGTGTTCACGTTTCTGCTCGTCATATCGACGTATTTTCAATACTCACAGCAAAAACAACTGGTTAACTCAGTCCTGAGTGAACAACTTCACGATAAAGCCAGTAACTATTTCGATAGCCTCAATATGATGATGCTCACTGGCACGATGGCGCAAAAAGAAACCTTACGTCAGAAAGCATTAGCTCAAGAAGGGATTGAAAACGTAAGAGTGCTGCGTGCTGATGCGGTCAGTAAGCTCTACGGACCGGGTAACGAAAATCAGAAACCGGTCGATGATATTGATAAACGCGCACTAGCTGGTGAAACCATTATTGAACCTTTCTCTGCCGAATGGGGTAAAGGTTTGGTTATCGCCCTGCCGATGAAGTCGAGTGAAAACTACCGAGGAACCAACTGCGTCGCTTGCCATATGGCACCTGAGGGAGAAGTACTGGGCGCAATACGTCTTGAATACAACCTAAACCATGTCAATTCGTTGATTAACACTCAAACCATGGCGGCCATTGGCATTATGGCGGTGATTTCATTCGTTGGTTTTGTACTGACGATGGGCTTAATTCGTAAAATTATTGTTCGCCCTCTTCAACAGACTTCAAATTTCATGACACAAGTCAGCGAGAATAAAAACCTATCCACTCGATTGCCTGAGCAAAGTAACGATGAAATTGGCACCTTAGCAAGCTCGATTAACTCCTTTATGGGGACTGTCTCAGACAGCTTGGTCAAGGTCCAAGACACCTCACATAAGCTCAATGCTTCTGCCAACCAGTTAACCAGCGTTGCCCAAATCACGGAAAAAGCCGCCAGCGATCAACAAAGCGAAACAGCTGAAGTACAGCACAATGTGGAAGGGATACAAGCGCAGCAAGTGAATGTAGAGCAAGCAACGTTAACCGCATCCGAATTGATCAATCATACTGCTGATGTCGCGTGTAAAAGTGCTAATCAAGCACACGGTGCGAGCAGCGAAATCAAAAATTTGGTGACCAGTATTGAAGAAGTGAAACACAAGATACTGACACTCAATGAACAAACGGGCGAAGTGTCTTCTATATTGAGTGTGATTCGAGGCATCGCCGATCAAACCAACCTTCTCGCTTTAAATGCTGCCATTGAAGCCGCTCGAGCAGGAGAGCAAGGCCGAGGTTTTGCTGTCGTTGCCGATGAAGTTCGTCACCTCGCCTCACGAACGGCTGAAGCCACCGGCAACATTGAATCGATTATTCAACAATTCCAACAAGGCAGTGAGGAGTCTCTGACTTCTGCCGACCGTGTTTGCGCGCAAGCTCATCAAAGCTCAACGGATGTTGATGCTCTGTCTCACGACATGAATGGAGTGGTCGAAGAGATGAAGCAAGTGCTGGCACATGCTCAAAATATCCAACAGCAAACACAGTCCACCACACTCGCAACGAAAGATGTTCAACACAAAGTCGAAACCATTACTTCTCACGCCAATAATACTTCGCAATCAGCCGGAGAAACGCGCGGGATCAGTCATGATTTGGAAGAACTGTCTGATCATCTCGAGTCGCTGATTAATCAATTCACACTCTCCAACTCTGAACACCATAAAAATTAGTCTTCAACTGAGAGACCAAAGGGACAACTCTTCGCTGAAATGTAGAAAATAGAGTAAAAAATCAGCCCTTATTGGTTTTTATCCTCGATAGACAAAATATTTCTTTCGCCGAGCAAGAATAAAGGTTGAAGCTGTCTGTATGACAGGTAATATGTTCAATCGATTTAAAAAGTTTATACAACTCAATGTTTCGGCTACTTATTGTTCAAATAACGGTTTATTTGCTGCAATGCTAGAGACTTTGAGTTGAATTTGTCCCTCAATGGAGAATGAAATCAACATGACTTACGCGCCTGTAACAGACGTACTTGGCGGCAAGCTAGCGGTAGACAGTGAAGTAACTGTTCGCGGCTGGATCCGTTCACGTCGTGATTCCAAAGCTGGAATCTCTTTCCTTGCCATTTATGACGGCTCTTGTTTCGACCCGATTCAGGCCGTGGTTCCTAATAATCTTAATAATTACGAAGACGAAGTATTAAAGCTAACAACTGGCTGCTCTGTTGAAGTAACTGGTAAGATTGTTGAGTCTCCTGCGAAAGGTCAAGACTTCGAACTAGCAGCAACTGACGTTAAAGTTGTAGGCTGGGTTGAAGACGCTGATACTTACCCAATGGCTAAGACACGTCACTCTATCGAATACCTTCGTGAAGTTGCTCACCTACGCCCACGTACCAACGTGATCGGCGCAGTAGCACGTGTACGTAACTGTCTATCTCAAGCGATTCACCGTTTCTACCACGAGCAAGGTTTCTTCTGGACTTCAGCTCCGCTTATCACTGCATCTGATGCAGAAGGCGCTGGTGAAATGTTCCGCGTATCTACGCTAGACATGGAAAACCTACCTCGCACTGACGAAGGCAAAGTTGACTTCAACGAAGATTTCTTCGGTAAAGAAACTTTCCTAACAGTATCTGGCCAACTTAATGCTGAAGCTTACGCTTGTGCACTAAGCAAGGTTTACACGTTCGGTCCTACGTTCCGTGCTGAAAACTCAAACACAAGCCGCCACCTAGCTGAGTTCTGGATGGTTGAGCCTGAAGTTGCGTTTGCAGACCTTGACGATGTAGCGAAACTGGCTGAAGACATGCTTAAGTACGTTTTCGCTGCTGTTCTTGAAGAACGCCGTGATGACCTTGAGTTCTTCGCTTCTCGCATCGACAAAGAGGCAATCACTCGTCTAGAGCAATTCGTAGACGCTGATTTCGCACAAGTTGACTACACTGACGCAATCCAAATCCTACTAGACTCTGGTAAGAAGTTTGAATTTGACGTTGAGTGGGGCATCGACATGTCTTCTGAGCATGAGCGTTACCTAGCTGAAGAGCACTTTAAAGCTCCTGTTATCGTTAAGAACTACCCGAAAGACATCAAAGCTTTCTACATGCGCTTAAACGACGACGGCAAAACAGTTGCAGCTATGGACGTACTTGCACCAGGCATCGGTGAAATCATCGGTGGTGCACAACGTGAAGAGCGTCTAGACATTCTAGACGAGCGCATGATTGCTATGGGTATCGACCCTGAGCACATGAGCTGGTACCGCGACCTACGTAAATACGGCACAGTGCCACACGCTGGTTTCGGTCTTGGTTTTGAGCGTCTAGTGTCTTACGTAACAGGTATGGGCAACGTTCGTGACGTTATCCCGTTCCCACGTACACCACGCTCTGCGAACTTCTAATTCGAACCTTAATCGAAGTTAAAAGTTAAGAACAAATAAAAACCTCCGCACTTGCGGAGGTTTTTTTATGCAGCAGACTTTATCTATAAACCATTTTTTACACAGGTTTAATCAACAGCGCGGACTAAGAAGTGGTCTAGGATTATCTTTTCATTCGACTTTTTTAATGGCTTAAACTCAATCACCATCTGGTCACCCTTCTGTTCAAACGTATTTACTTTCAAAAACAAGCTTTCTTGGTCAGCTTTGATGTTGTGAGCGACCTGACGACCATTTACAAACACATCAAATGCTGGAGCTTTAGGATTTGCAGGGATCACGGTTTCAAACGTGTACTTTTCACCTTCTATCGCATTAACGGTATTATGTATCCCACCTTCCTTTGTCCAGTAAGTACCATTGAAATCCATATTCTCAGCTTTCCAATAGCTGTAAAACGCATGAAGGTTTTCGATATCACTTTGTGTCGTAGGCGTCCATTTTACGTCAGTGAGCTTTACTGGATTCGTGTAACTAAACCCATGCTCTCTCATATCGCTTTTTAGAGAGTCTAACCTCCCTAAAACATCGTCGAATGTATCTTGCCAACCAAGCTCGCCATAATATTGAAGGCCAATTTCTCCAATAATATAAAACTCGCCTTCTCTCTCAATCGTAATACCTGAACCTGAGTCTCCATGGATGATCAGCCACTGCAAATCACTTTGAGGCATGATCACCGGGTTATATTTATATTCAGCTAACCATTTCTTATCTGTGTCATTGTACTTAACAAATTTCTTCCCGCCATTACGGCCGTTATAGTTACCAAAGCCAACGCTATTTACTTCATAAACCTCTGAATGATCGAACATCCCTTTCTCTGGTAACTTCGCAGGCTTCATACCGGTTATTGGCGTGTCTAAACGCACCAGAGCGAAATCATAAATGCCATCGGTAAATTCATACTCCCCCCACTCACCATCAGGGTCAGTTGTCGCACGTGATGTATGAATAACGTTGAACTTACCGTTCTCATCTTTTTCATAAGAAGAACAAGTTACTGCATTTTCATACCCTTCACTTTTAGAGCCTGATACGTGATTTGCCGTTATCACCCAGTAAGGGTCAATTAAGGTCGCGGAACCCGCATTCATATGACAGGCAAAATCGAACTGAGTTTGTAGTGCGAACGTTTTGTGTTGAGTGACCGAACGATCCATTTTCCCGAGACCTGAGTGAGCAGAAAAAGTCGTTACAATTGCTGATGCTAAAATAATTCTTTTCATGTTACTCAACCTCTCTCAACTGGATAGCTTCAATAGCGTGGTAGCCTTGTTCCGATTCAAAATCAAACTGCCTATGTTGGCGAAAATAAAAGACTTCAACGGTGTCATCAGCAGATTGAGTTTCAAAAGTGACCGTGTTTTTCACGCTCGTCATATGAAAGGAAATATCATTTTTGATAGTGACGCATTGCGCCTTGATACAAGCTCTTACGTCAGCAGAAGATAACCAGTTGTGTGAGTAAAGCTCTACGACAAATCGCCCTGGTTTATTTGGTTTAACGTCAAAACTAAAGCCACCGGAATCTTTAACTAAACCAGCAAAAGCCAATTCGTGGTTGTAGTCGGTAGAATCTCCACCTTGCCAGAAATAACGATTCCCAAATGCATTTTCGCTATTAGCATTCTCGATCTGTTTAAATTCACCAAGTACTGTCACGTCACTTATTAAGTCAGTATTTTGTTTACCTATTCTTTGATGCTTACCGTATAAAAAAGCCCAATCCAAGCCGTTTAAATCTACATCTCTTGCATAACGATACTGGCCTTCATCAAGCTCATAGCCGATAAATTCATTGGTAATGGATAGTGTATTGCTACCTACTTCAGAAATGTTGCTTAGGTTATTCAAATCAACATGAATCTCGCTCGCTGAAACATTCGAGCTCAACAACGCCAACATACACAGGTTTGTTTTTACGTATTTCAATCTCATACCCTCACCTCTCAATTAGTCATAACCAATTGTAAGATATGAGTAATTTTAACCTGTAAGGCCCTGTAAGCTTTGTTGGAACGGCTTTACTCCCCAGAACGACCAATAATTGACGCAAATATATGACAACTAAAGATAGAACATGGTGATTTCTAACAAGACTCATAAGCCAAGCTTTTGACTAAAGGTGATGCATATTCCAAATAAGCATGTTCAGACGCTTACATAGACTTACATTGAGTATGGTTTATAGGGTGGAAGTACTATCAAATAGTGTTTAATACCAAAGTTATAAACGAAAAAGCCCTGCCAAATAGTGGCAGGGCTTAAAAAATCATCAGTATAAATAACGCTGCTTAATCGACATCTTGGTCGATAGCGTATTTTATCGCGAGACCGCAGATTGCCATCATAACGAATGGGATTGCGGCAGTGGTGTATTCTGCCCAAGCCATATCAGCGAATGCTTTTGCCAGCAAGACGTGGCCGAGAATAAGCAGAAGAGCACATACAATAGCAACGATGATCAGCTTAACTTCGTTTCCCATAGTCATTTTCAACATAACGGTATCTCCAATATTTAATCTACCGTTATTGAAGCACAACTCTTTGCTTTATAAGGCGTACAGTTGCACCACAAACAACCCGTACAGTTGTAATCATTGTCTTTTTTATGAGTGACTTAAGGATTTGTGACGACTAAGCCATGTGCTCGCTTTGAACTAAAGTGCTTAAACGCTCAAAACATCAGACAGCTCAGGAATACGTTTATTACGAGTGAGTCAGTTTATGCGCGAGCTTGCCAAGTAGGATCAGCGCTTGTTCTTTCTCTTCTGTCAGTTCATAAGAGAAATTCAATCGAATCGCGTTATCTACTTTGCCCTGCTCACTAAATAGATCGCCCGATGCAACGCTAATACCTTGTGCAATCGCGAGTTGATGGAATTGTTGGCTGTCGAAATTTGCAGAGAAACGAACCCAAATGAAATAACCACCAGCAGGTTCTTCTATCTCGATTGATTGGGGGAAGTACTGTCGGATAGCACTGATAAACCGTTCTTTTCTGACCAAGAGGTTTTTACGCAGTTTACGAAGGTGATTGTCGTAGCTTTCATGAGTCAGAAAGTGTGCAACACCAAGTTGAACAGGTGCACTACTCGATAATGTAGAAAGCAGCTGAAGCTTTTGAATCGCATCGTTGAAACGTGTGTTCACTACCCAGCCTACTCGATAACCGGGACACAGGCTTTTTGAATACGAGCCACAAAGCAAAACAGAGTCGGTTTTATCAAAGGCCTTTAGCGGCTTAGGTTTATGCCCTTCGTAATATAGGTCGCCGTACACGTCATCTTCAATAATGTAGGTCTTGTGTTGTTCAGCAATCTCTACAACGCGGCGCTTTGCTTCTTCCGACAAACTCGTTCCTGTCGGGTTTTGAAAAGTCGTCATCAACCAGCACGCTTTCACGTCTTGGTTTTTTAGGGCATGTTCAAACTGTTCAATGTTCAGCCCATTAACTGGACAAACATCGACTTCAATCGGGTTAAGCCCTAACCTCTCCACGGCCTGTAAAGCACCATAGAAAGCTGGAGATTCAATCACAACATTGTCACCCGACTTGGTGACCGTTTGTAGGCTCAAGTTAAGCGCTTCCATCGCGCCAGACGTAATCACAATGTCTTGGTGATTAACTGTGATCCCTTGCTGCAGATAACGCTGCGCAATTTGTCTTCTGAGAGACTCACTGCCCGGTGGCAGATTATTGATCACACTAGCACCGGTCATTTTCCTCCCGGCACTGGCAAGGTTTCGAGTTAAAGTCGGTAACGGGAAAAGGTCGGGGTCTGGGAATGCGGAGCCAAAAGGAATAACACCTTCTGCAGAACTCGATTTCAAAAAATCAAACAGGCGATCATTAATCGCTTTCTTTTGATGCACTGGTGTTGAATCAAGATCAACACCGTCTACTCGCGGGGCGACAAAATAGCCAGACTGAGGCTTAGCGATGATCCACCCTTCGCTTTCAAGCAACTGGTAGGCTTGTAAGACAGTACTATTGCTGACGTTGTAATTACGACAACTCATGCGCACAGAAGGGATCTTCTCCCCGGATCGCCAAGTGTTGTTAGCAATCTGAGTTCGAATATCCTTTGCAAGCTCTTCATAACGCGCCATCTAATTGTACTACCTAGATAAATTTATAAGCCGGAGATTTTATCACTAACGTTATCAACTATTGCTGCTATCCATATGATTGCAGCTAATTTCTATAATAGTGTGAATTGGTTCACAGTTAACTTTGTAAGCTTTGCTAAGTTTGTATCCAAGGCAGGAGCTAAGTTGGCTTTCTGCTTCAATAATTTGATGTAACCCAAATACATGCGAGATAACAATGACAAAAATAAAAGCAGACCAATTAAGTTATAAAGGAGAGTCAAACGGTGTTCATAGTTGGACAACACCGAGTGGCCAACCATATTACTGGCACCCAGACTGGCTTCATATCGCTGAAGATGCGACAGGTTCACACCCAAAACAGAAGATCGATGTAGAGCAAGATCAAGCGCCGACAGAGAAACACGCGGTGTCTGCAATTCTTAAGCACTTAAACCAGTGGGCAACTGACAAACTGGCGTCTCATCCTGATATTGAAACCAGTTCTATTGAAGCTGAAATCAATCTTAAAAAGTAACTTGGTTTAATTCGCTCAAGTGTACCGACTTAATAGCCTCTAATCACAACTGAGGCTATTCAAGTATCTTCATAAAAATGCTGTAATAACCCCCACCTAGCTAACAAATCACTAACACAAACCAGTTTCTTGTATCAATCCACGAAAGCTATCGATAGAATTTCCGGTCTTATTCGCGTCAGTTATACAAATTACATGTAATTCAACAAATCGTGAATCAGTAAAATTGTATGAATCTACAAAATTACATAAATCTATAACAGCTATGTAGAGCTAAAAACAAATTTTTGAACCTGAGAATAAAGGCTTATCGATGGATAATTCGAACTACAATCAATCGCTAACGACTAAGTTATACGTCATCGCAGGCGTGCTGTTTGGCACCTACGGCAGCCGAGTATGTCCTATGCTCGAGAGCTTAACCACGTTAGAGATTTTCACGCACGTTAGTATCGTTTTCGTCTTATTATGGCTCGTTCGTCATTACCTATTAGCGCAGCACACTTTAGTCAAACAAGGTCGGTTCGCACAACTCGATACCTTATTGTTTTTTACTGCAAGCGTCCCTTTCGCGCTCTATTACAACCTAAGCTATGAATTCACCATAGATAGCAATTTGAAAGTACTGTTCGGCATGAGTTTATTTGGTTTCTTTACTGGAACCATTCTTCAACTCAACGCCAAGCTTAACCAAATGGATAAAATGGAAGCGACTGGCCAATTTGATTTTCATCTCATTGGTGAGAGAAGTTCACTGGTCAAGCAAATGATAGGCTTGGTCATCGTTCTTTTAGTCACACTAACGACTATGTTGACGATGATTGCCGTCAAAGACATCTTTTGGCTTGAGCACAACCCTGACCGTTTATTAGACGGCACCGGTAAGATCAGCGTGATCAAAGAATTCATTTATTTGGCGGTGGTACTGGGTGGCTACGCTATCATCATCATGACACTTTGGAGCAAGCTGATTAAACGTATTTTGCTTAGCCAAGAGTGTGCATTGAACAAAGTAACCAAAGGCGAGCAAGGTGTTCGTTTACCTATTTTCGGTTACAACGAGCTGGGGTCAATGGCCTCAATGACCAACACTATGCTTGATAGCCTTGAAACGGCACAAAACGAAGTTAAGACCACACGCGACGTTGCGATCGTGAGTTTGTCTGCACTTGCGGAATCTCGAGACAATGAAACGGGCGCGCATATCCTAAGAACTCAGGAATACGTTAAGGTTCTCGCGCAAGAGCTCAGTAAATCAGAAACTCACGCGACCTTATTAACACCCAACTATATCGAGCTGCTTTATAAGTCTGCCCCACTGCATGATGTAGGTAAGGTTGGCGTACCTGACAGTGTGTTATTGAAACCGGGCAAACTGACTGACGAAGAGTTTGAGATAATGAAAGGTCACCCTGCTATTGGCGCCGAAGCGTTATCTATCGCAGAAAGACAATTAGGAAGTAGCTCTTTCTTAAGAGTCGCGAAAGAGATATCTCTCACTCACCACGAGAAATGGAACGGCAGCGGTTATCCAAATCAGTTGTCTGGTGAAGATATTCCGTTATCGGGTCGTTTAATGGCATTAGCCGATGTCTATGATGCGCTTATCTCGAAGCGAGTCTACAAGCCAGCCTTTAGTCATGAGCAAGCGAAACAGATTATCTTAGAGGGCAATGGGACGCATTTTGATCCGCAAGTTGTCGACGCCTTTCTAGCCGTTGAACAAGCGTTTATTTCGATTGCCGCAACCTATAAAGATGGCAAAAGTATCGCAAGTGAACTCGAACGCGAAAGCCTTGTTGCTCAACCCGCATAATCTATTCAAAAATCACTAACTTCTTGCACCCTATAGGTTAATCCGTAGGGTGTTTTGTTATCAAATACCCTCTTTAGTCAATAAATCTGATTGAAATGGATTTTTTTTAGCCTTTCTGTTCACTTCGTATTGTCTTAAAAATTCCATACAGGTATAACTACCCATAGATACTATCCCCTCTCAATTGACATGGATGAAGATTATGTTTGAAAAAGTGTTAGCTGCTCCCGCCGATCCTATCCTCGGCCTTACTGAAGAGTTTAAAAAAGACTCTCGTGCAGAGAAAATCAACCTTGGTGTTGGCATCTACAAAAATGAAGATGGTCAAACGCCTGTACTTAAAACAGTAAAGAAAGCAGAAGCTGCACTTCTTGAAAACGAAAAAACCAAATCTTACCTAACGATTGAAGGTACAGCTGAATACGGTCTAGCCGTTCAAAAACTTCTTTTCGGTTCAGACGCTGAGATCGTAACATCTCAACGCGCTAAAACAGCACAAGCTCCAGGTGGTACAGGTGCACTTCGCGTAGCGGGTGAATTCATCAAGCGCCAACTGGGCGACGTAAAAATCTGGATCAGTAACCCAACTTGGGCTAACCACAACGGCGTTTTCGCTGCTGCCGGTATCGAGACAGCTCAATACAGCTACTACAACGCTGAAACAAAAGACAAAGACTTCGCAGGCATGGTTGCTGACCTAGAGAAAGCTTCTGCTGGCGATATCGTTCTTCTTCACGGCTGCTGTCATAACCCAACAGGTATCGACCCAACAACTGAAGAGTGGGAAGCACTGGCTAAGCTAGTTGCTGAGAAGAAACTGCTTCCTCTATTCGATTTTGCTTACCAAGGTTTTGCAAAAGGCGTTGAAGAAGATGCGGCTGGCCTGCGTATTTTTGCTCAATACAACAAAGAAATTCTAGTCGCGAGCTCGTTCTCTAAAAACTTTGGTTTGTACAACGAACGTGTTGGGGCATTCACATTGGTTGCAGAGTCTGTAGATGTAGCAACAACAGCATTCTCTCAAGTTAAGAGCATCATCCGCTCTATCTACTCTAACCCACCAGCGCACGGCAGTGCTGTCGTTACTCACATCCTTGGTGATGCTGACCTACGTGCTGAATGGGAAGCAGAAGTAGCAGAAATGCGCGACCGTATCCAAGAGATGCGTGAGCTATTCGTAACAACACTGAAATCTGAAGGTGTTGATGCAGATTTCACATTCATCGAGCGTCAAAACGGCATGTTCTCGTTCTCTGGCCTAAGCAAAGAGCAAGTAACTCGTCTGAAAGATGAATTCGCAATCTACATTGTTGGTTCTGGCCGTATCAGTGTTGCTGGTATGACTAAGTCAAACATGGGTCCTCTATGTAAAGGTCTAGCTGCGGTTCTTTAATCGTAAAGCGAAACCTATATTTACAGACCAGAAACCTGCACTTGCAGACCAATAGATATGCAAAAGCCAGCGACTAAGCTGGCTTTTTTGTGTCTGTTTTTGACGTATTAGGTTTAATTAAGTTAGTACTCTAGGAAAAACTCAACACCCAATTCATTCGTCCTCTCGCTTCCACCTTTACTACCCTCACCATCTCGGTGTTGGTAAGAGCCACCAATCGCAAATTTGTTGGTCACGAGATAGCGCAAACCTAAATGGTAAATCTCTTCGTCGAACAAATCACTTCGATTTACCTGCACGCTACCATTCGCAATCCAACGCTTTGCAAAACCATAGTTAAGCTCGGCTTTTACACCTTGAACAAATTCAGTATCCGATTCAATGGTTTCATTGCTACCGTTAAGCTCCACCTCACCTTTAGTAATACCCAGCAAGTAAGAAGCGACAATATCCAAGTCTTTCTTGATGCTGTAACGATACCCAGCCCCTGCCATTAAGGTATCAATTCGAGTGGTACTTTCATCTGGGTGAATGAAGCGTGCGCTATAGTCTCCTAGCAACAACCAATCATCCGTCATGGTGTAACTCACCCCTAAACCAAACGACGAGGCGTTATTATTACCACCAGCGTCTTCATTCAAACTGCCCGAATGCGCTGTCGCATATATATGGTCATAATCAAGAATATCCACACCGTCAGTGGCTGCCCACAAACTTGGAGAAAACATAAAAACCGCAGATACAAAACTAAGCTTCCACTTCGACATTCCTATCATCCTTAAACTGTCACTCCATTAATTGAAAGGTTAGTCTATCCATAAGACTTTAAAAAGGTTTTAGCTCACAGATTGATTTGTGACGGCAAAATATTATCAAATGTTGTACCATGAAATCATACAAACTAATGGATGATCATTATGGATGCTGAGTTATTAGAGATTCAAAACTTTCTGGCACAATACCCCCCTTTCACAGAACTCCCTGAGGAGATGTTGGCGAAAGTGACCAGTAGCGTGGAAATTTCTTATTACCGCCAAGACACACCTATCATTCACTTTGGTGACCAGATTAATGATCTTTACATTGTTCGAAGCGGCGAAGTAGAAGTCTACCGTCGTAAAGGTGAGCTCTATAACCGTCTCGATGAAGGCCACTTGTTCGGCCAAATGGGGTTACTCACCAACAATAAAGTTCGCTTCCCCGTTAAGGCAACAGAAGACACTCTGCTCTACTGTATCCCTGAGCCTATTTTCCAAGAACTTTATGACAACTATGATTCATTCGCTGACTTTGTCGAAGTAGAAGATAACGCGCGACTGCGTCAGGCTAACTTAGACAGCAACGACGCCAACGATTTAACGACATCCAAGGTTAAAACACTGCTCACCAGTGAAGCACCGATGATCGAGAAAACGCGTACGATTCAGCAAGCTGCCACCATGATGGCCGAAGATAACGTATCTTCCCTACTGATTATCGACCCAGATATCGTTGAAGACGAAGAGGATGATTCGACACCCGTTATCGGTATTATCACCGACCGTGATTTATGTACACGTGTACTGGCTGAAGGTCTCGACCCATCGGATGAAGTCTCTAGCGTAATGACACCAGAGGTTATCTCACTCGACCATAATGCCTATGTATACGAAGCTATGATGACCATGCTTCGCTACAACGTGCATCACCTACCCGTGCTAAAAGATAAGAAGCCTATTGGTATTATCGAAGCGACCGATATCGTACGTTACGAATCTCAAAACTCGCTGTTATTGGTAAGCAGTATCTTCCAACAGCAAAGTATCGAAGACCTAAAAGTGCTTTCCGAACAAGTGAAAGACAGCTTTGTACGCTTGGTCAATGAAGATGCCAATGCCCACATGGTTGGCACCGCGATGTCAGTGATTGGCCGCAGCTTTAAACAACGTATTATCGAATTGGGTGAAGAGAAGTTAGGTAAATCACCAATCCCATACTGTTTCCTTGCATTAGGCTCTATGGGACGTGACGAGCAGTTGCTGGTCACAGACCAAGATAACGCCATCATTCTTGATGATACCTACGACGAAGCAAAACACGGTAAATACTTTGAAGAGCTTTCAAAGTTCATTTGTGACGGTTTAGACCAGTGTGGTTATGTTTACTGTACTGGTGACATCATGGCGACGAACCCAACTTGGCGCATGACACGTCGACAATGGGAAGAGTGCTTTGCTGATTGGATTGATGATCCAAACCCGAAGGCACTGCTGAACGCCTCTATCTTCTTTGATTTAGATGGCGTGTATGGCCGCTTGAAATGGGCTGAGCAATTGAACAGCTTCATCGTAAGACGTGCACGTAAGAACAACCGCTTCTTGGCGTGTCTTGCTCGTAACGCGCTCAACCGCACACCGCCTCTGGGTTTCTTCAAAGATTTCGTAATGGAGAAAGATGGCCGTCACAACAACTCGATCAACCTTAAACGTCGTGGCACCGCGCCACTCGCAGACTTGATTCGTGTTCACTCGTTAGCTGTTGCTTCTCGTTCGAAGAACTCATTTGAGCGTTTGGACGATATTATCGATGCCGGTATTTTGCCTAAAGGCAGAGCGCAAGATTTGAAAGACGCCATGGAGTTCATCTCTTTGGTTCGTATTCGTCACCAAGCGCATGATGTTGATAACAATATCGAGCCTGATAACAACATTGAACCAGAGAACTTATCTGACTTCGAACGACGCAATCTAAAGGACGCATTCCAAATTTTAAGTAATGCGCAAAACTTCCTTAAGTTCCGTTATCAAGCTAGCAATAAGTTTAAGTAGGACTTATGAACAAACTATTCAGATCACCTGCGGTCGATTGGCCATTTAAGTTTGCTCAGAAACTCGAACGCGCGCGAGACGACCGCTTAAAGCACTTTTACAGCCAGCCTCTTCCTGCGCCTGATACGCCACTTTCAGAAGTGACCTTCTTGGCTGTCGACTTTGAAACCACGGGGTTAAACCCAAACAAGGACGGCATCATTACCATTGGTTTAGTGCCATTTACGCTCAATCGCATCTACTTGCGACAAGCCAAACACTGGACGCTGAGACCAAAACAGAAGTTGGAAGAAGAGTCTGTCGTGATTCATGGCATCACTCACAATGACATCATTGATGCGCCAGACCTTAGCGAAGTGCTGGGCGAGATCTTAGAATCAATGGCAGGACATATCCCTGTGGTTCACTATCGTCGTATCGAACGTGACTTCTTGGATAATGCATTAAAGGTACGACTCGGAGAAGGCATTGAGTTCCCAGTCCTCGACACCCTCGAGATTGAATCTCAAATCCAGAATAAACTGGCTGGCGGCTTGTGGAATAAGCTAAAAGGTAAGAAGCCTGCTTCAGTGAGATTGGGTCAGAGTCGTCGTCGATACCACTTACCCGACTACACACCGCACCACGCGCTAACCGATGCTATTGCGACCGCTGAGCTACTCCAAGCGCAGATTGCTCATCACTTTGACTCTGAGATGCCTTTGAAGAACTTCTGGCTCTAATTGCCAATTAAGGCTTAAGTTAAACAGAGCGTATAAACATAAAGCCCACTAACTTCCATTAGTGGGCTTTATTGTTTTTCTCATCCGAGTTTATGCTGCTGTAGGGCCAACTAAACGCATCTCCCAATCTTCGACTTCACCGGTTTCTAGACGACGCTCAACCAGGTTGCCCCAAGATTCGACTAACGGTAGTTCAGCCATCTGACTTAACTCTTCTCTATCAAGGCTGCCAGTAAACACCGCGCCCATGATGCGCGCTAACGACCAATCTGGGTAAGGCCTTTCACACAGAATGATCTCATCGCCTGCGCCAATATCGCCTTCTTCCAAGACTCGGAAGTACCAACCCGTTCGAAGTGTGTCTTGCAGTCTTCTTGCCATATCGTTTTGATCGAATCGTACATTGAGCTTCCAACAAGGCATGCGCCCCTGTGAGACTTCCAATAAAGTTGAGCCAATACGAATCTTATCTTTCAAAAAAATGGATTGTTCTGTAATACCGCTTGAGCTTAGGTTCTCGCCAAATGCGCCTGCAAATTGGAAGATGTCTTTATCACCCAGTTCTTGCTGCCAAACTGGGTAGTGCTCGCTCGGGTAGATATGAAGGGCTTTTTGAATGCCGCCATGAAAGCGAGGATCACCTTGTTCATCATTGGTAAAACCCAGCTCTGTAGCGTACTGGCGCTCCGACAAAACCTGCTTATCAATAGCGCTATTTGCACCGTGCGCAAAAGTAACGGTTTTGCCTGCCAATACACTATTTACTACGCCTAACTTCTTCATATCTCTTCCTTCTTACCTGAAACTTATTTGCTGTTTTATACGAGCTAACGCCAACTTATTGCTCGCCCAGTGATTTAAATACCGGAACCGATGCTAATACTTCAATGTGGGTTTCAGTGCTCTTTAGATAACGTGTTTCGCTGTTCGAAAGCGATACATGACGCTGATAACCTTCTGTTTTCGGAAACTTAACCAAGACCGTTTCGAGCGATGCTTCACACTTGTTTTGATTAATGCCTTCAATATCGACCTTGAATAGTAGTTGGTTTTCTTTCGATATTTCAACTTGATATCGCATACGCGTGCCCTCTCTACTTCATTCACTTTGCCGGGCATGATAGCCTAGTCCCGCCACGTCAGAATAGGGATATAAAGACAGTTAACCATGCCAACCCGCCAAATAGATTCTCACTCCGGAATCATCACCTCAAATGAGATGATGGTCGCTAACCCGAATTCGCCCGCGTTGGTGAAGACCATCGACATGCCCAGGGGATACGTCGATGCAATGCACCAACATACGTGGCATCAAGTGATCTTCCCGATCAAAGGCCTACTGCAAACGAAAACCGAGCACTACCAACACCTTGTGCCCCATACTTCTGCTTTGTTTGTACCTGCAAGGATTCAACATGAATCTATCGCATTAAGCCATACGACGTTTGTCGGCATTTACCTTAATCCAGCCTTTGGTATTAAGTATGAACCTCAAGTTCGAACCATTACCCTGACGCCGTTTTTGAATGCACTATTGCAGGAAATTCGCAGACAGTGCGAAGGATTAGTGAGTGATGAAGAGGTATCGCGATTACTCTCGGTATTGCACGATCAGATCATCAAAGACAACATTCAGACATATCAATTGTTGCTTCCTGAAGACCGACGCTTGAAGCTTATATTTGAAGCGCTGACAGAGACGCCAACATTGGATTTGTCGCTAAAGGAGTGGGGAGAGAAAGTCGGTGCATCAGAGCGAACCTTGTCGCGATTATTCTCAAAAGAGTTCAACACATCATTTCAGTTGTGGCGACAACAAATCCGGCTGATTTATTCGTTGTCTTTACTCGATGAAGAGTTCTCAATCCAAAGTATTGCTGACCAAGTCGGCTATCAAAACGACTCGTCTTACATTAAAGCCTTCAAGGCGTCTTTTGATGTCACGCCACAGCAGTTTCGATTTAATGGTCGAAGAAGGTAGTAAAAGCCTATCTTTAAGCCCTGACTCTAATTTACAGGGTGACTTACGCTACTTTGCGACTTCAGCTAGATCTTGATAATAACGACGCTTTTGGCGATACATATCTTCATCCGCTTGAGAGAACAGCTGCTCGACTTCTGTCGATTCCGTTGACGCGACGCCAATCGAGAATCTAACCGGTATGCTAACGCCGACTTGCGTTTCGACGGCCTGGTCGATTTGATCCGTGTACAGCTGCTCAGCGAGTTGGTGAGGGTCTTGCGCGTGTTGCTCATCAGGCTTCAAAGTAAGAATGGCAAACTCATCACCACCTAATCGATACAGATTACTGGTATGGCTTAACCGATTACGAATCACATCCGTACAGCCTTTGATCAACTCATCACCCACCGCATGTCCATACTGATCATTGGCGCTCTTTAGTCCATTAATGTCAATGATCAGCAAAGACAAACTCTCTTTGTACTCTGTAGCACGTTGCTTAGAGAAATCCAGATCCTCGTCGAAGGCTTTACGGTTATAGCACCCTGTTGGCATGTTGATGCGAGTAATGTTCTCAAGCTCTATCCAACCAGCTAACTGTTTTTGGTATAGGTCGAAAATCAATAAGTCTTCCTCACTCAGTAAACCAAAGTCCTGAGACGAGAAGTAACCAATCGTGGTGCCTTTTGAATCTTTTAAATCTTTTAAATCTTTTAAATCTTTTAAATCTTTTAAATCTTTTAAATCTTTGTAGCGACTAGTCATGTCGCTATCAGCAATATCGCCATGAGAAATGTCACCATGAGCAATGTCGCCATCAGAAACAGAGTTAAAGCTGAATTGGATTAAGCTGTCAGGAAGTAACGATTCCAGCTGTTGATTCACCAACTCAGGAATCAAGCGATACTCGACACTTTGTCTCATAGAAGCAAACTTAACGATCTTAAGAATACGGTTTTTCTGAGACTCTTCACGGGATAATGAATGCGTTAATTTACTCGTTTTATCTTCCACCGTTTGCTCTAGCTGTGTGTTAAAACTTTCAAGCTTGTGGTTGTTCTCTTTGATCTGTTGATAGGCGGATCTCAACTGATCATTACGTACCGTCAGTTCACTCAATTGACTCTGTATTCGAGACCACATCTTTTCCAATAAACGGCTAAATACAGTGAACTCAGTAAAACGATGCTTATCTGGATTGTGCTCAGGAGGCTGATTGTTTGAGTAGGACTCCACCGAACCTGTGAGCAAATTAAGTTGTCTCGAAAAGGCGCGATTCAACATCAACGCGAAGACAATTGCGACGGCTAATGTCGCAAATAATATTCGAACAAACACTACCTGAGATTGCTGCATCTCCCGTAAACGAGCACTGTCCGATACATGGTGTTTCACCGCTAATGTTAGTGCTTCTGAAAACAGCTTATTGTCGTTAGAGATTAACTGGGTGCCTGTTTGTTCAGTTTTATCGCTAACCGAAGCCAAATAATCAAACTCCACTGACTCATTGTCATATAGGAAAGGCGCTACTTTAGACTCTAATCGGTCGTAGCCCATCAGCACTACAAGATAGCCTTGCGGCGTATAACTTGAGCCCTCTATCAACCGATACGGCAAAATTGGCGCGACAAAAACGATACCTGAATCCGCGTTATCGGCGATTTCCGGTTCGATAAACTCAGCATGAAACAACTTACCTTGCTTGTACGCAGACTCAGGACGCTTCAAATCCTCAAGTAACTGACTTTGTTCAAAATGATACAAGCTACCTTTGCTGTCATAAATGGGCTTCCAGTGACTATCCAATATATAGGTTGCGGACACGCTATCGGCTAGTGCGTTAAAGCTTTCCATCTTGTCCCACACAACACTAGAGAAAAAGATATTCCCACCCGCTTTAATCAATGAACGATCTTGCGAATACCACTGCGTGAGACTGGCTGTAAGGTTGAGCTGCTCTTGCACCGTTTGCTGAATACCCGCCGTTGAGTTGGCGAGCTTGATCTCTTTTTGTTCGAGAGAGCTTTCATTCTGCTTATTCAGTATCAGTTGACCGGCTAGATAAACTGGGAATAACGAACACGCCAAGAACACCAAACCCATGGAGTATTTCAATGAAAGTTTCAATCGCCAGACCTCATGTTCGCTGAATAGTAACTTACAAAGTCATCGTAAAATTTGTTCAGCTCTTGCTTCGGCATTCCCGACTTATATCGCTCATACGCTCGTGCCGTAGCTTCCCATACGATCGCCATTTTGTAGTCACTCGACATCATTTGCGATGATTGAAATTCATCGTACATATTAGAGAAAGTGGTGTTCCCTTCTTCAACACGGCGTTGGTTCACCTCACGAAATGGCGAGATCATCGCGTTTGAATGCGCCAAATAAGTAAAACTGTTCGATTGTAAGTACTGAACAACTTCTTTTAATGCTTCTCTTTTCTCTGGGTTGTTCATCCCTTTCTTTGTGATCGCGAAAATCTTGGCACCACTAAATGAAGACATCGCCTTGTCGCGATAGGTAGGTAAAGAGTTCACATGTAAGTGCTCGCCATACGCCAGATCTAGTTCGCTAAAAGCCCAATCGCCATCAATCAAAAACTCGACTTCACCAGCAATGAAACGTTGCCTCGCACATGTCTCATTGCAAGATGCTTCAATGGTTTTGGCTTTCTCAAGCTTATCGATGAACTCAAAAATTGAGACCAAACCTTCCCCATCAATGTTTCTTGATGAAAGCATGTCTTGAGAAAACAGTTGGAAGAACGCCAGATAGAAGTACATGTTTGGATTTGGGAACAAAACACTGGCACGCTTCGAAACAGATGAGAGTTGAATCAACTCTTCCCAAGTAATGGCACGGTCTTGTGGCTTGTTCGAATACAGAACTAACTGGTTACCAATTCCGACTGGTAACGCCTTAAGTTCACCATTAATCACCACTGCATCAAGGGCTTTTTTCTCATAGCGCGAAGTATCGACCCAAGCGGAAGGTAACGTTGCTAACTCGATATACTCAGTAAGCCCCAAGAAATCAGAAGGCACCCAAATGACATCAGGAAAGGTATTGTCTCGAGGGTCTGCGACAAGAAGCTCTGAGCGGATACTGTTGATATCAAATGGTCGTATTTCGACACGGTGATCAGTCATCGATTCGATGTGTTCTTTAACATAATCAGCGGTTTCGTAATTGATACCTGCCCATATTTCGAGCGTAGAGGCGCAAGTAACCACGGGGAACAACGCCGCTAATATACTCAAAAATCTCACACCTAATTCCTCATGGCGAAAAGTATCATGTCTCGAATGACGCCAGAAATCATCAAGAATGGTGATGATATTGGCTGTTGGGGTTCGTCGTTACTTTGGGGCAAGACGTTATATAGTAAAAGGTCAGTAATAAACAGAAAAACCAAGCTATCTGTTCATTTTTCTATCGATACGAGTTGCCCTCCTCCGATAACAACCAAACCTTTTTGTTCAGCTTAACTCTGAACAACACAGTGCAACATATCATACCCTTTATGCTTTTTTAGGCAAAAAAAAAATGCCGCAAAAGCGGCATTCATCTCGTTTAGTACATCTGACACAATCCAAAGCAAGGATGCTATTTATTGTTCAAACTTCTGTTATTGATTAAGCGTATTTATCTTCGAAGTCTTTCATGAAGCTGACTAGTACTTGCACGCCTTCCAAAGACATCGCGTTGTAAAGTGAAGCTCTCATTCCGCCTACCGCTCTGTGACCTTTTAGCGATTTCAGACCAGCAGCGTCAGCCAGTTCTAAAAACTTAGCGTCTAGTTCTGGTTTCGCTAATTGGAAAGGCACGTTCATTCTTGAACGGTTTGCTGTATGAACGTCGTTTTTGTAGAAAGCAGAATCATCAATCGCGTTGTAAAGTAGCGCTGCTTTTTCTTGGTTAACACGTTCCATCGCTTCAACACCACCTTGAGCTTTCAACCATTTGAAAACTAAGCCAGATAAGTACCATGCGTAGGTTGGTGGCGTGTTGAACATTGAGTCTTTTTCAGCAAGCACTTTGTAGTTCAGAATGCTCGGCAGCACGTCGTTTGCTAGTTCTAGTAGGTCATCACGCACGATAGCAATGCAGATGCCTGCAGGGCCAATGTTCTTTTGAGCGCCCGCGTAAATAACACCATACTGAGAAACATCGATTTTGCGAGACAAGATGTTAGATGACATGTCAGCAACGATTGGCTTATCTGTTTGCGGAAGCTCACTGATTTCGATGCCATCGATGGTTTCATTTGGACAAAAGTGCACGTATGCCGCTTCTGGGTCAATTTTCCAATCTTTAGCCGGAACAACAGCCGCTTTGCCATCAATCGATGTCTTAGCATTAAATACGTCGATTTCGCAGTACTTACTTGCTTCAGTCACCGCACTTTCAGCCCAGTAACCCGCATCAATGTAAGTTGCTTTCGTCGCGTCGCCTAGAAGGTTTAGAGGAACAGCAGCGAATTGAGCACGAGCGCCCCCCTGACAGAAAAGCACTTTATAGTTGTCTGGGATGTTCAGAAGATCACGTAGGTCTTGCTCAGACTCATCGGCAACTTGAATAAACTCTTTGCTGCGATGGCTGATTTCCATAACGGAAGTGCCTAAACCATTCCAATCAATGAAGTCCGCTTGTGCTTGTTTCATTACCGGTTTAGGCAGTGCCGCTGGGCCAGCACTAAAGTTGAATACGTTATCTAATGTAAGTTCCATGGGGATGATTGCTCCTGCTAAATAATAACTATGCAAGTAATACCATGTTTTACCCAACATAAAAACAACAAAAGAGGTCTTAAGACCTCTTTTGTTTCGTACCGTACAAAATGTTTAACTTAACCCGTTAGATCGCCCTATCAGTATTAAGCCCGACTCTTTTTATTGAACAAAAGCCGGCATAAGCAGTGCAATTAATGGAATTTCTTGTCCATTTTCAAACACTAGATTTCCATTCTCTAGGTCAGCCGTGATTTCATAACCACTTTCTGTTTGCTTGATCATTTCCATCACGATCAATTCGTCGATCCCTTCACGGATGAATGGGTATTCTTCGACAAGTTCATTTGAGAAGCTAGATTGAACATTACCGGTTAATGCAGGAACAATCATTGAAGGGTTGCTGCTGATGTTCTCTGTGCCTTCCGGTACGCTCACCAACCACTTAGATTCAAACTGACCCTTGCCTAATTCTAACGACATATTGTTCATTGAAAGGTCGAAGCCTTTAGCAAACAGTACATCGATGAACGGAATGATCTCAGCCACATCTTCTTGCGTCAGAACAGGATTCGCCTGGTAAATTTCAAAGATTTTCTCAAACGACTGGCTATCTAGTTTCGACATTTCAAAATCGACGTTTAGATTGTTCAACTGGCCTTCGTTGGTTTCGATGTTGGCGATATCGAGCTTAAGGCTGCTGCTCAAGCGCTTAGTCGCTTCATCTAGATGCGATTCAAAATCGTACTTAGAGTTTTCGATGGTCATGAATGGCTGCATTGCAGAATCTGAAATCAAGAAGCTATCAATAGTAAAATTCTGCGTGCCTAACCAGTAACCTTTCGCTTGCTGGCCTGAACCAATACCTTTTAGGTTAGATAGTGTCACCTCTTCACCCGTTTCAAAATCAATTTGAACCGATGGGATAGAAAGCTCGTAATCGACCTGCCCTAATACAGTGGCATGGCCAGACAGATTCGACTTCGTGATAGAGACCGAGGTGCCATTTTCTTCTGAGCCTTGGTGATTGAACTGGCTTAACTCGAAGTTGAAATCCGTGTTGCCGTTTAGCTCAGTGCTGGTAGTCAGAGTAAGAGGTAAAATATCAGTATTCTCAAACGTCGACAGCGCGTTTAAGCTCACCAAACCATGGCTAACTGCACTATTAATGACAAACTCACTTGGTAAGCCGTCGAGCGCAAGTTGCTCTTTCAAGCTCTCATCCGTCACAGTTACGCGAGTGGTTACATTAGAAGAAAGATAACCTCTATCGTATTCCACGATCTCAGCTTGAATGCTTGAATTGTTAAGCTTTGCAACGCCATCTGTAATTGCGTTTTGTCCAATTTGCCCAACCGCAAGTGGCCAACAAAGTGCCAATGCGATTGCTCCGCCAATTGCGCCAATTTTTCTTAACTGTTCCATGAGTTCTCTTTCTACACTAGTCTGTTTTTTTTAGTCTAACCCATCAGTAGCAAACAAGAAACATTGAGTTAAATCAGTCTATTGCTCGATACTTCAATTCCCTCAACAAATTAACGGCTAGCTCTCATCCTTATTAAGCGCTTCTTGGTAGGCTAGAAGCGTCGCTACTACTAAGGTTGAACCGTGAATCAATACGCTGTTATTTGTTTGGACAATAATCCGGTGAGCATTGAAAGAATACGCTCGGAGCTGGCTCCGTTGTCTTATGTATTCGACATTTATACTGCTGAGAACTTAGAAGACGCGCATCACGCATTAGAAGATATCCACGACAATCACCAAACCGTCGCCTTGGTGATCTCTCACCATCATTCTGAATTCAATGGTGTGCAATTTCTGATTGAACTTGAACAGCTGCCTCATAGTAATACCGCAAGAACGATATTGGTGAGCGCCTCGTCAGACATTCAATCCATTCTAACCGCAGTGAACGAAGGTAGGCTCAACCACTGCCTAACCAAACCGGTTCAAGATCAGGTTCTCTTCAAATCAGCACAAAAAGAGCTGACTTCTTTTGTCATCGAGTACGACCCAGAAAACCTTTTGTCTTACAGTGATGCGTTGGATCAACAACGCTTACTAAGAGCACACATCGAACAAAAGATTCATTCGTTCCAATCTGGGTTCATTCACGATTACCACCAGCTTTCTGACAACGCCCTTGCTGAGCGTGTCGTCAATGCTTTGCAGGATGTCTTTTCGAAAGACGACAAAACCAAAGCCATTCGTGATTACTCGCCAGAACATCTGCTGACTGTAGAAGGTGAAGACAATCGCTTTCTTTGGTTAATCATTGAAGGTGAAGCCGCTCTCTATAAAAAAGATGAGCTGGGGCAACAACGCGAAGTTGTGCGTCACTCTAAGGGCAACATTGTTGGCGGGATGTCATTCGTGACAGGTGAACCTTCATTCTCTACTGCGATCACCCTAACCCAGACACGAGTGATCAAGCTCGATAAAGATAGCTTTGCTCAGGTTATGCATTCAAACAATACCCTGCTCCCGCTCTTTACTAACCTGTTACTCCGTCACTTTAATCGCCGTTTGCAACGAAGCATCACCAATAAGATCAAGCTGCAACAAACACTGGAATCATTGGAATCAGCCCATCAACAATTGATTGAGAAAGAGAAGATGGCGATGCTGGGTCAGCTTGTAGCGGGTGTTGCTCATGAGTTGAACAACCCGATTGCAGCGATCTTGCGAAGTATTGAAACCTTATCTGAACATCTCGACCAGATACTCGAAAACTCGTCACTCCCAGAATCGAATAAAGGGACGGAAGTATTAGCACACTCAAAATTGGCTAAGCCTCTATCCACGGCGCAAGAGAGACAACTCGTTAAGCACCTCTCATCGACTATCGATGATCGTACGCTCGCTAAAAAAGCCGTGAGACTGAACTTGAGCCAAGACTCTGTGGTTTTAGATACCTTAAAAGACTCCCCTATTGCGGGCAAAGAACTGCTTAACGACTTAGAGCATTACCATTATGTAGGAAACTCTATTCGTTCGATTCAAGTGTGCAGCAAGCGCATTGCCGATATGGTGAAAAGCCTAAAAAGCTACGCCCGAGAAGATGAAGAAGTGCGTCACTACGCGGATATCCATGAAGGACTAGAAGACACCTTAGTGATCTTTGAAAACAGACTTAAACATCATCAACTCGAAAAACACTACGACACCGACCTTCCGCCTTTATTGTGCCAGTCACTCGCATTACAACAAGTTTGGACAAACCTTATCTCCAATGCACTGGATGCGCTTTCAGAGCGAGGAACAGTCTCTATCACCACCTCTCAACAAACAGAGGGAGACGACACTTTTTTAGTGGTGCAAATATCAGACACTGGCCACGGCATCGCCAAGGAAGACATCAACACTATTTTCAACCCAAACTTCACCACCAAAAAAGAAGGCAACTTTGGCTTAGGGATTGGGTTATCCATTTCTCAACAAATCGTTTCGGCTCATCAAGGTTTTATTTTGGTCGAGTCTGAGGTAGGTAGCCATACTCACATGCAAGTGTGGCTTCCGTTCAAACAAGAAGGAGCACCTCATGAATAAGTACCTAATTTTATGTGTCGATGATGAACCTGAAGTTCTCAACAGTGTCCTTCAAGACTTAGCGCCATTTGAAGAAAACTTTATTGTTGAAGGAGCCGAATCGGTCGATGAAGCCAAGCAAGTGATTAAAGAAATGGGACAAGATGGTATTAAGCTCGCCTTAATTTTGTGTGACCACATCATGCCTGACAAAACGGGCATCGATTTTCTCATCGAGCTAAACCAGCACGACTCGACGCAACCAACGCGCAAACTGCTGCTCACAGGCCAAGCCGGGCTTGAAGACACAGTAACGGCCATCAATAATGCTGCACTTGATTTCTATATCTCTAAGCCTTGGCGAGGCGACCAGCTCAGAGACACGATCACACAACAGCTAACCGACTTCGTGATTGCCAATGACAAGCAGTTATTGAACTGGACGTCAGTCTTAGATACCGAACGTATCCTTACCGCGATGGCGAATAAACGGACAAGTTTTGGAGAGTAACGCTTAATTTTTTGTGAATCGCCCGAAAACATGAGATCTCAGTTACAGAGTGATACATAATTTGCTCATTTTTTGGCTAATTGACAAATGATTCGCATTTTTATGGATTACTTTTCCGTGAGTTAGATTAAACTGTCTCAATGTTTATGGTTTGCCTGATTTTTCTCAAACCAAAGGAATTAACACTAATTAAAGGTTTACGGTCGTTATGCGCAAAATTCTACTTACTACCGCTATGCTATTGGCTTCTAGCCCAGCACTAGCTGTTGATGAACAACCACAAGTAATGAGTAACTTTAACTACGATTACTTTGAAGCACGTATCGGTGCTAGCCCAGTAACATTTGGTGGTGCGTTCAGTAAGTCAATTCACCCGAATGCTCACGCTATAGCACGTATCGATTCAGAATTTGAAGGCGATTACGACTCAGCTGTAGGACTTGGTTTCCACGCTCCATTAAACAACTGGGCTGACCTAACTGGTGAAATGCTAGCGCGTATCGTTCAGCCTGAAAACTCAAGCTCTACTGATATCGGTATGGAAATCAACGTTGGTGTTCGCCAATGGCTTGGTCCACAACTAGAAGTGGGCGGTAAAGGTGGTTACGTTTCAATCGATGACAACGATGATTGGACAGGTTCTGTTTACGCTCGTTTCCACTCTACAGAGCTATTCTCTCTAGGTGCTGAAGCTCGTATCAACGACTTCTACGGTGATCAACTTATGTTCACTGCTCGTTTCAAGTACTAATACTTAGCGAGACAGCCCTAGCAAATAAGCTCTCCATGAGCTCTTAGCCTTTTGATACTTAGTCTTTTAAGAAATCCGGCTAAAACAGAAACAAAAAAACCGAGGATATTCCTCGGTTTTTATTTATTAACAGTAATCTTAAGCATAGAGGGATGACTTCTTTAGTGGCAGCTCTTCAATAATTGCTGCTTGCGTGGTTCTTGCAATAGTTTCCAGTGGATACCATCAATTGCGCCCGCAAATTTCCAAAGTAGTTTTAGGTCAACATCATTGCCGTACGCTTCGCGAACCTTATTAAACACTTCAGGCGCGCCTAACTGCATAAACATTGAAACATCATCAACACCTGCTTTTTTCACCATGCGCTCTAATGTGAGTTGCATGTTTGGAAGATCTCTCAATCTACGGCTAGCGGATGATTTTTTGAAGCTACGTTGTTGAATTGAATTATCGATTGAAGTACGAATAATGCTATCCAATTCAGGATGTTCACATGTAAACAGATCCGTAATATCGTAGTAATTTACGGTTGCTGTTGTCTGCTTTTTCACATGACGATACTTTTCACAATCAAGATCCGTCAGTTTTTTATCTAATGACTTGCCACCTCTAATAAATAAACAACCTTCACTCAACAAAGCGAACATAGCGTCATTTTGAAAGAGGCCAATACCTCCGAACATAGAACGTTTTTGATGCTCACCAAATTGATTCACGTAATTAATAAATGCTGTCTCGGTCATATCCGTTGATCCTTAATCAAATTACCCCGATTAGGTTGATCACCAGACAAGCAGCTTTTTTATGCGAAAAATGTTAAATCTATTTTTTATTGTTTAGGTGAATATTATGATTTCGTTTTTCACCTTTAAATAAATGATACTTTGAAAAGAAAAATAAGTCTGGACTTAGTTCACATCCATCAATTGAGTATTCTGGTTTTTCATGATTGACATCACAGTAAAACATCAAAATATGAATGGTTTTTGATGTTTGGTGATACATCGGTTCAAGTTTTCTAGGTTTATGAGGCCCGATGAGTATTGCCTCGCAGCATCGCGGCTTGTAAAATAGGTCCACATACATTTTTTACTTTTTATATGAATCATTTATCGTTTTTCTGGCTACCACAAAATAAGGCTCTTCTCTTAAAGGGTCTAGAATCCGAGTTTGCCCAACTTGTTGGCCATTCTATCTCAGCGGGAAAAATAACCCTTCCTCCTATCCCTGAAGTCGTTTTAAAAATTCAAAAATTATGCACCCAAGATTCAACGGGCATTGCCGAGGTTGCTGAGTGCTTACTTGAAGACCCTGGCCTAACGGCTATTGTGATTCGCGTTGCTAATTCTGTGGTATTTAACAGACGGAATATCACCTGTGTCGACATTATGACGGCAGTATCACGCTTAGGGATATTGAGAGTAAGAGATATCGTCACTGCCCAAGCTATCGAACAGCTTAAGCATTCTGTGAATCTAAACCACGAATGTAATCAGGTTTTGGTGCAAAGCGCTTCTATCTCAAAAGAACTTGGCGCGACGATGGTACTGGTTACCAATAGCTTCAAAGAACTGTCCCCTATCGAATATCGCTACCTCGAGCATGAGAAATCTCTACTCGTCGGGCTATTAGCCGATATTGGTTTGTTCTGCCTAGTAAGTGAGTATCATCTCTATCTCGAAAATGGGAACTAC
This sequence comes from Vibrio sp. FE10, assembly GCF_030297155.1. Lineage (NCBI taxonomy): Bacteria > Pseudomonadati > Pseudomonadota > Gammaproteobacteria > Vibrionales > Vibrionaceae > Vibrio > Vibrio apostichopi. Next base: position 1,446,934 of record NZ_AP028067.1, on the reverse strand, counting down.
CTAGACCACGATATCGCTCTGCAAATATTCCAAGGCCAATGCTCTGCAACCAGTAAGCTAGTTCTTAGACGTTGGGGATTCGACAGTGACTTCATTGATGTGTGTAGTAACACCATCAATCAGCAAGAAGAGCGCGAAGTGTCTTATCTTGATATTGCACGAATTGCCAATCACCTTTTGATGTTTAGAAACAAGGATGAAAACATCGATGAACATGAAGTGGAGCTTAATGTCACGGGTGCCGAAGTTCTTTATAAACTAAGCAACTTGAGTAAAAATGATTTTAATGCAAAGCTAAGCGACGTTATCAACGCTAGCGGCTTCTAAGCCATCGTAAAATTGCTAAGTAGTTGTAATAGTAAGTAAATGCAAAAGGGAAAGCATGTTTACAGGGATGATCTTTATATTTGCGCCACTCGTCGTGGGGTATCTTTTTTCTATATCAAACACTCAGACGTTAGAGTTCATTAATCGCTCGACGTCTAGGCTGATCTACGTAATCCTATCGCTTATGGGGCTGAGCTTAGCCGCGCTCGATAACCTAGGCAGTAATCTACAGACAATCCTTCTTTATACTGTCACTTTCTTTGTCTGTTTAAGCGTATGCAACCTAATGGCGCTGCCAGCAATCGATAAATTACTGCCGCTTAAAACTGACAGCAGCCAGAAAAAGCTCCCCCTATCATCAATGGCGATGGAATCTGCAAAATTGATTCTGGTGGTCGGTTCTGGCCTCATTGCGGGCTTAGTTCTCCCAATAGGGCTTGATTGGGTCGACACTGCAAGTGAATGGATTCTATTCGTTCTTCTGTTCTTTATTGGCATTCAACTGCGCAATAGCGGATTGACCCTCAGACAAATCTTACTGAACAAACACGGCATGGTGATCGCTCTTACGATTATCGTGACCTCAATGATCGGTGGCGTGATTGCCGCTTACTTACTTGATATACCCCTCTTTAAAGCTTTAGCAATGTCATCCGGATTCGGTTGGTATTCCCTGGCAGGCATTCTAATGGGTGACGCTTTTGGCCCAGTCTATGGTGGTGCATCGTTCATGCTTGAGCTACTAAGAGAGTTGGTGGCCCTAGTGCTGATCCCGGTGCTGATTCGCAGTTATCCGTGTACTTCTATTGGCTATGCTGGTGCAACCGCAATGGACTTCACCTTGCCTGTCATTCAAACAACAGGCGGCGTTCGATGTGTCCCTATCGCCATCGTCAGCGGGTTTATATTGAGTCTTCTCGTCCCGATTATGATGTTGTTCTTTGTATCTCTTGCTAACTAGATCGCAGGAATAGCGATTGTTTTAGATTAGAATGCATTTCTTAGTACCAAAGCCCAAGATACCGATACAGTTACCGAAATAAAAAGACACTAAGTGTCATTGCTCAACAAATAATGATCACGGTACTCTGTAACGACAAAGTTCTAAAAAGAATAAACTTACAAAAGGAACCACTATGAAACGCCTTTGCGTCGCATTACTGCTAGCTTCAACTTCTACTTTCTCTTTTGCAGCAGATTCAATGTCTGAAACAAACCAATGCCAATCAACAAAGTATGATGCATACATCGACGCTTCTTTGAATTGGTATGCTGATCTTGCTGCATTAACGTCTGAGCAATATCCAGAGCTCAAAGAAGTAAGTGAGTGGTTCCTAGAAGGTCGTAAACACCATTTTGAACTCAACCGCGCTGCGGTAAACTACTACTTAGTGAATGATTCAAGCAAAGTTGCGACAGCACAGTCGGTTGAAGGTTGGTTACAACTAGAACAGCACGATATTAAAACGCTTTCAACACGTGATGATGAGCTTGGCAAAATTGCTAAGCAGACGTTCGATGACCGTCAATCAACCCCTCACGCTCAAAACTACGAGCTACGTTCAGCGTTTGCTGAGCTACTGAGCCACCCTAAGCAAATCGATACTGCACTGCAGCGTTACAACCAGTCGATTGCTAAACTTGAAGCGATCAAGTGTAAATAACCCTTGATTTACTATGCTTTTGTGGGAAGTTGGATTTCATAATTAAGACGGGACATTGTTCCCGTTTTCGTTTAAATTGTCCCGCTCGCGTCAATATAAGAAAAATAACTCGCTTGCTATGGTTACGGAACAAAAAACAGCAGATGTTAGCTTCGACAGTCTTCTACGTATCTTTACAGTACCTGAAGGCCCAGATTCAACACTCACTCAAATCGAAGACAAACTTTCACGAAACCTGAATCAATTCTTACGTGAACACATTGTGGCTGAAGAAAAGCCATTGCGTGAGATTGAGAAAGATTTTTCGAATGCTCATATCCCTGAGCAGCCTGAGTTTGTTTCAGAACATACCGAGCATCTCCTCGATTCTCTCGTATCTCATTCTGTACATACGTCGTCGCCAAGTTTTATTGGCCACATGACGTCTGCACTACCCTATTTCCTGATGCCGCTGTCTAAAATCATGATTGCGTTGAATCAGAATCTAGTAAAAATCGAAACGTCAAAAGCTTTCACTCCTCTTGAACGCCAAGTTTTGGGGATGTTGCACCGTTTGATCTATCAAGACAGCGACCAGTTTTATTCTCGTTGGATGCACAGCGCCAACCACTCTTTAGGTGCGTTTTGTTCTGGCGGTACCATCGCGAACATTACTGCGCTTTGGGTTGCTCGTAATAATGCATTGAAAGCGCAAGGCTCGTTCAAAGGTGTAGAGAAAGAAGGCTTGTTCAAAGCCATGAAGCACTACGACTACGAAGGTCTCGCTATCTTGGTTTCTGAACGCGGTCACTACTCTTTGAAAAAAGCAGCCGATGTACTCGGTATTGGCCAAGAAGGCCTTGTTTCAGTAAAAACGGATAACAATAACCGTATTTGCACTGACGACCTGAGACTCAAGATCGAGCAGCTTAAGCAGAACAAGATTAAGCCTTTTGCCGTGATTGGCGTAGCGGGTACGACCGAAACTGGCAATATCGACCCTCTAAGAGAAATTGCAGAGGTATGTGCCGAGTCTGACTGCCACTTCCACGTGGATGCAGCTTGGGGGGGCGCAACGCTGATGTCGAACAATCACCGTCATTTACTTGATGGTATTGAGTTAGCGGACTCTGTCACAATAGACGCGCATAAACAGCTCTACATCCCTATGGGTGCGGGTATGGTTTTGTTTAAGAAGCCAGACGCGATGACAGCGATTGAACATCATGCTCAATACATATTGCGTAAGGGTTCGAAAGACCTAGGTAGCCACACTCTAGAAGGCTCTCGTTCCGGTATGGCGATGCTCGTTTATGCGTCAATGCATATCATCAGCCGCCCTGGCTATGAGCTGCTGATCGACCAAAGCATCAACAAAGCACGTTATTTCGCTGACCTGATTAAAGAACAAAGTGATTTTGAGTTAGTGTCCGAGCCAGAGCTGTGCCTACTGACGTATCGCTATCTCCCTGAATCAGTAAAAGCCGCCTTGCTAAAAGCTGGTGCTCAACAACGTGTTGAATTGAATGAGTTACTCAATGAGCTCACTAAATTTATTCAGAAGAAACAGCGTGAAACTGGCAAGTCTTTTGTTTCCAGAACCCGCTTGAATCCAGAAGCTTGGTCACATCAGCCGATCATTGTTTTCCGTGTTGTATTGGCAAACCCGCTTACAGGCAACGAGATACTCACCTCTGTTCTTGAAGAACAGCGTGCAATCTCTAAACTTGCACCAAACCTGATGGGCAAAATCAATAAACTGGTTACGCAAATCAACGCATAGTCATTCAATTTTAGTTGCATCAATTTGAAAATTTCTTTCTTTTTGATGTAACTAAGCTGTCAGTTCATACTCAATTTGCATTCTTTTTGCTCAAACTCTCTTCCAATTCTGTAGTTTTCTAAAATTTTGTTGAGGTTTGTCATATTCTTAAGCATTCATGCCGTGTTTTTGTATTAGTTAATAGTATGTTGGGTTTATACTGACTCTATGGTGCTAGTTAGCTTGATATCCATTTGACGCAGCAGTAATTACAAACCTCTCATTGTTTTAGGTTCTGTTTTACTGATATTTGCTTCAGCCATACCCCCTGGTAAACGATATTAACTAGCAAGTTGTTCTCTATACCCTCGTGAACACTATGAATACATTAGAAAAAATACAAAAAAACCTGGAAAATTTCAGCAAGTCTGAGCGTAAAGTAGCCGAAGTAATTATGGCTTCCCCTCAAACTGCAATTCATTCTAGCATTGCTACCTTAGCTAAAATGGCTGACGTAAGTGAGCCTACAGTTAACCGCTTCTGTCGTCGTTTAGACACAAAGGGCTTCCCTGACTTTAAACTTCACCTAGCTCAAAGCTTGGCGAACGGTACACCTTACGTGAACCGTAATGTTGAAGAAGACGATGGCCCTGATGCTTATACACATAAGATTTTCGAATCGACTATGGCTTGTCTGGATGTTGCTAAAAACAGTCTAGACGCGATGCAAGTAAACCGAGCTGTTGACTTGCTAACTCAAGCAAAACGCATTTCGTTTTTTGGCCTGGGTGCATCTTCTGCCGTAGCGAAAGACGCTCAAAACAAGTTTATTCGTTTTAATATCCCAATCACGTGTTTTGAAGACATTGTGATGCAACGAATGAGCTGCATTAACTGCAGTGATAACGATGTTATTGTTCTTATCTCTCACACTGGCCGTACTAAAAGCCAAGTTGAGATTGCGAACCTGGCTCGTGAAAACGGCGCGACCGTTATTGCTATCACAGCAAAAGATTCTCCTCTAGATAAAGCGAGCTCGTTGTCTATTTCTCTGGATGTTCCAGAAGACACTGACGTTTACATGCCAATGGCAAGCCGCGTTGTTCAGATGACTGTTATCGACGTGTTAGCGACAGGCTTTACGCTTCGTCGTGGTTCTGGCTTCAGAGAGAACCTAAAGCGTGTGAAAGAGTCACTTCGTGATTCACGTTACGAGAAATACTCTCAGTTCTAATCTGCGAAGACAGAACTGAAAACACATGAACTGATAACCAGTTGAATTGAAAAACGGAGCCTAGTGCTCCGTTTTTATTTGTCCTGAGTTAGCTTAGCTTTCTCGTTATATGTGTTTTATGTTTTTGCTTTCTGCTATTAGATCGTCCAGCTATTACCTTTCTCTACGACATTATTCTCAGACGCATAAGAGTTAATAATAGTAAAACTCGACTCCGTAGCCTGTTCTGGGGCTATTTGAGCTGTTTGATTCATCGAGGCTGTCTCATGGTATTCCCCTCCACAACCGCATTCCGCACAAACCTGCTGAAGAATATGTACAAGCCTCTCTTGATTCAACGGTAAAGGGTTTCCTTTTATCGCAACAGATTTAAGCGCGTCGGAAGACACCTCATCAAACTGAGCTTCACAGACACCAAACTCCAGTAGGCTTGGAAGCTTTAGCGTGTCCAACACTTCAGATAACCAAGAAATCGCGTCTTCCTCTTTTGCCTCAATACTTCCAGTAACAATCTGAGCAATTCGTTGATAGCGCGCTAAGATGTCACTTCTTTGTTGCTCTCTCGCAACTGCGATATTCTCCATCATCACAAATGGCGCTAAGCGTGCTGTTATAACACTGTGTGGCGCGGATATCTTACCCCCTAACGCAGAAGCTAATCCGTGCGCAGCTCCAAGCTTGGCATTGGTTATTGCCATACCACCGAGCATAGAAGCAAAGGCAAGATCAGAGCGAGCTTGAGGTTCATCATAAACGCACGCTTTAACCACAGAGCCACTTAACTTACGTAACCCTTCCTCACAGATCATATCGGTGAGCGAATTAGGTTCACCACACACATAAGCTTCCATTAGATGCGTAAAGGCATCCATCGCGCCACGTCCTGATAAATACAAGTTGGTGCCGTACGTTAAGGTCGGGTCGACAATCGCCACGTCGGCTAACATATCGGGGCTTCGAAGGCTGATTTTGACTTGATCTTGTCCAGACTTAAGCACGGCGTTTTTAGTGACTTCAGCGCCGGTGCTCGCTGTTGTAGGAATCGCGATGAACGGCAGTGGTTTAGCCTTGAGTGGTACATTCCGACCGACAACTTCCACATAGTCGTATAAGTTACCTTGATTCGGTAAAACAGCTGCTAACGCTTTCCCCATATCAATTGCACTGCCTCCACCCATTGCAACCACCATATCAGGCTTAAATCGGCGTGCCGAAGTGGCGGCCTCTTCGACCATTTTGATATTGGGTTCACCGGAAACGGCAATGTGTTGATAGCGCATGCTTTGCGCATCGAGATAATCGGTGACCAGTGAAGTGCGTTCTAACGTGTTGCCAGTAACCAATAACACGCTGTAGCCGTATTGATTAAAGAGGGACAATGAAGCCTGAAGTGCTCCATCACCAAAGATGATCTTTGTAGGTGTCATAAATTGAAACATGGTGCCTCCTGCGCCTATGACCAAACAAAACTGCGAACTCTTGGTTATTGGAATTTAGCCTTTGTATCGTGCATCACTATTAAGATGCCTCGTTCTGTAGGAGCTTTTTTTGACGAGGTGCAACTTGTGGCATTAAAGATGGATTAAAGTCGTATTTTTAGGGGTAATTCACACTCTCAATTTGTGGGTACTCAACGATGGTGACGGGCAGTTTGCGAGCCCCTTTCTATTTATGGTGAATATTTGCGCTGATAGGTAAAAGCTATCGTATTAAGAGGCAATTCCATCTTTATTTCCCCATAGCATTGAGGCATAGTTGGTTTTAAGAAATTTTGAGTGGCATTCACTAAAGAATAGTTAACATAATAGAGTTAACGAGCCTCATCCCGTATTTAGGAGAAATTAAATGTTTGTAGTTATTTTTGGTCGCCCTGCTTGCCCATTCTGTGTTCGTGCAAAAGAGCATGCTGAAACTCTTAAAGCTAAACGCGATGACTTCAACTACCGTTACGTTGACATCCACGCTGAAGGCATCAGCAAAGCTGACCTAGAGAAGACTGTTGGTAAGCCAGTAGACACAGTGCCACAAATCTTCATCGATCAAGACCACATCGGCGGCTGCACAGAATTTGAAGCATACGCAAAAGAAAACCTAGGTCTTTTCGACTAAGCTAAGACTTCTCTTACGAGATCCAAGGCTAAAGCCTAAAACAGCTAACCAATTTTAGAATTAGACTGTACGATTTATATGAAGCCCGCTCACTGTAGCGGGCTTTTTTTATGACCAGTTTTCATACGGAATAAGAATAAGGTCAAAATCAAGTAAAATAGCAAAATATCGCTTATAATTTATTTATATTTAGATACAATTCACCTCTCAAACTTACCCTGTGTTTCACGCCAATTATTGAGCGACCACTGTGAATATCGACGTTGTTTTTCTGTTAGAACAAAACCCCATTCTCCTCATCTTTGTTGTTTTATCGATTGGATTAGCCATTGGTAAAATTCGTTTCGGTAGCCTCCAACTTGGCAATTCAATCGGCGTTCTGATTACTTCCCTTATCATGGGACATCTTGGTTTTTCGTTTAACGCTGATGCGCTTACGATTGGCTTCATGCTTTTCATCTACTGTGTTGGTATTGAAGCTGGACCCAACTTCTTCGGTATCTTCTTCAGAGACGGTAAGCATTATCTCATTCTGAGCCTTGTGGTGCTCTCTACCGCAATTGCTTTAACGTATTTCAGCAGTCATTACCTCGGGCTGGGCTTTGGTTTATCCGCAGGCATGATGGCGGGCGCCTTAACAGCAACGCCGATATTAGTAGGTGCTCAAGATGCGCTGAATTCTGGGCTTGCAGAATTACCAAGAAACATGGATATAGGCCTGATCATCGAAAACCTATCAGTGGGTTATGCGATGGCTTACTTAGTTGGCTTAATCAGCATGATTATGTTTGCTCGCCTTATTCCAAAGCTTCAGAAAGTTAACCTGCACGATTCAGCGGAGCAAATCGCCCAAGAGCGTGGCTTAGGTGCTTCTGGGCAACGTAAGGTTTACCTTCCAATCATACGAGCTTACCGCGTAGGTCAAGAGCTTATCTCTTGGACGGATGGTAAGAACCTGCGTGAACTGGGTATTTATCGCCAAACGGGCTGTTACATCGAGCGTATTCGCCGTAATGGTATTCTTGCCCACCCTGATGGTGATGCGATCCTGCAAGAAGGTGATGAAATCGCATTGGTTGGTTTCCCTGATAGCCACGCGCGTCTTGACCCGAGCTTCCGTAACGGTAAAGAGGTTTTCGACCGTAATCTTCTCGATCTACGTATCGTTGAAGAAGAAATCGTCGTTAAAAGTGACAGCATCGCAGGTAAGCGCCTGTCAGACTTAAACCTGTCTGAATATGGTTGTTTCCTTAACCGCGTAGTACGAGCTCAGATTGAAATGCCGATGGACTTAAACATCGTGCTTTCTAAAGGTGATGTACTGCAGGTCAGTGGTGAAAAGAGTCGCGTTCACGGTCTAGCTGAGAAAATTGGTTTCATCTCGATCCACAGCCAAATGGCGGATTTGATGGCCTTCTGTAGCTTCTTCATTCTGGGCATTTTGTTTGGTTTGATCACCATGACATTCGGTCAGGTTTCATTTGGCTTAGGTAATGCGGTTGGCCTACTTCTATCGGGCATCATGCTTGGCTTCTTACGAGCGAACCACCCTACTTTCGGTTACGTGCCTCAAGGGGCATTGAACATGGTCAAAGACTTGGGTTTGATGTTCTTCATGGTCGGTATAGGCTTAAGTGCCGGCGGTAAGATGTTTGAACACTTAACGCAAGTAGGCCCCCAGGTCATCGGTATAGCCCTAGTCGTGAGTGTTCTGCCAGTATTCTTTGCTTACTTAGTTGGCGCTTACGTGTTGAAGATGAACCGCGCTCTTTTATTTGGTGCGATCATTGGCGCACGAACCTGTGCTCCGGCGATGGACATCGTAAATGACCACGCTCGCTCAACCATTCCAGCACTGGGTTACGCCGGTACATACGCGATAGCCAATATATTGATGACCTTAGCAGGTACTTTCATCATCATCATTAGCTAGCGTCTGCTGCTTAAAAGCAGCCCAGATTAGATATTTCGAATGCACTAATTCATCTTTGGATTAGTGCATTTTTTATGACTTGTTCTCAGCTTTCATTGTATCCAAAGTCTGACCTTAGAGCTTTTACATCCCGCTATTCGCACCTGCTCTTTAAATCTCCTCGTATCTAGCATCTCGTATCCCGCACCAGCTCTTAAATCTCTTCGCATCCCGATACTCGTATCTCGTTTCTGCTTTTAAGACAAAAAAATAGGCGCTCAGTGAGCGCCTATTTCATTTTGATTCGATTGTTTGAATTAGATGTCAGCTACATCAAATTCAACAGCTGGGTTAACGTCAGCTTCGTAATCAACGCCTTCAACACCGAAACCGAACAGCTTCAAGAACTCTTCTTTGTACTCAACGTAGTCAGTCAGTTCTTTCAGGTTTTCAGTTGTGATTTGAGGCCATAGGTTACGACAATGCTCTTGAATGTCGTCACGAAGTTCTAGGTCGTCTAGACGTAGACGGTTCACTTCATCAACTTCTGCTGCGCTGCCATCTTCTTTGTATAGACGTTGGCTGAACATACGGAAGATCTGTTCCATACAACCTTCGTGAATACCTTCTTCACGCATCTTCTTGAACACCATAGCGATGTAAAGAGGCATAACAGGAATCGCAGAACTTGCTTGAGTCACAACAGACTTAAGAACAGCCACGTTTGCAGTACCGCCAGTTTGGCCTAGTTTTTCGTTTAGCGCTGACGCTGCACGATCTAGATCCATCTTAGCTTTACCTAGCGCGCCATCCCAGTAGATTGGCCACGTTAGTTCAGTACCGATGTAGCTGTAAGCAACAGTCTTACAACCGTCAGCTAGAACACCCGCTTCAGAAAGTGCGTTGATCCAAAGTTCCCAATCTTCACCGCCCATTACAGTAACAGTGTCTTTGATCTCTTCTTCAGTAGCAGGCTCAACGCTTGCTTCAATGATCGCATCTTTGTTTGTATCTACAGCTGTAGATGTGTACGTTTCGCCGATAGGCTTAAGAGCTGAACGAATTACTTCGCCAGTCTCTGGCATTTTACGCACTGGAGACGCCAGTGAGTACACAACCATATCGATCTGACCTAGATCTTCTTTGATCAGGTCAATTGTTTTCTGTTTTGCTTCGTTAGAGAAAGCATCGCCGTTAAGGCTTTTTGAATACAGGCCTTCTTCTTTAGCTAGCTTGTCGAACGCTGCTGAGTTGTAGAAACCAGCTGTGCCAGTTTTTTTCTCAGTACCGGCTTTCTCGAAGAAAACACCGATAGTAGAAGCGCCGCCACCAAATGCTGCCGCAATACGTGAAGACAAGCCGTAGCCACTTGAAGAGCCAACAACTAGTACACGTTTAGGTGCGTTTGCGATTGGGCCTTGAGCTTTTGTGTAAGCAATTTGTTCTTTTACATTAGCTTCACAACCGACTGGATGTGTTGTAGTACAGATGAATCCGCGAATTCGAGGTTTGATGATCATATTCAACTTCCTTAAAAAATCAGGTTAAGGATAAGAGTTTCGTGCGCAAATGGCATCTAATTTCTGTAAAAATGTGGTGAAAATGCAAGTGGTTGGAGCACTCAACTGATATTTGCTGACTAAGTCGCCATTTGTTAACGCTTCTATTGAGACTTCTACGACAAAAACAAAAAAGGCACCTGATTAGGTGCCTTTTATCATTTCGTTATCTAAGCAACGCTATTTAGCTTAGGTTTTAACTCTTTTCGCGTCAAAGTTTCACTAAAGTCATGACTGAAGTGGTCAACTTGAATCGCTGTGTAACGCAGTTTATCAGCTGCAATAATTTGGTCGACTTCTTCTTGCGTTAGAACATCGGCAGCAAGTGCCTGAGCCAGTTTGTCTGCCAGCAAGCCTTTACGAGCCACTTTGCCTTCTTTCACTGCTTTGAAGATTTTACGCTCCAGAGGCTTGATGCTGTACATCGCATTGAAAGCGTTCTCCATAAGACCAACACTATCATCCTCTTCCTTGCCGATGTAGCAAAGGTGAGTCAGACGTTCACGGTGTGCGCCCGGAGTCATCAAGCTTTCTGCTAGTTGAACTGTTAGGTTATCACTCGGTTTTTCGAAGTGGTTACCTACAGGGAAAACTAGACCTTTAAGTACTTTGCCAACCATCTTGTTCGGGAAGTTACGGTACGCTTCTTGTAGTGATTTAGCCGCATTGTGGAAACAGTGCTGAACTGCGTAGTGTACGTAGTCTAAGTCAGCTTGTTGACGACCTTCGTCTTCATACTTTTTAAGTGCAGCAGACGCCATGTATAGGTAACTTAGACCATCACCTAAACGTGCAGAGATAAGTTCTTTACGTTTCAGTTCGCCACCTAGCGTCAGCATTGCGAAATCCGCACTGACTGCAAGCGCACGGCTTAAACGAGTCAGATCTTGGTAGTAAGGCTTCGTTGGGCCACTCATGTCGGCTTTAATGAACTTAGAACCCGTTAGTGCCGCACCAAAAGCACCGAACGTGTTTTTAGTTGCGTGTGAGATGTGCTTGAACAACAAGCTATCAAAGTCTTTTGCACCTTGCTTCTCGTCTGGGTTCGCTGCCGCTTCCATTTCGCTCAATACGTATGGGTGACAACGTGTCGCACCTTGACCGAAGATCATCAGGTTACGAGTTAGGATGTTCGCACCTTCTACTGTGATAGCAACTGGAATACCTAGGTAAGGCGCAGCCAAGTAGTTCATTGGGCCATCTTGAATTGCACGACCTGAGTGGATATCCATCGAGTCATTCAGAATAGTACGAGCCATTTCTGTCATGTGATACTTCGCGATTGCCGTTACGATACCCGGCTTCTCTTTCATATCAAGTGAAGTGGTTGTCAGTGTACGAGTCGCTTCTAATAGATACGTTAAACCACCAATACGGCCTAAGCTCTCTGCAACACCTTCAAATTTACCAATCGACATACCGAACTGCTTACGAACATAAGCGTATGCGCCAGTCGTTTTCGCAGTTAGGTGACCCATCGCCGTGCCAAGTGCTGGTAATGAGATACCACGACCTGCAGACAGACATTCCACCAGCATACGCCAGCCTTTACCTGCGTAATCTGCGCCACCGATTAGCCATTCCATAGGAATAAACACATCGTGACCGCGAGTTGGACCATTCATAAACGCAAGACCAAGAGGGTCATGACGCTCACCAATCACAACGCCTTCGTGGTCAGCTGGGATAAGCGCACAAGTGATACCAATGTCTTCTTTGTCACCCAGTAGTTTTTCTGGATCGTGCAATTTGAAAGCCAGACCGAGTACCGTCGCCACTGGTGCTAGCGTAATGTAGCGCTTATTCCAGTTAAGCTTGATGCCTAGTGTCTCTTTGCCTTCGTGCATGCCCATACACACAGTGCCGACATCAGGGATACCACCCGCATCAGAACCCGCTTCAGGGCCTGTTAGTGCGAAACAAGGGATATCTGTACCGTCAGCAAGACGTGGGAGCCAGTAGTCTTTTTGATCTTGAGTACCGTAGTGAGACAGTAGCTCACCAGGGCCAAGAGAGTTTGGAACCATTACCGAAACCGCAGTACTGATACTACGAGTTGCAATCTTGGTTACGATTGTAGAGTTGGCGTGCGCCGAAAACTCACGACCGCCGTACCCTTTCGCGATAATTAGCGAGAAGAAACGCTCTTTGCGTAAGAAGTTCCAAACTTCCTCTGGAAGGTCTCTGTCTTCTTTCACAATTTTGTGGTCATCAAGCATAGCGAGCAAAGTTTCAAGTTCATTATCCATGAACGATTGCTCTTCTGCTGTCAGCTGAGGTTTTGGGTACTGGTGAAGCTTAGTGAAATCTGGCTTACCAGAAAACAGCTCTCCGTCCCACCACACGCTACCCGCTTCCATCGCTTCTTTCTCGGTGCTAGATAGTGGTGGTAGTACTTTTTTAAAGAGTTTAAAAGCTGGGTCACTTACCCATTTTTGTCTTAGAGAGCTCATAGTTCAGATCCTTTTGTTCACTATATTGTTTGTGAATATTTTGCTTTTTATTGTTTTATTCTTTTGCTGACATGCCAGCGGCCAAATATGGAATGAGAATATCGACCACTGCCTTAGCATCTATTTTTCTGTCATAGTCATTCTCTGCAATTTCTATCAGAGCCTGGCTAGATGCCATGGTGAATACACAAGTCCCTAGGGTGAAGTGCAATCGCCAAAATAACTGTTCTTGAGTGAGGTTCGGGTTGGCTTTCATCACTGAGCTGGTAAACAGGGTCAGTACTTCGCTGTAGCGAGTAGTAATGAACCAACGCAAGTGACCTTGCACATCCGTATAACCTCGACCGATGAGTAACATAAATCGACTCGTACCATTTGGCCTTACATCATTCAGTGCTCTTAGTGGCTGCCTTAAAGACTCAAACACATCACTCATAGAATACGTTTCGTTCAAGTTTAAGTTCACTAAAGCGTCTTGCAGTGCAGGCATAAATGCTTCTAAGTATCGATTTAATACGGCACGAACCAGAGTCTTCTTATCGCCAAAGTGGTAGTTCACTGAAGCAAGATTGACATTGGCTTTACCCGTAATAGTGCGTAAAGAGGTGTCATTAAAACCGTGCTCAGCAAATAAGCCTTCAGCCACATCTAAGATTTTGTCTTTGGTTGTACTTCTTGGTGCCATTTCAATCACTCGTATTAAACAACTGTTTGAAATATACGCTTAGTACATTTATTTAACAAGCAAGCAACATCACATTTTCACAAATTGGTCGTACCAGTTAATCGCTTTATTCACTAAGCGATTGAATCGATGCATGTTTACAAAAAAAGGAAAAATTAATGAATTTTCTGGGAACTGAAATAGAAATGGAGGGTCATAAATTAAGTAGAAAACAGAGTATTTAGAAGTTTAACAGGCCGTCAAACTTGTCTCTCCCCTGCTTTCTTAATTACTGCATTTTCCTTATTAACTCCTATACTTGTATCCGCCCAAACCGTGTTGGTTTGGGCTTTTTTTTGCCTATGATTCAGGCAATTTTTCTTCGGCTAATGCTGGGTACAAAAAAGCCCCCGAAACCGAGGGCTTTCATTACGTTAAGCCATAGAACACTTCACGATACCGACTAAGCTGCATCGTTTTTGATAAGTTCTCCCAATATCGCGAGATCACTACCAAGATCAACCGAAGCGCCCATTTCCGTAGCAATCCCTTCTACCACGATTGTTTGAACGTCGACTCCACCATTGATTGGAATAGACAAAGCAATGTCTTCACCATCGACCGAGACTTCAATCATATCAAGCAATTCTGCCATTTGAGTTTCGTCTTGTGGGTCTTCAATGAGATCATTGAGGTCAATTAAATCACCAGAGCCGTTAGTATAAAGCTCAAAGTCTTTAATGATGTCTGTACCGTTGTCGAGCGCTGAATCTAACCAAGTAAAGATATTGTCCTCACTATCACCAATCAATAAATCATTGCCAGCAGCAGCAAACAGCGGTTCGTTACTCGCAGCACTGATCACGTTGTATAGCTGTGGTTCTTCAGTATCAACTGTCACCGTTTCGACTGTACTTTCAGCGCCACTTGAATCTACTGCGACATAGTCAAACTGAGGATCATCGGTTACTGCCTCGTTTCCTTGGACATAACGCAGCTCCCAATTACCACCAGAAGATGAAAGCTCCATACCAACAATCGGATTACTTGGTGACGAGTAGCTGAACTCGTACAGAATCTGCTGGTTGCCTGTATCGCCTTCGTCTTTTTGGTATTGCTCGCTAGCTGTAGTCCCGTCAGCAAAGGTGTAAGTAACTTCAATATGTACACTGCTATTGGTATTGAACTCTCCTCCCATACCATCTAACCCAAAATGAACAACTTCAAGTGGGTTGTTGGTAAAGTCGATGATCAAGGTCTCCTGCATGTTCATACCTTTACCATCAGTATCACCAATCCCATAACCAACATGAGGCTGCTCACCTTGATATTGCTGTAGGGGTTTGTCATTATTGTCATCAATCGATATCGTAATGGTATTGCCGTTAGCTAAGGTGATCAGCCTTTCCGTTGGAGATACCGCCACTCCCCAGTTATAGAAGCCATCAACAAGGTCAGGCATGTCCTCAGGATCGCCACTGAAGCCCATTTCAAACAGATCTCCAGGCCCAGCAACAAAGCTAATATTGTTTGGAACAAACAGCACACCACTATCCACATCGGACTGCACTATTTCCCTGGTGTCTCCATTTTCATCGGTATAAAGAAGGGTGCCACTGGTTGGCAAGGTGTTAATGCGAACATTTAGAGGTATCTCATTGTGATCATCTTCTATATCTGAGATGTAATCAGGCATGCCACCATCTTCAGAGTCGAACAAAATAGGAATCACGGCATCGTCATCATTGACCACCACAAAGCTTGTTGCTTCAGGGGCATCGTTGACACCATTGATCGTTATTTCGATGACATGTTCAACACCATCAATTGCAGTGACCACATAGTTCTCAATAACGGTGTCGTCGTCACCGAGATATTGAACGGCATCATTATCAACAACATAACTCCATGCGCCCTCAGGGGTGATAGTTAACATACCTAATGCTAGTGCATAGGTTGAACCTACAGGTGTGAATACACCATTAGGTTTAAAGGCCGGCATATCACTGGTGTCAACATCGGTAATCGTGAGCGTACCCGATGTCATAAGTTCGTTGGTCTCTAAGTCGACATTCAAGTCTTCGGTCACTTCTCCCTTATCCGAATCACCTTCACCAACGGTAATTTCAGACGGATCATCCGCACCATTGATGGTGATAGTCACTTCGCTTGTGGTTCCGTCTGCTGCACTCACTGTATAGATCTCAGTAACGGTTTCGTTTTCATCAAGATACTGCACAGCGTCATTGTCTACGGTGTAGGTCCACTCACCGTCAGACGTAATGGTCAGTGTCCCGAGAGGTATCGCATTAGTTGAACCGGAAGGTTTGAACGCACCAGATGGATTAAAGGCAGGATTATCACTGGTATCTGGGTCACTGATAGTCAGTGAGCCTGTTGTTTCAAGAGTGTTCGACTCGTCATCGACATCCACGTCTTCCGTAACGCTACCCGTGTCACTGTCACCTTCACCAACCGTAATTTCCGATGGGTCTTCCGCACCGTTGATAATAATCGTTACCTCACTGGTGGTGCCGTCTGTTGCACTCACCATGTAGATCTCAGTAACAGTTTCGTTATCATCAAGATATTGAACGGCATCATTGTCTACAGTGTAGGTCCACTCACCATCGGACGTAATCGTCAGCTTGCCGAGAGGTATAGCATTAGTTGAGCCGAAAGGTTTGAACGCACCAGATGGATTAAAGGCAGGATTATCACTGGTGTCTGCATCGCTGATAGTCAGCGAGCCTGTTGTTTCAAGCGTGTTCGACTCCTCATCGACATCCACATCTTCCGTCACCTCACCCATGTCAGAGTCACCCTCTTCGACGGTAATTTCGGATGGATCATCGGCACCGTTAATGGTGATGGTCACTTCACTGGTAGTGCCGTCTGTTGCACTCACCGTGTAGATCTCAGTAACAATTTCGTTATCATCAAGGTATTGAACGGCATCATTATCGACAGTGTAGGTCCACTCACCATCAGCGGTGATGGTCAATGAGCCTAAAGGTGTGTCATTGGTTGAACCCGCAGGTTGAAACCCGCCGGTTGGGTTAAATGCAGGTGTATCGTTTGTATCTGGGTCGCTAATGGTTAATGAGCCTGTGGTTTCAAGATTATTGGTGTCTTCATCGACATCCACATCTTCGGTCACATTACCCATATCACTATCACCTTCACCAACAGTGATCTCAGACGGATCTTCAGCGCCATTAATGGTGATGGTCACTTCGCTAGTGGTGCCATCTGTGGCACTCACTGTATAGATCTCAGTAACGGTTTCGTTTTCATCAAGATACTGCACCGCATCATTGTCGACAGTGTAGGTCCACTCACCATCGGACGTAATCGTCAGCGTCCCGAGAGGTATAGTATTCGTTGAACCGGAAGGTTTAAACGCACCAGATAGATTAAAGGCGGGATTATCACTGGTATCTGGATCACTGATAGTCAGCGAGCCTGTTGTTTCAAGCGTGTTCGACTCGTCATCGACATCCACATCTTCCGTCACTTCACCCATGTCAGAGTCACCCTCTCCGACGGTAATTTCGGATGGATCATCGGCACCGTTAATGGTGATGGTCACTTCACTGTTAGTGCCGTCTGTTGCACTCACCGTGTAGACCTCAGTAACAATTTCGTTATCATCAAGGTATTGAACGGCATAATTGTCGACAGTGTAGGTCCACTCACCATCGGACGTAATGGTCAGCGCCCCGAGCGGTATCGCATTAGTTGAACCCGTGGTGTTAAAAATGCCGTTTGGGTTGAAGGCAGGTGTATCATTGTCATCAAGATCGGTAATGGTTAAAGTACCTGACGTCGTTAAGTTGTTGCTCTCTTGGTCAACCTCGACATCCTCAGTTACTTCACCAGTATCCGAATCACCCTCTCCTGCGGTTATGTCAGATGGATCATCCGCACCGTTAATGGTGACGATCACTTCGCTTGTTGTGCCGTCTATCGCAGTGACCGTATAAACTTCCGTGACAAACTCATCGTCATCTAGGTACTGCACATCATCATTATTGACAACGTAAGTCCAAGCACCATCAGGGACTATAGTTAACACGCCTAGTTGTGATTCATTCGTCGAACCTTCAAGGTTAAACTCACCGTCAGGTAAGAAAGTAGGAGTATCACCGTCTACGTCGGTGATCGTAACTTGTCCAGAGGTGACTAGTTGGTTGGTTAGTTCATCGACATCTACATCCTCAGTCACACTGCCTGTATCATCTGCAGCAACTGCCACATCATCAGTACCAATAATGGTGACTGTAATAACTTGCTCACCTCCATCAGAAGTTTGTACTGTGGTTGTATCTTGAATTTGCTCACCGTCGGTAAGTTCGTCAAATGGACTGTTGGCTACAAAGGTCCATGTTCCATCTTCGTTGACGACAAAGCTCCCTAACCCATTATCCCCTTCCACACTTTTAGCGATAAAGGTTATACCCGGCTCCTCAATGGTTAAGGTCCCCCCAGTTTCAATAGGCTCGTCACTTTCAAACTCAACAACATTAGCTTCTCCTGACACAAGCGCAAAAGCTATGATGTCAAAAAGAGCAATACTTTGAGTTTCTGACAACCCTTGAGACTCAAGCCCGTCAGTTTCAAAGTTTGTCGCAGCTTGAGTTTCAGCCCCGGTACGTTCAATCCTACCGCTGTTGGTTAAACTTGAGCCTTGCTCACCCGCAGCTGTATCAAACTCATCTCCTAATTCCGTTGGATCAAATCCTTCTTCGATAGCACGTTGTACTTGAGCGATTGCATCATCAGTATCTAGCACATTTTGTTGGCCCTGGTTATCTACAAATCGTGCAGAAACACTTGGCACACTGGCTTCACTAGAATCGAAACTGATGACTACATCACTGGCAGCTGGCTGTTCGCCCGGAGACAAACGTCTAACTTGGCCTTGAGCGTCGAGCACAACACTGCCGCTAGCAAGGCCTAGTATGTTTAGGTTGAAGTTTCCCATAGCTAAGTTCCCACTTCCTCTACCCAGAACAAACCACACGCTAGCTCACTCCCAGCTCTGCGTTATGGCTGTCGCATACAGTAAATTTAGTATCGACACTATTGATAATCAACTCACTAAGATGGGCGTGCATATGGCTATTTTTAAATTAGTCAATAGCAATAGCGACTTACCATCAAAAAAAACAAACAAACTTCGCATTTTTTTACAGATGTCCTAAGCTTCTTTAATACAGTCTGTGTCTCACTAAAGCAGAAAATACTGCTACGAGATTGATCGAAACATATAAAAGTAGAAGGAGAGCTACTTTGAAATTGTTTAAGTTATCCATGGTATGCTGCTTCATTGCAGCGGCCCCAGTCGCCTCTCAAACTTTGGAACAATCTGTTGCTATCACTTTGGCGACCAATCCTGAGATCAAAAGCATCTTTAACGAGTATGTGAGCGTCAAAAAACGAAATGACGCTGCTGGTGGTGCTTACCGACCTAGTATCGACCTTGATGCAGGTATTGGTTACGAAGGCATAAACCCTGCACCGAACAACGGCCCAGATACAGACCTTACAAGAAAGGAAGCTACAATCTCCCTGACTCAACTGTTATGGGATGGTTCATCAACTCTAAACGACATTGATCGTACTGCCGCAGAAGCAGAATCGGTTCGTTTACAACTGTTAGCGGATGCCGAAGACAAAGCCTTGGAGGTAACACAGATATATTTAGACGCAGTAAAAGCGACTGAAGTTTTAGCCCTTTCGGAAAGTAACCTTGCTATCCACAAGAAAATTTATAAAGACATCAAAAAGCGCGCTGTGTCAGGCATAGGTTCAACTGCAGATGTATCGCAGGTAGAAGCTAGGATCGCAAAAGCTCACGGCAACTTGTTAGCCGCACAGAACAATCTAATCGATACCCATACCCAATTTCGAAGAGTGGTCGGTCAGGAACCATTAGGCTTGGTTTACCCAAGAGCCGATATTTCTATGATTCCACTGTCATTATCAGACGCCTTAGTTGATGCTTTGGACCAACATCCAGTCATCAAAGTCGCTTCTGCAGATGTCGATTCAGCGCATTTTCAGTACAAACAATCGAAAGGTGTTAACTACCCTACTTTCTCTATCGAAGCATCTCAATCATGGCGAGATGATGCGGGGGGCGATGAAGGTTCGAGCCAAGAAACGCTAGCAATGCTGAGAATGCGATACAACTTGTACAACGGTGGAACGGACAGCGCTAATTCTGAAGCCGCTGCTTATCAACTAAACAAAGCGAAAGATCTGAGAGACCGAGCTTATCGACAAGTAGAGGAAGGCCTTCGCCTTTCATGGAGTGCCTTAGATCTAACACTGCAACAAAAGAACTTCCTATCTGATCATGTTGATTCAGCTTCGGAAACCGTTATCGCTTATGAAAAACAATATCGAATAGGTAAACGTACTTTGCTCGATCTACTCAACACCGAGAACGAACTATTTGAAGCCCGTAAAGATTATCTCGATGCGCATTACTCTGAGCAGTACGCTAAGTACCGTGTAATGAACGCAACAGGTTCTTTATTGAATGCTCTACTGGTCGACATTCCAGAAGAGTGGACAACGGCCGTGGAGTATTAATGATGAAAATAACTTACTTACTACTTCCCGTATTATCGATGACTTTATTTGCCTGTTCTAATCAGCAGGAAGAAGACTACATCGAGACACCTGAAGCTGAGCAAATTTCTGACCTGCAAGACGATGACAAAGATGGTGTGGTAAACGCACGAGATACCTGCCCTGGTACACCCGAAGGTTCTCAAGTGGATAACGCTGGCTGCGGGGAAACTGTTCGCTCGCAAGAAGTCAGACAGTTGAAAATCCTTTTTGCAAACGACTCTTACGAAGTGAACCCGATCTTCTCTGACCAAATCACAACCATGGCGGAATTTTTAGAAACTTATAAAAGTGCATCGATTGAGATCCAAGGCTACGCCAGTAAAGTAGGCTCCAATGAGTACAACTTAGAGTTATCAAAGAAAAGAGCTCACCACGTGGAAGACGAATTGCTGTCGAATGGGGTCGACTCAAGCCGCGTTAGGATTGTTGGCTATGGGGAAGAGCGTCTGGAAAGTGATGGCGATGATGCCACTGCACACGCTCTAAACCGTAAAGTAACCGCGACAGTAGTCGGACTCGATGAACAAATCGTAGAAGAATGGACTATCTTTACCACGCTAGAGAAATAGCATAACACTGTCACAATAGTTCTTATGCGCAAATGTTGGACGGAGATACGAACACAGGACAGCGCTGACTACCAAAAGGATTATCAAAGAATACTGACAAGGTTTGTTGTAAGGACACAAGATCAATAAAGCCGTGATAGGGTTACCCATCACGGCTTTTTTGTTCTTTGTCATCACATGAGACTCGTAGTAACTCATGTGATCAATTCTTGTTGTTCATTAAGTGGGCTGGCTTGTTTAAGCGAGCCCGTTACTGATTACAGTTTTACTTCTTGCTGCTTAGTCTTCGGTAAAGAAATACTTAGTAGGAAGTAACCCAGTATTGCTGCTGTCGTAGAGCCCATCAAGATACCTAGTCGAGCGAACGTATCGAATTCTGCGTTCGTTGGACCAAATGCCAGTGAAGAGATAAAGATAGACATTGTAAAGCCGATACCACACAACACAGAGACAGCGAAGATGTTCATGAAGTTCACGCCTTCAGGAAGCTTAGCTATGCCCATTTTCACTGCGCCCCAGCTGAATAAGAATATACCCAGTGGCTTACCAACCAGTAGACCCATCGCGATACCCAAAGGTAGCATTCCGGTTAGGCTTGATAGAGAAATGCCTTCCAATGAAATACCTGCGTTTGCAAATGCAAAGATTGGCAGGATGGCAAAAGCAACGTACGGGTGCAAAGCATGCTCTAGGTGTTTGAGAGGAGAACGTTCCCCTTTGTTGCCCTTGAGTGGAATAGCAAAACCAATCACTACACCAGCCAATGTTGCGTGAACACCAGATTTCAATACTGCGAACCACAGAATTGCACCGACAATCAAATAAACACTCAGCTTCGTCATATGTTTAGCATTCATCATAAACAGGACACCTGTTGCGATAAAGCCAACCGTTAGAGCAAGCGTTGAAAGATCACCTGAGTAGAACAATGCAATGATAACAACAACACCAAGGTCATCGATAATTGCTAGAGCCAGTAGGAACACTTTCAAGCTAACTGGTACACGATTACCAAGTAGTGCCATGATACCCAATGCGAATGCGATATCTGTTGCTGCCGGGATAGCCCAGCCTTGTAATGCTTCTGGGTTACCAGAGTTGAATAGCACGTAAATAAGTGCAGGAGCTAGCATACCGCCCACAGCTGCGATAGCTGGGAAGATTGCTGTCTCTTTAGACTTTAATGCGCCTTCTAAAAGTTCACGCTTAACTTCTAAGCCGATTAGAAGGAAGAAGACAGCCATGAAGCCATCATTAATCCAATGAGATACAGACATACCAAGAACGTAGCTGTGTAGAACGCCTTGATACATTTCGTTCAGTGGTGAGTTTGCTACAAACATTGCGATCGCCGCAGCGATGACTAGTATGATGCCGCCAGCAGATTCCATTTTAAAGAAGTCACGGATGACGTCGGTCATGATTTCGCCCTTATATTTATTATTTAAATAAACGAATAACAAAGAATAACCACGAGTGTATAGACAAGCCCAATCGATAGATAATCACTTCTTTGGATGTTTAACTTCGGTTTTTCCTACAAATACTAAACAATACGTCGTATATTCCATAATGTTTTTACGTATTATGAAATAAGTATAGATGAGAACCCTGAAGCTGTATGCAGATTTAATTCAAGTCTGGAGGGTGCTACGAATATAAAAAAGGCTATCAAATGATAGCCTTAGGTGTATTTAGTAACCAGTGAGTTGCATGAAGCCTGTCGCTTCATGGCTGCCACTTGCCATGATCGGTCCTTCCCAATACGGAATCACAAAAGGAAGCCACATATCTCGGCGTTTGATGCGTGTAGTGAGGTTAATATCATGCCCAGGGACGTTAATTATCCACTGAAGAGGCATTCTTCGCCCATTAAGCAGCGTTGTATTCTGCAAAGGCTTAATAGATATGTCGGATTCAGTCAGCTGAAAAACCTTGCCTGAGCGAGTGGCGAGCGTTCCAAATACATAAGGCATCTGTTGGTTGTGGCGGTAACGATTAACGCTCAATGCTGTGCCGTCATCTAAGTTAAAGACAAACCAATCCCACCCTTGTTGACCCACGCCAACTAAACCGCTTCCCCACTCTTTATGAACCCATGCCGTTCCTTCAACTTCCTTGGCAACGCCATCGAGTTGCAATGTGCCGGTCAAAGATAAAAAAGGAGCGCTGAAATTGTAAGAAGCAACAGGCAATAAATCGTGTTTTTTCTGATAGCCATTGTCGCCATTGAGCACATAAGGCCCTTTCGCAACCGTATCTAACTCGAGACCAAAGGTATCTGTATTCACTTGAAGTCGACCCGGAAACGGCGTGTTACCTAGCGCTCGCCAATTCCAGTTATCAATCCAGATTCTAAAGGGGCTATTCGTCATTCCCGCCTGACCAATACCGCCACGCGCTAAACGCTGCTCTTTCCACACTTTAGAGTCAGAAGAAATGACGACATTTGAAATATAGATTTGTGGGCTTTGCCATCCAGGCGTTTCACGTTCATCCGTTGAGATGCGGAAAAAGCTCCACTGCACCGAATACTTTTTTCCATCACTCCCTTTTAAAGAAGCAAAGTAATGCCACCATTCATGTTGAAATTCAGGGTGGAATTGGAAATCACGCGGTAGAGAAACGCTTCTGTCAGGCAATACAGGCTCAAACACATTAAAGTGCTCACTCACTAATACTGAATTAACCTCGTTAATGCCCTTATCACCTACGTCAACAAAATAGGAATAATAAGCCCACACGCCTAGGAGTGCGCCGAAGAAGCTGATCAGTAGAATAGAAGAGACAAAACGATGTCTTAGTTTTTTTGAGCCATTGCGTTGAAACATAATTAAAGCGCATCCCTCAATGACTTCATCGGCGTATTTCGGATCATTCTCATCACTGGTAAAGCACCAGCGAGCATTAATGCTGCCATCGCCCACGCAAAAGTCACTAAGTAATCCCATGGAATCACTTGTAACTCGAGTGACCACCCAAAAGACTGCTTAATAACGATATCAACGATCAAACTTGCTAACGCTAAACCTAATGGCACAGCAATCAAGGATGAAATGAGTCCGAACACAAACAACTGCAGGCTTCCGGTGAATATCAGCTCTTTGGCTGAGACCCCTAAACAGCGTTGAAGTGAAATATGTCTTTGACGAGAGACTTCACCCGCGACGGTCGCGAAGAAGATACCAAATACCGCAATCACTAAGGTAATGTTGCCCAGCGTATCAGCAATCGCAAAGGTTCTATCGAAGACCCGCATTGCTTGGCTGTGAATATTGTTGTTATCAAAGATACGTTCAGACCCTAGCCTAAACACACTTTCTAAACGACTGCGTAAACCAATGGCATTTACATCGTCTTTTAATATAACGCCTAATCCAACATTGCCCCGGCCTGCAAAGCCATATAACCAATTGCGATGCGACATCATGACCTGATGATATGGATTACCATAATCATAATAAACACCGACAACCTGCCAACCCGAGCCAAGACTGTCGTGCAGATCGATATAATCGCCAGGGCGAATACCCAACTTGAGAGACATTGATTCGCTGATCAACACCCCTTTAGAATGATGTAAATGATACCAATAGTTTGGAATGCCGAGCTTGATGGTCAGCGCTTCTAGCTCACCTTCTGAAGGCCCAGTACTGACCACTTGAATGCTACCCTTGGCAGAAGAGACATCTTTTTCCCAGCGCCACCACACTGAATCAACTTCAGGCTGTTCTGACAACCAGTTACTCATGCGAGCCGCTGCATTGTTGGTCGGATAGATATAAAGGTCTGCGGCCAAACGTTGTGTTAACCATTTATCAGTGGTGTCTCTAAAGCTACCGACCATGGTTTCAACGCCAATATTCGCCGATAACGCCAGCATAAAGGCCATGGTAGCAACACCACGGTAGCTCATACTTGATGCTGCGTCAGCGAAGAACCAACGAGCACGAACCCAGCGTAATGAATAAGACAAGCTATTGAACAGCTTCCACATTAAGAACGGCGTAAACAGAGCTACACTCACGAGCATAAGCGCGATGATAGCAAAGCCAGACTCTTGTGTTTGTGGCGCTTGATAGACAGCTACAGCAGCAACTAAGAAACCACAACCAATCAATGCCTGCCACGTAAATTCCGTACCCGCAAAGCGCATCAAAGATAAGCGTGATGACAAACGAATAGGTTGAGATTTAAGTAAGCGAACCAACGGCCAAGCGCAAGCTAGGAAGGCACCTAGTAAGGCCATCATTAAGCTATAACCGCTCCAGCGCCAATTCCAATTGATGGTTAAACCCACATTGGCATCGTAAAGGTCGCCTAAACTTGAAGAAACTGCCGGTAACAGTTGGTTAGCCAGCATCACACCAAAGATGTTGCCGCACACCCAGCTCACTAGCACTAAGATCAAAAGTTCTAAACATAGCGCTTTAGCCAGTTGCCAACCAGAAACGCCTGTCTGCCTTAATATTCCGACCAATGGCTGACGTTGAATAAATGACAACGACATCGCTTGATAGAAGATAAACAAGCCCACGACAAACGACAGCATACCCATCGCCGTTAGATTTAAGTGGAAAGCACTGGTTAGAGATTCCAATTCAGCTTTAGAACTGCGAGAAATCGTCAGTCCATTAGGCAACATATTCTTAAGGCGTTCTAATTTCTCTGGCGGCATATCTGAACAAGCAATAACAGACAGTCCAGCGCTACGTTTCAACATTCTTAGCAGCGAGATATCCGCGATCAGCCGAGTGCCGTTAATGAGGTTGTTTTGATCAACAACAACAGGCCCAAGTTCAGAGCCATCCAGAAGAGGAATATAGTCACCATTCTTCCATTCCATATGCTCAGCAAGATCATCGCTGACAAGGATTGGGTAAGGTGGCTTCATTAGGTTTAATGTTGTGAGATCTTTTAGCGCAACGCCCGGATGCAACTGAAGCATAGACACAGGGTCCAAGCCAATAAGCATGAAGTTCGCGCCATTTTCATCAGTGATACGGTGGTGGTCAAAAGGAGAACACTGTTGAAAGCCTTCACGGCGTAGCTGGATATAAAAACCTTGAGGGATCTTATTGGCGTTATGTTTGGGACGAATACGGTAAGGAAGAGGATTCGAAAACAGTTTTTCGCCGTGAGCATAACTCTGTTTAGCGTGCTGATTGATTGCGGTAACACCAACCAGTAATGATACGCCGAGGGTTAAACCAAGCCATACCAAAATAATCTGAAGTGGGTAACGTCGATAATGACCGAGTAGCGCTTTAACTACGGGCCATAACATGAAGTTGCCCTCCCTGTAGACGAATACGTCCGTCCATATGCTGTGCCACTTTTTCACTGTGAGTAACAAGCAACAGAGTACATTCCAGCTCACGAGCTAAAGACGTCAGCAAGCGCATTACTGCTTCAGCATTACGCTCATCTAAACTACCTGTAGGCTCATCGGCTAATAGGATTTTAGGTTCCATGTACAAAGCACGAGCAATGGCCGCACGTTGCTGTTGGCCACCAGAAGCTTCTTCAGGATAACGTCCAAGCAAAGGCATAAGGTCTAAAGCAGAAAGGATTTGTCGCCAAAGCCCCTTATCTTCAGGTAAGCCTTTTAATTGACGGCAAAAACGAATGTTGTCGGCAATATTAAGCGTTGGTAGCAAGTTGAATTGCTGGAAGATATGACCAATGTTGTTTCGACGATAAGCAGTACGATTACGTTCTGTCGAATCGTGCATATTGAAGTTTGGGAAAGCGATTTCGCCTGAGTCTGCTAGGTCTAGACCCGCAATAAGATTCAGTAATGTACTTTTACCAGAACCGCTTTCTCCCATTAATGCCAGCTGGTCACCTTGGTTTAATGTTAATTCAGCACCTTGCAAAACAGGGTGAAATTCCCCCCCGTCGACATAGCCTTTACATAGGTCTGACAGCTTTAACATTAAACAGCTCGCATTAGTTAGAATTTGGAAGGAGAATCTACACTAATTCCCTGTTAGGAGGAAGTATTTTGAAAGATAGATCACATGCCAACGATAAAGTGATGCGATTGGTGCGCCCTACTTCAACTTCCTATTAAGTTTTTAATCCATTTTCTTGTTTTCATACGATAAAGTGACCCACCCCACTTAAGCACTTCTTCAGTGAGGAAAAGCAGATAGACCCACTCAGGTGGAAACTTAAGGTAAATAGCGGCAATCGCAGCCAGCGGGATACCGATCACCCACTGAGCAATCACATCTTGATAGAGACAGAACTTCACATCACCGCCGGCTCTCAACACACCAACAATGACCGTCAGCGGTACCGAGCGAATAACAATACCCACGCTGAGAATCAGAATGAACTTCTCTGAAAGCGCTCGGGTTTCTTCTGTCAAAGCGCTAAAGGCGTTCAGTATTGGCGTTTGTACGAAGTAGAGGAAAATCGCGACCACGATACTGGTCAAGAAACACAAAATCGTTAAACCTAGAGCTTGATAGTAAACCGCTTCATTGTTCTTCGCGCCAAGCTGGTTACCCACCAGAACCGCTGCCGCATTCGAAAGGCCAATCAACAAACTCAATGAGATAGACTCAACAGGTGTCATTACTGAAAGTGCAGCTAAGCCTTGGACGCCTGATTGCCCCATTATCGCGTGGTAAGCAAACAAGCCACCAGCCCATGCTAAGAAGTTAAACGTCGTCGGAAGCGATAACTTTAAGAAACGAACCACTTTTTCGATCGAAGCTGCCGCTTTTATATCGCAGAACTTGAAAGCCAAGAGATGCTTTGAACAATAAAGATAGCCAAACAAAGTCGCTACTTCGATTGCACCACTCAACACTGTCGCAATCGCCGCACCTTTGATTCCAAGAGCAGGAAAGCCCAAGTTACCAAAAATCAAAACCCAGTTTAGAAACACATTCGATAGAATTCCGATACCACTAAAGAACGTGCTCAAACCCGGCTTGTGCATCGCTCTTAGGCCTACGGCCATACTGCTGACACAAGACACGGCTAACATGCTAAACGACGTAATCACGATGTAGTCAACACCAAGGGTGATGACTTCTTGTGAGTCGGTCGTCACGCCCATGATTTGGCCTGGGAATGATACAAAGAACACAATAGTCAGCAACGCAAACAACGTAGACACTAACCAAGTTAACGCTGTACTTTCTCTGACGCCCTGCTTATTGCCGGCTCCCCAATATTGCGCAGTCAATAACGCACCACCCGTGGTCACGCCCACCAACATAATGGTCGTGACAAACATAGCTCTACTCGCTACACCCACCGCAGCAATATCAGCTTCACCCAGTTGCCCTAACATCAACACATCCACAAGGCCTCGACTTGAGAACATAATGCTCTGCAAGGTAATAGGCAAAGCAATCGCAATAAGCCTACGAACAAAATCACCTCGAGTGTGATGGATAATTGAAGAGAGCAACATATAGAGAGACCTAAACGGAACGTATTGATGAATAAAGATAAATATCGCGCTATTATATCAATGTTCGGTTTTTAACCACAGATATAAATGGAGTAACAATGAAGAAAGTACTGGTTTTAGGCGCTTCTGGATATGTTGGTTCGCAGCTCCTCCCTCTCCTGCTTGAACAAGGCTATCAAGTCACCGCAGCAGCAAGGCATATCGACTATTTAAAAGCACGAACCGAGCCTCACGATAATCTATCGCTCGTGTATCTTGATCTTGCCGATCAAGCAGCGACTCAAGCGCTCGTCCCTGACTTTGACCTTATTTTCTTTCTGGTGCATGGGATGGCTGAGGGCCACGATTTCATCGACTATGAATTGAATCTGGCGCGCAATTTTATCTCTGCGTTAACTCCGAATAATAAACACGTGATCTATCTAAGTTCGCTTCAACCACAAACGGCGGATTCGGAACATTTACAAGCCCGCAAGCAAACCGGTGACTTATTACGAAAAGGCTCAGTGCCAATAACCGAATTGCAAGCTGGCGTGATTATCGGCCCAGGCTCAGCGGCGTTCGAGATCATGCGAGACTTTGTTTACAACCTACCCATCATGATTGCGCCAAAATGGGTGGATTCCAAAGCGAATCCAATAGCGTTGCAGAACCTCAACCATTACCTACTCAAACTGGCGCAAGACACTCCGACAGAGCACCAAACCTTCGAAGTCGGTGGGCCTGATATTGTCTCTTATCGAAACCAGTTTGCTCATATCGCTAAAACCGCGGACCGCCCTCTTCGACTATGGGCGACATCGCTACTCACACCACAAATTGCGTCTTATTGGTTAGGCGTGGTGACCTCTGTCCCATCAAATATAGGCAGAGCACTTCTCGCGGGCCTTAAGCATGACTTCATTGCTAACTCGACTACCATTAGTGAAAAGTACCCACAAAAGCTGATGTCGTTCGAGCGCATGGTCGAACAAACCATTCACTCTGAAGGCAACTTCGTGAAAAGTAATGTGTGGGGCTTCGATAAAACCGCGTTTAAACGCTGGCAGGCTGGGTATGGTTATTACCCAAAGAAAACCGGAGCCAGTATTACCTCAACGGCATCATTAGAGTCTTTGTGGCAGATTGCACAACAGATAGGAAGCCCGAAGCAAGGTTACTTCTTTGCTAATGCATTGTGGCGTACACGAGAATGGCTCGACCTTTTATTTGGCGGCGGTATTCCGGTTCGACAAATGCCAGAAGGGCCGAATCTAAAAGTCGGTGACAAAATCGATTCATGGAAAGTCATTCGCTGCGAAGAGAACCAGTTTTTGTCTCTGCTTTTTGGAATGAAAGGACCCGGTTTAGGACGCTTAGAAATCACCGTGTCGGATAATGGAGAGTCACGAGAGCTCAATATATCTGCTTGGTGGCACCCGAAAGGCTTTCTAGGTCTACTCTATTGGTTCGCAATGATGCCAGCCCACCTGTTTATCTTTAAAGGCATGGTGAAGGCGATTGAGAAGCAGGCACAAGAGCAGATGCGAGATTCGGGTGACGGGATGCGAAAAGACTTAACAGCAAATTAGCGACATGCTCAGTGAGAGGCAAAAAAGAGCGGATAATTCCGCTCTTCGTATCTCTCATCTCGTATCCCGAATCCGCTACTAGCCGACAACGCTAATTGGGATCTCTGCAAGTTGGTTGCCTTGGTTAGCAGGATACACGATGTATTCACCGTGGTACTTCACCGCTGACTTGTAGTCAGTGACTTTGTGAAGCATGAAACCTGCTTCCATCGCTGCTTGAATAAACTCAGCGTGGTTACCACGAACAAACCAGTTCATTGGCTTAACCATTAGCTCACCGTCGAACGAGTCATCACACTGTTTGCCACAAAGTGCAAAAGAGTGCTCACCATCAGTGAAGAACTGAATTTTGCCGCCAGTCGTCAGCTCATCTTCACTCGATACGCTCCAACCCATCTCGTACATCTTGTCCATAAAGGCTTCAACGTCGCTGTCTTTCAACGCTTTTGGTTCTTCGCCTTCAGGGAAGAATTTACCGTAAAACGCAGAAATACGTTTGAAGGTAAAGGTTAAATCAGAGTTGTTGCCTTTTGAACGACCCTGCTTCTGCCAACGCACCAAATCAGGAACAATCACACGATCATAAGACTGAGCCTTAATCGCTTTCGTCACCCAACGAACCAAATAAAGGTTGTTCGCAATAGGCGCATCAATCGCTTTGCCTGCTTTGTGTAGAGCGTAAAGCTCACCCAATGCATCATTCACTAACTTCTGAATTTCAATATAGTATTTTGACATTATGCCTTCTTTCCTAATGTCCAATATAGTAATGCTGACATTACTGCACACGCAGCCATTACCATAGCCATAGACCCAGCACTGTCACTTGGCAGCATCGCAACGATAGCCCCAACGACAGAACCAGTACCAAATCTTAATGTTCCCGCAAGCGATGAAGCCGTACCTGCCATGTTTGGATAACCACTTAGCAGTAGACCCATAGAGTTACTGCCGATAGTAGAAATGGTGCCAATAAATAGCATCACAAATGGCACAATTCCCCAAAGTCCTAAATCCAACGCCCAACCGACGAGCAAGCCTAACCCAGCCAGTAATTGAATAACCAACGCCGCTCTCAACATCGTATGAGAACCGACCTTCTTAACGATTCGACCATTGATGGTTGTCATCAGGATCATCGCTACGATGTTTAGGCCAAACAGATAACCGAACAAGTCAGGACGTACGCCATAGATATCAATGTAGACAAAAGAGCCTGCGGTTAAGAATGCAAACATCCCAGAGAACGAGAACGCACCCGAGAAAATTAGGCCCATAGCGGTCGAGTTTTTACATAAACGAGCGTAATTACGAATCGTGGTTTTAAAGCGCAATAGTTGACGATTTTCAACAGGCAGAGTCTCAGGGATTTTGATTATCACCGCGAGAATCACGATCACCGCAAAAATAGCCAACACCCAAAAGATTGAACGCCAACCGAACCACAATGCCAAATAGCCGCCAATCATCGGCGCGATAAGTGGCGCAACCGTCATCACTAAGGTAACGAACGACATGGTTCTCGCGAAATCTTCACGGTCGAACATATCACGCACAACCGCTTGAATAATGACCGCCGCCGCCGCACCTGCAAAACCTTGAGCGGTACGAACTAACGTTAGCGCTTCAATGCCATGAGTCGTCGCACTCACGACAGACGCTAGCGCAAAGAAGAATACACCAATCAGTAGAACGGGCTTTCGACCATAACTGTCGGCTAACGGGCCATGTAACAACTGACCCAAAGCGAAGCCTGCGGTGTACGCGGTAAGTGTGATTTGCACTTCCCCTGCTGTCACACCAAGATCTTTGGCGATCGTTGGCATTGCAGGTAGGTACATATCGATGGCGAGTGGTGTTAAAGCACCAATAGCGCCCAGAACCAAAAATAGCATCCAACCTAACTGAGGAGTTTGTGATTGTGAGCTTGGGGTCTGTGAGGTAGACGTTTGCATAACTCTCCGACTAAGTACTAAGTTCTATGTGAGCACGAGCATGCACGCAGCAATATACGAATATACACATAGCCATACACGAACACGCACAGTGATACACGAATATGCGCACACATACATGAACATATAGTAATAATGGCTGAAACTGTCCTAGTACCAGTCAAAAATAATCAGCCGACGCTATCCTTAGTCGGCCACATCTACGGTAGAAAAGATTACTTCCAGATAGAGTCGACTTCTTCTTGTGTTAGGTAACGGTATTCACCCAACTCTAAAGATTCGTCCATCTCGATTTCACCAATACGTTCACGGTGTAGTGCTTCTACCTTGTTACCAAGAGCTGCAAACATGCGTTTTACTTGATGGTATTTGCCTTCGTGAATCGTTAGTAACACTTCACGCTCTGCACGTACTTCAAGGTGTGCTGGAAGTGTTAGGCCGTCTTCGCTCTTAAGCTGGATGCCCTCTTTGAACTTTTCAACGTAATCGTCTTCAACAGGTTCAACCAACCACACTCGGTACATCTTCTCGCACTTATGCTTTGGCGACGTAATACGATGAGACCACTTACCGTCGTCTGTCATTAAGACAAGACCTGTAGTATCAACATCTAAACGACCTGCAAAGTGCAACTTATCCATTTTGATTTCATCGAGTAGTTCAAACGCAGTACGATTTGAACCATCTTCATGCGAACAAACAAAACCTTCTGGCTTGTAAAGCATGATGTAACGCGGGCCGTGAACATTCAGTTCATTGCCTTGCCATTCCACAACGCACTCTTCAGTTACCTTAAGTGAGCCGCTTTTTTGAATGACATCATTTACTGTTACTGCTTTTGATTTTAATAAGTGTGTTGCTTCTCTTCGAGTGACGCCTAATGCATCGCACAGAAATTTATCTAAACGCATGAATACCTCAACTAATCTAAGTCGGGTATTATAGTCACCTTTGCTCAATTAGTTGAGCTATTTCACACTATTTGTTTTTCATTTTACAAGACACGATATGTATACACTCCGCCCGTACCAAGCTGACTCAGTAAAATCAGTGATTCATTACTTCAGAAAACACCAAACACCGGCTGTTCTTGTGTTGCCGACAGGCGCTGGAAAAAGCCTTGTGATTGCAGAACTAGCAAGGCTTGCTAAAGGTCGAGTTCTAGTGCTTGCTCACGTAAAAGAGCTCGTTGAGCAAAACCATGAAAAATATGAAGGTTATGGGCTAAAAGGTTCAATTTTCTCTGCCGGTTTAGGGCGTAAAGAGACCGACCAACAAGTAGTGTTTGCTTCAGTTCAATCCGTGGTTCGAAACCTCGATTCATTCTCCAATCAATTCTCGTTATTGGTTATCGATGAATGCCACCGCGTGCCAGATGAAAAGACCAGTAGCTATCAAAAAGTGATCACTCACTTACGTGAGAATAATTCGGGCATAAAGGTGCTTGGATTGACCGCGACGCCTTATCGTCTTGGTATGGGGTGGCTT
This sequence comes from Vibrio sp. FE10, assembly GCF_030297155.1. Lineage (NCBI taxonomy): Bacteria > Pseudomonadati > Pseudomonadota > Gammaproteobacteria > Vibrionales > Vibrionaceae > Vibrio > Vibrio apostichopi. The sequence continues at coordinate 1,413,608 of NZ_AP028067.1, read as the reverse complement.
TACCAATATCACACCCGTGGCCAAGTTCGATCTGAAGAACCTCGTTTTTTCAGAGACTGTATTTTCGAACTCCCGATTCGCTACTTGTTGGACGAAGGCTTTCTCACACCAGCTCGAATGATCGATGCGCCCGTATTGAGCTACGACTTCTCTCAATTAAAACCAGCAAGTACAGGTCGATACAAAGAAGCCGAACTCGATATGGTGATCGAGCAGTCTAAACGAGCCACCCCACAAATTGTCGACCAAATCATTGAACTGGCCAAAGACAAACTCGGCATCATGGTATTCGCTGCGACGGTTAGACACGCACAAGAGATCCTTGGCTTACTACCGGAAGGTGAATCATCAATTGTAATCGGCGACACGCCTACGCTAGAGCGCGACCAAATCATTAACGATTTCAAAGAACGTAAAATCAAGTTCTTGGTTAACGTATCGGTATTAACCACAGGTTTTGATGCGCCGCATGTCGATTTAATCGCGATTCTACGCCCAACTGAATCTATTAGTTTGTACCAACAAATCGTCGGCCGTGGCCTGCGCTTGTCTCCAGGTAAAAAAGAGTGTTTAGTGCTCGACTATGCAGGCAACAGTTACGACCTTTATCAACCTGAAGTGGGCGACCCAAAACCCGATTCTGACAGTGAAATCATCACCATTCCCTGCCCTGCTTGCGGCTTCAATAATAACTTTTGGGGCAAGCTAGACAGCAATGGATTCTTACTCGAACACTTTGGCCGTAAATGCCAAGGTTACTTTACCGATGAAGACACAGGGGAACGCGAGCACTGTAACTATCGTTTTCGCGCTAAGTACTGTGGTGAATGCGGCGCAGACAACGACATCGCCGCGCGTATTTGTCATGAGTGCGATGCCACCTTAGTTGACCCAGATAAAAAGCTGAAAGAAGCATTAAACCTAAAAGATGCGTTGGTGTTTGAGTGTTTAGAGATGGACCTTAACGTTCTCAAGGACGACAAAGGCAAGTCGCAACTTAAGGTTACCTACCGCGGTGAGAACCAAGCACAAGTGCATGAGTTCTGGTCATTGACCACCAAGAAACAGAAGCAGAACTTTAAGGACCAGTTTGTTCGCCCTCACCTTGCCGACCGACACCGACCATTTGAAGAAGCTTCACCAAGTAAAGTGGTTGCTCACCAACATCGATTCCGCCCACCTCAATTCGTGATTGCGCGTAAAGTGGGACGCTTTTGGAAAATGAGAGACAAGATATTCGAAGACGAGCTACAGCAGCGTTAAGGTTAAGTATAAGTATAAGTATAAAGATAAGTATTACGTTCTTAACACTCGGCAGTTAGTCTTCATTTATCAGGCCTTCCGCTATTAAGCGTTCAGTTTTTAGGTATCAAATTCTCATTATTAATCAGGTTCACTTTCTGTTCAGAATTACTTTTTTATACTGAACGCTATCAACCTTCTCTAGGATTCGCTATGTTTAGTAAAGCTATGATTTCTTTGTTTTCTATAAGCTTAGGCTTATTTGTTTCTGCTGGTGCATGGGCCGACTCACATCATAACGGCCACGACTTAGTGCAAGATGTTCATAAAGCAGGAACTCGTATCGAATTTGAAGAAGATCAAGACGAAGTCTACGAAGCGGTACGCGAAGGCTATATTCGCCCTTTCTCAGAAATGTATGCGGCCGTTGAGAACGATCTTCATGGTCGAATCATTAAAGTAGAACTAGAAGAAGACGATGATATTTGGGTTTATGAACTAAAAATTAATTACCAAAACAACATCATCAAAGTCGAATACAACGCCGAAACGTTAGAGATGCTCATGATTAAAGGCCGAAACTTTAAAGACGCAATTAAACACGACGAATAATTAAGGGCGCAACTTTAAAGATACTATTAATCACGACGAGCAATTAAGCACCGCGAACAGTCATTACAAGAATTAAGAAGAACAATTATGAAAATTTTAGTCGTTGAAGACGAACCTCGCTTGGGCCAACAAATTCTAGAAACCCTTGAGGGAGCCGACTGGGTTCCAGAGCTTTCTCAAGACGGTATCGACGCACTCTACCGTGCAACATCGGAAGAGTGGGATGCCATAGTTCTCGACCTAGGCTTACCGAAGCTGGATGGCTTAACCGTGTTGAAAGGCATTCGAGACGAAAATATCAATACACCAGTCGTTATCTTAAGTGCGCGTGACACTCTTACTCAGCGTGTAGAAGGCTTGAACGCAGGCGCAGATGATTACCTAACAAAGCCGTTTGAAATGGTTGAGTTAATTGCTCGTATTCGTGCGCAATTACGTCGCGCGTCTGGTAGCGCTGCTCCTGTTCTTCAAATTGGTGATTTAAGCCTAGACACTCGCAGCTCTAAAGTACTTTGGCAAGGTCAGGCAGTAAGCCTAACGGCATTGGAATACAAGGTGGTTGCTTACTTCATGCATAACCAGAACAAGGTTATCTCACGCACAGAATTGGTGGAACATATCTACAAGCAAGATTTCGACCGTGACTCTAATACTGTGGAAGTTTTCATCGGCCGTATCCGTAAAAAAATCGCACCAAAGATCATCAAAACCGTTCGTGGCCTTGGCTACCAACTCAATGCTGAATAGTGCTGTATTTAATTAAGCTAAGAGCAATCTCCAATTAATGGACAGCCTGTGCTGTTCGTCGTTGTTCTCATAACAAGATGAGCAAAGACAGGCTGGTAACGTATGAATCTTAAAAAAAGAACGCTTAAAAACATCAGTCTAAAAAGCCGCTTGCTCCTCGCTGCGGCTTTTTGGTTAGGTGCCATGATATTAGCGGCGGGTATCGGTATACCAAAGCTGGTTAATGATTATCTTGTCGACGATATGAAGCAACAACTCAGCCTCACCATGGACGAGCTAACCGCCAATATCGAAACCAACTCAAATGGCAATCTAATCATGGCTGAGCGCCTGTCTGACCCTAGGTTTAACCAACCTTACAGTGGCCTTTATTGGCGTGCGGCGACTCAAGAACAGATCATTCGTTCTCGCTCTCTGTGGGACAAAGACCTCACCATCAAACGCTCGCCGATTCACACATCCATCAAAGGGCCAGAGAAAGAAAGACTGATTTATATTGAGCAAGATATCTACCTACCTGAGCTCACTGACCCTATCACGATCACCATAGGTATTGATGAGGATCCATTAGAATCGACCCTTACCGAGCTGACCAGCCAAGTATGGTTAATTCTGATGCTATTGTTTGTTGGTGTACTTATGTTGATTGGTATTCAAGTCAGCTGGTCGCTATTGCCACTGAGCAAAATGCAGCGTGAACTGGTGATGTTGAGAAAAGGCGAACAACAAGGGTTAAGCGATAACTACCCGAAAGAAGTTTCTCCCTTAGTTTCTGACCTCAATGCCCTACTCTTTCATTACCAAGAGTTACTGGAACGAGCGCGTAACCACGCGGGTAACTTATCTCATGCGTTAAAAACACCGTTATCGGTTCTGAAAAACGAAATCGAAATGCTGCCAGACAACGAGAAGAAACTGTTACAGCAACCGATTCATCAAATTCAAAGTCAAATCGATTACCATCTTGGCCGTGCACGCATGGCGGGGGCGATGAACATCCTTTCAGTGAAGTCATCGCCTTGTGAGCGCGTTGAAGCTATCGCGATGGCATTTGATAAGGTTTACGCGGCTAACGATGTCACCATGATAAATGAGCTGGATTCAGAGCTTGAGGTCGCAGTAGAAAAAACCGACCTTGATGAGATGGTCGGTAACCTGCTTGAAAACAGCTACAAGTGGGCAGGCAGTATTATTCGCGTACACGCCAATGAGCTTGCCGACGGTAATGTCGAATTGATTATTGAAGATGACGGTAAAGGCATCCCAGAAGAGAAGCTCGAACAGGTAACTAAGCGAGGCGTACGTCTTGACGAAACCACACCAGGTACAGGCTTAGGGCTTAACATCGTGAATGAGATGGCACACAGCTATCGTGGCAGCTTAACTCTAGGCAAAAGTTCAATGGGTGGCTTGAAAGCCTCTCTCGTTCTTAAAGTGTCTAAAGTCGTATAAAGCTCTTAATCGGAACATAAAAGCTAAGCGGTACATAAAAGTGGGAGTTTGCACAATTTGGCAAACTCCTGCTTTTTTCTACCAATACACCGTTGTATTGAGCGGCTACATCTTCAACATAACCAGCACGTCCATGGTCAGTCCGACCTTATTCAATCCGATCATAGTCATTCCAACCATCGCCAGTCATTGCATGGAGTGAAGCCCTATCATGTTGCCTTCACTATCACTCACAATACTGATAAAACCATGCTGGCCAATCGCCATTTTCGGCACTTGTAAAGCACCGCCGTTTTCAGCGGCTCGACTAGCTTCTGTCGCACAATCCTCACAAGAGAAATAGACCATTGTACTGTTGCCGCCAGCTTTGACATGAGACATATAACACAGCGCACCTGTAGCGCCGTAGCTGTCCATATCACAAGGGAACACCCACATTTCAACATCCATTCCAGCTTCAACATCTAGCTTATCAAGAGTGACATTAAACACAGCCTCGTAAAAAGCCTTCGCTCGCATCATATCGTCGACGTAAATTTCAAACCAACCAATCGGATTCATTTGCATAACTTTGTCCTTAGCTTGTGCTTCTTAATAGCACCTTATTAGCATAGACAAAGGCAGAGATATTATTGCGGAACAAGGACTTTGATTTGGAACTCAACAGTGGTGAATATCCCACTGAGCATGATGTTAAGAAGGGTTCAAACAAGGCTCAATGGGAACATTCCAAGAATCAATGGGATAACCGGAGAAGAGGAAGAATTGAGTGTTATGTGTTGGTTCGGGGGTCTATATATCATTGGCTGCAACATCCAGTTTCTGTTCGTCAAAACCATAGGAACTCGCACCAATCATGAGTATGTTGCCGTCGGTATAATAGTCATTGTTATCATTCATCACCTCAGCCTTGGCAAGTGGCAAATTCGCGATGCCTAGACTCGGATTAATCGATTTAATCTGTTCTGCCAATCTATCGCGCTCTTCATCCACATTGGGATCAACCCGATGAAGAATGGTGACAATACCAGAGTACGGGGTCACTTTAAGACCATCATCGTAGCTGATTGCGCCTAACCACTTAGGTCGATTGCTATTATGATCAAGCCCTGCATTCCACCAACGAATATGGCTTCTTTTCATCAGATTCCCCGGCAGTTGAAAAGCCATATCCTGCGGCTTGTTTTGCCAGTACAAATCAGACACTGGCGGCGTCTTCTCTTTCAACAATGCGAGATAACCTGTCCATTCAATCTCATTACGAGAGAAGGTTTGATTCTCTATCCAACCGAGCTGATTCATCAATTCACGCGGTGACTCCCCAACGTAAACAACATTAATCGCTTGCGCGTCATAAATTGGAGACAGGCCGGGAAATGCCTTATATGTCACTTGCTCAAGGTCTATAGAAGCGACCTCTTCAGATATTTGCTGAGTTAAAAAATCATCCGCTTTCCAAAAGAAATGCGCGTAATTAGCGTATACAACCGATGCTAACAACAAGGCACTCGATTTCAGCATCAGGTGTCGCCATTTCATTCTATAACCGATAATCGTGACGACTAAAACGGCAAATGCGCCAAGTAGTAAGCTTTGGTGTTCAGCGAGGAATATCTTAACGCTGTTGAGCAAAGGAAAGCTCTCGACGCCATGCGCCAATAACATACCCCAAGCGATAAATTGTCCGCCGCCAAGAATGAGCCCAAACAAAGCTAATACGCTAAAACTACGCCACGGTACACGGTGAGAACCGGCAATGAATGGCACAACCCATGCAATAGGCCCTAACAGACGGGCGAATACTATGAGATAGGTTCCCTTACGAGCAATTAAGTATCGACAACGCGCAATCAGCCTTCTGGTTTTAGGGCGGAACTTGATCAGTTTACGCTGTGCTTTTGCGCCGTATCGGTAACCAATCAAATAACTCAACTGATCACCCAATAGGCCGCCAAACATCACAAACACCAGCGCAGACCAAACCCCTGAATACGCTTGGTACCCCGCTGCGATAAAGAAGGGCTCACCGGGCACAAACAAGTTGGGGCCAATCAACGCATCACCTAAAGCCCCTAAGAAAAGTCCTATTCCTTCAAACATTTCAACCCCAACGCTTATTGCTCGTTATAGTGTCCGAACTTGTATTTCATTTTATTGTTACGCATCTCACCAGAGAAAAAGCGTCGTACATTGGCTTTCAAATACGTCATACCCGTTTTCATGATCCCATCTTGATCAAGCCTTCTAGGGTCGAATCCAAAAGTCATGTTAAGGAAGCGAAAACGCCAAGTCTTGCTGGCTCTTTTCACGTAATCACAATCTTCACAAAGGACGATAGCTTCATCAAAGCCACCTATCTCTTGATGCACTCGTTTGGTCGAGAAAATACAAGCACCAACCGCTGTTGGAAAAAAGTATTGGGTTGTAAGCAAACCTGCGTTGAACAGCCCGTAACCTAATTTATGCACCAAAGGTAACCCTTTAGAGCTCATGTATACGCCAGCCACTTCCAGCTTTCTTTCATCAAGCTCATAGAGCGCTTTTGCTAAGAAGTTTCGAGGCAAACTGACATCGGCATCTAGGAATAGGATTCTCGAATGCTTAGCCAAAGAAGCGCCAGTGTTTCGCCCTAAGCTCACGCCACGCTCTTCCATATGATGCACAGTCAGCTCTGGCAAGGCGCTTTCATAAGCCTGAGCGACTTCTCTGGTGTTATCTTCACTGTTGGAGTCGACGACAATCACTTCGAACTCTTGGTGGGTTTGCACACTCAACTCTTCCATCAAGCGACCAATTCGTTTCTCTTCGTTTAATGTAATAACGACAATGCTTACTGGTTCCATAACTTCACCTATTCATTCTGCTGTTTGATTAGCATTAAGAATAACTAACCAAGCCTTAACCAAGTCTTAGGCGAACATTCATTTTCCGTTCATTAACTTGATGATTTAGCAGCACTATAAATAGATAAGATTGGCAATCTAAAAGGCGATAAAATGGGGTAAATAAGAGTTAGTGAACGTTTTATCTCCAAACGAATCATTTATCGAAGGAAATTCACTTTGAGATGGGCTTCTGACTTGCTCAGATTTGAATGTGATGTTAGTATCCGCGCTCGCTTAAGCATGAACTCGTTTATGCATAAGCTTTACCACATACTCAAGGTCGCATTGAGGTGTGAAGTTAATTTTTACTAATTTGAGAGTAAAACTATGAAATTTGAAGCAGTAGTACGTACTGAACTAGGTAAAGGTGCGAGCCGCCGCCTACGTCACGCTGGTAAATTCCCAGCTGTAATCTACGGTGGCGAAGCAGCAGCTGTAGCTATCGAACTTGTTCACGCTGAAGTGATCAACCAAATGGATAAGCCTGAATTCTACGAAGCAATCACTCTACTGATTGACGGCGCAGAAGTTAAGGTTAAGCCGCAAGACGTTCAACGTCACGCGTTCAAGCCTAAAGTTGAGCACATGGACTTCATCCGTATCTAATTCCCTACCAAGGAATAAGATTGGATAATTCCAAGCCTTCTGCATAGAAAAGACTATCGATCTTACCAGTCGAGAAATCTAGAAATTCGAAACCCCGATGCTACCAACATCGGGGTTTCACCGTTTTTGAGCCATCAAAAACGTCGTAAATCTCGCTCAATACACTGAAAATAATCAACTTTCCCCTTCCCCACTTTATTCCAATATTGCTTGGGTGGATTAAGGGTGGACGAAAGGTGGACTTATACAGTAGTTTTTCTTGGTTAAAATACTAGGCGCATTTCAAGCCAAATTCAACTATCGGAAAACTGTCTAAGTCGTTTCTGGCCAGAAATGTGCCAATGACTTTGCTACTTAGCAATGCAAGAATAACTAAAAGTGTGGAAAGTTACCGAACTTGGCATAAGGTATTGACTATACAGAGCAAGCCTGCGGCTATGTAGGCAAGCAGAAGTATATTTTGTTTTGGTTTCCGGTTTTATTCCATTAGTTGATAGAAACTTTTTAGAAGACTGAGGTTAGGGGCTAGAATAATTAAAGCGCCTCCAGTAAGACGCTTTATTGTTACTTTAGTTACGACGCTTCTTCAGAGCTTTGAAATATGCGTCCAAAGCGTTCACATCCTTCTCAAATTCACTCGCTCGTGGGCAGTCAACTGCCAACCCAGTCGCATTGTCATGACCGCACATGTAAGTACTGCACTTTGACATCGCAGCATTGATAATATCGTTATCCTCAGATGTAACGTCGCCGACAATCTCTTTCAAGCTTTGAGTCTTAACCGCTCGCCCAAATCGCTCAACAACCTTTCTTAGTAGCCACTCTTCTACAAGACGTTCATAGGTTTCGCGCATCAAACCATAGCCATGCTTGACGTTCATTTCGTAACTGAAATCACCTGATGTTTCCATCTTTTTGAGTTTAGGAGCCAAGTTCTTCAACTCACCAACTCGAGCGCTTGTATTCTTAGCGTCCCACGGCGGTTCTTGGAATGGGTAACCGGCTACATCACCTAATTTTCGGATAGAAATTACATCCAATTTAGCTTGAGCTACCCCAGTGGACTCCTCTAGCATTTTCAAGAACGACATGTCGTGCGTAAACACGATAACCTGTCGCGTTAAAGCTTCTTGAGCTATACGATTTGCAAACATACGGCGCCATCTGTGATCCAGCGAGTTAATCGGATCATCGAAGATGATGGCTGATCTCCTGTCATCTACAGTAAGTTCGGCTAAGAAACTGGCTAAAGCAACACACTTTTGCTCACCTTCACTTGCTACATCCGAGATTCCATTAGGTTTGTCTGTTAAGCGAATCTTCAGCATTTGCTTACCGCGATGCCCGCGAGTCACGGTACCCACATTGAAGCTGTCAAAGTTTAGCTTCTCCAACTCCGCACTGAATGCAGTTTGCAGAGCACCTACGGCGCCACTATTCGCAATAGCGTTAGTTTGAGTGGTGATAGAAGTCGACTGACAAGAACCGCTCAGGCTGTTGTATAGAGCGAGCGCCTGCAAACGACCTATCTCACTCATTACATTCTGTTTAGCTGCGGTGAAGGCTTTTCTGTCTTCAAGCTCTTGGAGCTGAGCCGTTATGTCTGAAATTTTCTTAGCCAAGCCTTCGTTCGTTGCAACTTCAGTTTCTTTCATCTTCCAAGAAGCGAGCTGAGCAGTAATCCAGTCAACACCCTTGAAATCGACCTTGACTGAAGTAAAGTCCGGTTCGCTCTTAATTAGGTTATCGCGAAGAGTCTCAAGGTTTGCATTCAGTGTGATGATGCTCTCCGCATACTCAGCTTTGTAGTCGCGGATCATGCTTAAAGCTAGTTCATACGGTTTTAGATCGAAGTTGAGGGTCTTCAGGTTTGCAATGTAAGCGTCAAATGTTCCCTTCGCTTTCTTGGCTTCGACCTGAGTTTGGTCTTTCAAGTAGTCATCAAACGATTTCAGCTTAGCTTCAGTTTCTCCCGAGATAGATTGGAGACACGTAGGACATGATGAACCTTCATTTGGTGGAAATGCCAGCGTATTATTGTGGGTCTTAACAAATGTCTTAATGTGGGACCACATAAGCGCCCATTCTTGTGAACAGATACCGACAAGGTCATGTCCTTCAACAGCCTGACTGCGAGCAAACTCAGCCGCGCCTTGCTTTGTTTTATAGTCATCGTAAGAAGCCTTGATTAAATCGAAACGTTCTTGCTCTAACTTATCTTTTACCTTCACCAAGTGAACAAGCAGCGGCTGTAAACCTTTGCACTTGTCACTGTAACCTTTACGAAGCTGCTCTGGCGTACTAGTTCTTAGTTTCGTTAGTTCTTCAATAAGAGCAGGGATCGACTCTTCTGTTTCTTTATCTATACAAAGCGCGTTTACATCTTCAGGCTTTGTATTTGCCGACAAGGTCGAGACCAAAGCGAGAGCTTTACCACCAGGTTTAAAGTTTGGCAATGGACAAGATGACACATATGGTCTCTTCTCGTTCTCGTTTTCAGCACGCACAAATTCACAGGCACGCATAAGCTGCGCCAGGAGCTTCATTCCTACAGGCTTGTACTCAATAGTATCTTCACCAGAAATGTAGTGAGCGGCAGAGGTGTTGTCGAAGATTCGAATAGACTTTAGGTCTTCTCGAGAGGCAGCAGACAGAGCCCACTCCACATAATGCTGTTCTTCCGCAATGACAATCGAAAGTTCAGCAGAAGGGTCTCCAGATTTATCATTATATATGTTAGGTAGGATGTTAGGGGTATCACCACGAGTTAAGCAGGCGTTTTTAAGGATTTTTGCATAACTAGACTTGCCAGAGCCGTTGTCACCATATACCGCAGTCAGGCCTTCTGTTTTGAATTCCAGCAAGGCATCAGAAACCAATGCTGATACATGATTTACTTTGCCAATACTCTTTAAGGTTACAGCCTGTACTTCTTCACCAAAACCGGTAAGGTCTAGTGGCGCAATATAGTCTGAGTATGATTCATCCTGGGTCTCTAGGTCATGTTCCATTTTGGCAACAGTAAATAGAATCTGTAAGTCATCGCCTCCTAATTCACCTTTCTCAATAGCTAACCTGATGGCATGGCGCCACCACAGATTCTTTTTCAACTTGTTAGCCCAGCTCACAACGCTTTCAATCGACATACTATTCCTCAATGCGCATATTGCATTAGAGAAATATATAATTTTTCAAATCAGCGTCAATCTGTAATAGAAAAAAACGTTATCAGAACAATACTTTATTTTATGTTAGAAGCTACTCAATTGCTTTGGTTGAGAGTAAAGTTACTTTTCTAGCCTAGTAAACTGTTTAGATAAATACTTCTAAATCGTTTTGTCAAGAGCCTTCACAATGTGGCACTTCGAAGCCCAGAAGTGCCACATTGTGTATCTCGGGGTAATCCCCCCCCCCACCAAAAAAAAACATTTATCTTACTTATCGCAATACCACGAGTGTGTCTAAATATTTACGAGTGATTCAATCCATGTCTATATTACCTTTGATCATTTTTGCTATTTGCTTTGTATGATATTTTAGTTTCATCGGCTATGAAGATATTTTAGGGGAATTTAAATTTGTACTCTGAGAGGGTGTTTTCGGAAAAAAGAAAGACCATAGTTTGGGCTCGCCACTCTTCGGGTCAAATGAAACACATAACAGAAGTAGAAAACGGCCTCGCCTGTGGCTGTTATTGCACAGATTGTAACGAAGCTTTGGTCGCTAAGAATGGCGGTAAGAAAGATCGCCTTAAACACTTTGCCCACACAGCTAATACCGCCTGTAAAGGGGAATCAGCGCTTCACTTTGCAGCTAAGCAGATAATTGTAGAGTTCACGAGTGAGGGCTTGTTTTTACCGAGAATCCAGCACCTAGTTAATTATGTTGATCCATTGGGCTGCACATACGAATATCTCATTGATAAGCAGCTAAGTAAGTTAACAACATACTCAGCCAAGGTTGAACAAAGAGTAGGTGAAGTAATTGCGGATGCTCTCATTGAGCATGGTGGTGAACGGCTCGCAGTTGAAATTTATTATCGCCACCAAAAATCGGAGCAAGACAAAGCTAAGTTTCAAGCTAGTCAGCTAAGTGGTATCGAGATCGATATAAGTATGCTTGAGTTGGATACTACGCCAGGTGAGTTGAAACGTTTTGTGCTAAAAGAAGCTCCTCGTGCATGGCTATTCAATCGCAAGGAAGAGTCACTAATACAAAGCGTAAATCAGAGTTTGCAGGAAGAATCCCGCTCTACTGTAAAAGATCGTCTTGCTCTTGTTAGTAATAAAGCAAAAGCTTGGCTGCAGCAAGCAGTAGGTAGCCAACCCTTACCTAATGTTGGTGTGGCATTGTTTGGCCGACATCAAAAAACACTACCGGAGCCCAAACTGGTTATCACTTCCATTATTACTAATCTTACCCGTTTAGAGGACAAACCCTTTTTTAAGGCAACAATCCAACTAAATGATAAAACTAACATCAGAATCTTTTTTGTGCCTAGTAACTCCCATACAAGTGTTTTGGATCGCGGTGTACATCTCATTTACAGGTATTCAAGCACGCACGATAACATCAAACTAGAAAGTCTTTACTGGATGAACTTAGAGATTTGGGAGTCGCGCTATACACAATATATAAATAAATCTGAGAAGTTAAAATCAGAATCGATACAAAGCTTCGTATCTAAGTTTAGGGGGTTATCTTACGACATGAAGTTTCAAGATATGGCCAAAAGGATGGCAATCCAACCAGGAGAGATATCGGAGGAACAAAAAAAGTTTAACTACCACTGGAATGCTCCAAATTATGTCTGGCAATCGGTTATTTTGAATTATTTTCTTAACAAATACCAATTCGTAGACTGTGGCCAGTTAGCTGAAAACGATTGGTTGAAGGAGCTTCTGGGGTTTAAATCGAATGAAAGAGCAATTGAAGGAAGAAGCAAGTCAGTCTATTTTTGGATAAAAAGGCATCTAGCCTTAATGAATTTTGCCATTCATGATTACGGCTTACAGTGGATTATACGTAACGAGGTCTTATCTAAGAAAAATCAGAAACTTAAATTGAGTAAATTCATTTCTAGATGAATTAATACAACTAAGCACTAAATTAAGCTTATGAATAAGTATAGATAATTATTCGTAAGTAGGTTTTATTAATGACTTACTATCAAAGAGCAGTATTTTACTGCTCTTATTAATCACCTTTGAAACAATACATTTACCGCTATTAGGTGAAGAATTAATTAAGACCAGTTATCAAGAATTTTGTTGAGCCGCTCTAACATGACTTGGGACTTAGTCACATATTTAGGACAAATACATTCATACTGTTCGTTGAACTTAAGTACTGATATCAAATAAGATCTATTTCCAGCAATTTTATTGTGGAGTTGATCTTTACAATATTGCTCAAAGAACTCTGGGCTATATCCGAACTTAAAGTCATATTTAGATATTGAATAACCATAAAGCTTTTTTGCTACTTCTGATGGTGCCCTACCTCTCACCAATAATTGATGTGTTATCTTATTTATCCTAGACAATTTTTGATTAGATAAGCGTATAGTTCCAGATCGCCCGTCAATAACATAACCATTTAATGAAATATGACCTGATGTCGTAATCGTTTTCCTTTCATTAATTTTTAACGAAAGCTGACAAACCAATGATCTAATTTTATTGATAAAAATGGTCTGGCTAACCAACTCACTATTAGAAGAAAATAACATATCGTCGGCATAACGAGTATAAATAATGTTATTTTCATTGCAATACTTGTGGATTTGAACATCAATTTTTCTGAACACAATATTAGAGATTATAGGCGACGAAGAAAACCCCATCGGCAGAACAGTTTCCCCCCTAAACTTAACATTTTCAGCCCCTTCCGGAACAGCATACGTTATAGCCTTCATAATTTCCTCAATTGAGGATATTTTCTTATTCTTATCCAGAAATTTTGGTTTTATATATGGCTCTATTGATAACTTAATATCTTCTAGAGAAATAGAATGAAAAAAAGAGGAGATATCTAAACGCGTGAACTTTGTTGAAAAACGATGAGGTTCTAGTAAATCTAGATAAGATTTATTCTTAACAAAACCTACACATGAGTTATTTAATGGAATCTTAGAAAAAAGACTTGACACTAACTCTCGATTCAAAACATCTAAGTTACTGTTGTTCATTATGGAGTATGTAAAGTCCTTCCTAACTTTGATTTCACTTACTACATTATAATCAATGTTAGCAAGCAACTTAGAAGTCAAGGAAGGACTAATCTTAATATCATTATATTTTGACATACAATACACTTTATCTTTGATACAAAAACAAAAATTCACTGTGTGACACATTGAACACTTTGACATAACTGTAATCAAGCTATGATTTAGAGGCGTTGAAGCAAAAAATCATCTATAAAATAGATAAAATTAAACTTCTGAAGAGTTACCTCTTTTCATTAACTCTAATGAGATAATGACCTCTGTAGTCTATCAGGATAAAGCCTGTTTAATATAGCATAAAGCTCAGGGAAATATCCATTAAAAATAGTATAAAAATTTTGATCTTGGTTCGCTAAACTCTCTTTTTCTATTTCAGCAATAGAAAAATCTAAAAATGAAGTTACCCAACCCGAGGTTTTCGAGATCGGTGGCCAATCTGCTTTTCCATTGATATAGAAAACAAGGTCTTCCACTTGTTTAAATTTTCGTGTCTTCTTAAATTGCGTATCTGATTTTCCACCAAACATTAGCTTAATGCACGCAAGTAAAACTTTATCATCTATAACTACCTTGCCTGAAGTCCGTAATTGTACAGTTGATCCAAGCAAATGGGTTACATCAATACCATGTTCCGATAACAGCCATTTGAAAAACAGTTCTTTTGAGTTATCGCTAATTAAAGCCCCCTCAATAGTATCGTTAAAAACGGTAACATTTTTGTTTTTTAGATACTCTCTAACCTGTATTCTAAAAGCATAAAAAGGCGAGTTTTTCTTAAAAAACATGCCTGTACTATCTGTTTCAAATTCGTCTCCTTGGAAACTAGACATTTGAACTAATCGTTCATAAATTTCTTTATGTTCTTTATTAAAGCCTCTCTTATAATACTTCATTTCCTGAACCAACTTTTCATTTTTTATACCAACATCTTTGGTAGCATTACAAAATTTAATTTCTAATTTTTTACTATGCTGCATACCAAACTCATAAAACTTGTCTGCATCATATAAAAACAAGTAAGGGATCGAGGTGTTAGAATATGATGGGTTAATGGCTTCGGCGATCTTATTATTTGAGCACTTATATACTTCAATCTCTTTAAGAGATTTAAACTTGTTCTGAAGTTTAAAATTCCCAAAAATTTCTTGTTCTGTTTCACCTTCGACAAATAGAATAAACTTACTAAAGAAAAGTCGTGCTTCATTGTCACTAAATATACTAAGAAAATTATTCTTTTTATATATTGAGTTCATAACTTGCAACTTGGTATTATTCATTTCATCTAATGAGAAATGAATAACCTGATGGTTTTCTTGGAAGTTTTTTATTACTTCCTTAACTATACTAGATGAATGAGTCGAAAAAACTATCTTAGGGAAAGGAATAGATCGACGATTTCCATTTTTAAACCCATATTTCTGATATGTATTATAAATATTATTTACTAACTGTTCACACTTCTTAGGATGTAAACCAACTTCCGGCTCATCTACGAACACAAACGGAGTTATATACTCACTTCTTGTAATTAGCATTAATAGCTTTAAAGTGGATTCTATATAATTAAAAGAGTTTGTCCCATCAGATTGGTATTTTGTATCTTTACCTCCACTACTAAAAACGCTACCTTTAACTGCAGACTTTATAATACTTAAAACTTTTTCCTTATGTGCATATTTTTCAATTGTAATAGAGTCTTCGATCATATTTATATAATCACTAAATATCGTCCCATTATCACTAAGCTTTGAATCGATATATGCTTTAAAGTCATCCATGTCGATCTTATCCACATTTAGAGATTTTATACTAGCAATCAAATCCCATATTTTATCCCAATCATGTAAATCTATATGTCTAGAGTCAATATGAAAAAAAGGAAACAAGTAATGAATTATCTCTATTCTTTGCTTGTCTTTCTCTAGCCAATATGAAGACCCATTGGCGTTAACAATTAACGTCAGCTCAAAAGTTTTCGCTTCACTTTTAAAACTAGAGTTGAACATTTCAAAGAAAGAAACAGATTCATCTTTAATAAGTGCGCTGTAAATAATATTGAAAAACTTACTATTTTTCCGCCCCGACATGACAATCTTTTTTATCCGAGAAAGATCGTACGTTATCGTAACCTCTCCAATAGGACTATAATTTGAATTCAATTCAGGAGCTAAAATCCTATCACTTGCCATCTTGTCATAGAAAAATTGAACTAATGATAAAAAATTAGACTTACCAACATTGTTCATACCAACAATCGCGTTTATTTCTTCAATGCTTTTTAGTTCAATACTGCCAAATGACAATAGATTTTTAATTTTTATGCTCTTTATCGACATATCATTTGCCTTTAAGATTGATAACAATAACATCTATCATTATACTGGTATTAATCAGTAATAACAACAACTTAACTTTAAGACAATAACCGACCATACTTAAAACATTTAATAATTGAGTTTTCGCTCGCCTTATTTAGATGTAGATGCGGCGTATGGGTTATACGCTTGAAGTCATCCTAAACCAGATTGATTTATGTGTAGCGACTCACTATTGTCTATGCATTCTATTCAGACTCAGGTATGTCCCTACCAATTCGCGCCATGTCAATAGTTGCACCATCAAATTACGTTTATTATGCCAATAATTATCCTGTCTTTAGCAACAAGCTTTTGTACTACTTCGTTAAATTTATTTGACATAGTCCTATGTTTTGGACTTGAATAGCTAAATCAGGTTGATAATTCGCTGTTTCAAATGAAAATTTCCTGAAAAATTTTTACTGTAAAGAATTAAATAAGAAAATTTCGCATTAACATAGAGGCTTTCTATATAACGACCGTTAACAAAACCATGACATAGAACTACCAGATTTTACCATGTGTCATTTCAAGTGAGAAAATTCAGGAAGTTGATGCGAGAATTATTGAACTAATTATTATGGAGCATCCTAAGAAATTAGGCACCACGCATTGTCGTGAGTAGTTTTTATAATAGGTTATATGAAGATCACAAATCAAAAGTAGCTGTAGTGAAAAAGTATAAATGTGCTTCAAAACTAGTCACTTCACCTGAAACGTAAGGTTACGAATATCGGCTATATAGTTTTTTGTCATTCAGTGAAAAGACTCAAGTAACCCGTTGTTGAGTATTTTGATATAAAGAGTTTGGAAAAAGCTCAATGCTTGATCGATTCACTGTATTACATGAGTGATGTAGATTGCAGTACGGTAAACGAGCCGTCCTGCATTGATTCGTTATATGCGGCATTTTAACTACGGGTTAAGTTTAGGGATTAAGGTTGTGTGCACATCAAATTAACCAGATGTACAAAAATTTTTTGAGAGGAGTATCTGATGGATGGAGTAAGAATCCAGAACTATTGGTCAAAAGAAGTAGAAGCTTTACTTGCCACGTATAAGCAATTTGAAATTTTAGTTCCGTCACAAACGAGAGCCGGTGCTGCTCATCAGGGAGAAGATGGTCGATATGTCGAGGACCTTATCGGAGAATATCTACGGAAATTTTTACCAAAAGGGTTAGAGGTATTAACCGGGTTTATTCTTCGCCCAGCAGTCAAAACTGGTGATACGGGAAGAGAACGCTCTAGAGATGTTGACCAACACTCAACCCAACTAGATATAATAATTTATGACACTGATACTTATCCAGTATTCCAACGCTTTGCTGACAGCGTCATAGTTCCACCCGAAGGAGTTATTGCAATAATCTCCGTGAAAAAACACTTAAATGACGCAGATATATTTAAGGAATGCCAGGCACTGTGGAATGCTTCAAAATTGTGTCGTACAAAAACAATCAATCAGACAAGGGTGAGAGGGCCATACCTCGCTTTAGTAAGCATGCACTCTCATATTAACAAACCTCAATTAGGCACGTTGAACTGGATTTTTTCAAAGCTCCAAGAAGCTTATGACGAAGAAGAGTTACCAAAATTTGATGATCTTGTAGGCTTTATTGGTGCCTTGGACTCTTGGTCTATTTTCAAAAAACGCCCCTGTCCCGTAAATAGTCCTATGTTTGGAAAGTACCTATCATTTGACCATCAGCCAAACGAGGAACATTTGGGACTTCAGTTTTTATTAACGGGTGTGCTGAGTGTATTTTATGATGAGACTCGCCGTAACATTAGACGTCCTGGTTACACGGCATTTCCATCAGGTAGAAGTCCAGATAGTTTCCCTGGGGAAGTGCCATGTACTGGCCTGAGATAATTGTTATAACAAGAGTCGATGGTGCTGATATCTAATTTTTAGCGAAATCTTTATCCCACACAATATAATAGCAATTCCTCACGCTTGGCACTTTCGCTTCATTTCAGCGCAGCCAAGCGTACATCACGCCTTAATTTAAAGTTAGAGCGCTTTCTTGGAAGTTTTTAGGCGCACCTTCGATCAAAACAGTAATAATTACCAACAAACGTGCGAAGCTACCATAGATATGATCCGATACTCGAGGTTTCTTTCTCTTAGCAGTAAATTTTAAGCCAACCAAACGATACTTTTATCACAACCCAAAAAGCACGAGAAATCATGGATTGAAACAACATTGCTATAAGATACATATGGCAGTATTTTCCGATATTAATGATGACCTGTATCATCATATACGATGCGTTTATGTAAATATGACAATGAGCTGAATGATTTTTGTTAAACCACCTGTTACAAACGCATTTTAAACGTCAGATCCCATTTTTTGCAGTAATCCCAGTAGAAACTTGAGTTAATTATGTAACTAGGCAAAATATATCCAATGTCAGCCTCTACCTGAATCAAGATTCTCGTTAAATCTATAAGGATAATTAAGAAGTGCAAGTTGAAGCGACTATGAATTCAGAGCGTATTCAAGCAGAATTTTGGGATTTTGCTGATGGGGTAAGAAATAATGGTAGGCCAATTAAAGATAGTTTCTTGAGCGCATTTACGATTTTACTTGCGTCACAAAATTTTAATCGCCAAAGCACAAAACTCGATGACCCAAGCACAATACACAATGCTGTATATGAGTTACTAAGTACTCTTAACTTAACTAAGCAAGTACTTATATCAAACGTACTAGACTTGAATTTTGAACACCCTTCATTACATAGGTTTCTGTTTACTTGTAACAGTTTAGAATTATCAAACCAAGATTTTGTAGACACTTTGGACTGGATAATTAGCTATTCTGACATCAACCTTTCTGACTCTTCGACACCGCCAGAAGTTGCAGAACTAATGATTAAGCTTGCTCAAGTAGAAGAAAATGAAAGTATATTGGATCCAGCAATGGGGGTTGCTGGGTTCTATAGAGCACTTAGAGCTAAGGATTATAAAACGGTTAGTTTTACAGGAATAGAAATCAACGTTAAGTCATTTTTTATATCTAGTCTCTATCAATATCTTTTCCGTGACAAAAACTCCACCCTACATAGAAGTAGTGCATTTTCTCCTCACCTCTCATCACTTACTAACTCTTTTGATGTGATCCTCTGCAACCCCCCCGTTCAAAGACTACCACTTTCAGAAGCTCAGTTTCGCTATCAAGAGCGATTAGGATATCAAGTTATATCATCAGAAATGTCATTGAACTTTGTAGCGCTAGGATTGCAGAATATCAGGCTTGGTGGTCGTGCTGTATTTTTAATCAACATGAGACCGCTATTTGTTGGAGGAGAATTACAGGAAATACGCCGTCATTGGGTTAATTCCGGGATGTTAAAATCTGTAATTAGCCTTCCATCAAAACTCTTAGCACATACGGGATTGAAATGTGCAATTTTAGTTTTTAAGAAAAATTCGGATAGTAGTCATGAGAGTGATAGAAAAATTAAATTTGTCAAATCTGACGACTGTTTTCA
The DNA here is from genome assembly GCF_030297155.1 of Vibrio sp. FE10. Taxonomy (NCBI): domain Bacteria; kingdom Pseudomonadati; phylum Pseudomonadota; class Gammaproteobacteria; order Vibrionales; family Vibrionaceae; genus Vibrio; species Vibrio apostichopi. Next base: position 1,393,975 of record NZ_AP028067.1, on the reverse strand, counting down.
CGAAGCTAAAAAAGGAAAACGTTTTCTAAGTAGTGAGGACATAAAAGACATTACTAGAAGAGTATTACATGTAAACGACGGTTCTAATGCATCGAGCGTGGACGTAACTCTAATAAAAGATAATGAGTATTCTCTCGTTCCTGAGCAATATATGGATCGAGATATAGCGGGGATCAATTTAAGCCTCTCTAAAATATGGAAACCAATTGGTGATATGGCTGAAATCCTTCGAGGTGGTAGTTTCGCTAAGTTGAAAGACGGAAATGAACCAATCATTCAGGGAAGAGATCTTCGAGTTGAAAAACTAAGTATCAACGAATTAGAAAGTAAAGAGCTCGCCGATTTTGGTAAACCAATTAGACGCACCCAAGCATGCGATATATTACTGCAACGAATAGGAGATAAACCCGCCGCTTATTTTATTACAACTGAAGAAGGAATTGCAGTAGCAGATACTGTGTTTATTCTTCGTTTTAAAGGATTAAAAGCTAAGACTATTAGATTTATCTGTCAATTCATAAACTCTGAGGAGGGTTATAAAAGAATTGGGGACTCTAGTTCTTACTCAGTTGTACAGACTCAGTCCATAAAATCCATAAGGTCTATCAAGGTTCCTGTTCCTGATGAAAAAGTTGTATCGCTAGTTGAGGAAATGAATGCCATTGAAGCAGCGCTCCGTGCTGAGTATCAGAAAGCAGCACAACTTAGAATCGCTCTTTTTGGTGGTTTCGATCAAGTTGATTTATCAACAAATATAAAGAAAGTTAAGTTAGCATCCCAGGTCTTAAAAAATGCTCTTTCCCAAAAAGATGATATTAATTACAAAGTGAAAAGCCTCTACCCTTTTCCTTTAGCGTATCCTTATAGAAATATTTATGCAGAAAGAGAATATGCTGCAATATATGACCGACAAATGAAGTATGGTGAGCTATTAATATCATTTCTTGCATCTTTAGGTCTAAGTTTATTATACGAATATAAGGAACATATTAATGAGCCACTTAATGAGGTAAGCTCTCTTCTAACCGAGGGGCTTGTAGGGGGCTTGTCACCTGGCCACTGGCGCCAGATACTAAAAAAGTCGTGTACTGTTTTAAGAAGTGTTGAGGATGCGCCTCTTGCAGAAGATTTTTCATCTATGTGGTTTAAAGGGCGAGGTAAAAAAGAATCAGAATTTGCAACAAGTACTAACAAACACATTGTTGAACCTCTGAACAACTTTAAACATGGAAGAGGCCCCGTCAACTCCCATGAATACAAAGAATTGGGGAAGAAGCAGACAGTAGTCATAAGTAGACTCCTCGAAGAGGTCGAGTTTCTGAGCCAATGCGAGATAGTTCTTATAGATAGCATCGATACTGAATGGGCAACAGGAAATACAACTTATAGTGCAAGCTTACTTCGAGGCGATCATCCAGCATTCGAAAGCATAGTATTTGAAAGCGATGAAAGGTTGAGCAGAGAAAAACTTTACATTCGCCACAATAGTAAATTCATTAGCCTATATCCGTTTCTAAGCTGTCTTTACAACCCAAAAACTAAAAAAGCAGAAATATTCAGTTTCGATAAACGTAGGCGAGATGGACTGATTCTCAAAAGCTTCGACTCAGGGACATCCATTGAATGCCATAATGTTGATGCCGATCTTAATTTTTGGCTCGGTGCCGTAAAGGGTAATCTTGATTGAACATGGATTGAGCTCGGTCTTAATACTTAACATTGGTCTTCTTCTTTGTTTTCTCGAAAGAACACGAAAGAGTATATTTGTCTGTGACGTTTGCCAAAACTAGATAGGGGCATTCCACCAATAAAAACTGCTTGCCAACAAGCTATCTAACCCATTTTTACCTGTTTGCTATCCTGTTACTCAAAATACCAATAGAAAACTTCAAGTAGTTCGGATTCCGAATTAGGAATCCGAACTTAACTTTCAAGCTTTAACGGCCTAAATAAACTGCAGTAACCTCTTCTCTTCCGTGCCCTAATTCTTCAGTAATGACCATTCTTGCCTCAAAGTCGCGCTGTTTGTCCTCTCCTGTTAATCCCTTGGTTGACGGCCCTCCCGCAGCAGGAGCATTAAAACCCGTCAATTCAAAGTATCGCTGGTGCGCATACCCATGCCGTAACCCATGCGCTTTGTCTAAGCCCATTTTGATACAAGCTCTTTCGTATCTTTTCATCTGAGAAACGTACTTAGCTTTTTCTGGAATTAAAGAGCGATCCCCTACCCACTTTTTCACCTCATCAATTAACTGACGTTGTTCCAGAGTGCGAATAGGCACATCTCTAGGTCTTGCGCCTTTGGTTTTTACTAGATGTAAATGGTCGCCTCTATCTGCTAAATGAAGCTGGACTTTCATACACTCTTCTCGGCGCAAACCAAACGCGGCTTGCAAACGAAAACTCGCGTCAAGATACCTGTCATCGAGTGTTGCTAATTTTGAATTTACTAAGAATCTGGCTTTATTCTGGTTGGTGACATATTTGCGGGTTTCAATACCAAGGGAAGCGTTGCTTTTAGGAACTAGCCCTGGCTTCCCGATTTTTTCAGAGAGCCAACGCAGGTGAGTCATACGTGTCTTGATCGTGCCCGCTGCTAGACCTTGATCTTGCCAATGAGTTACAAGCTTCTCGATATGCTTGCGGCCCAAGTTCCTTAGCTCAAGCTTTCTGACGTTAAGCTCTCTTAGTTGTTTGTCAGCTAACTTTAGTATCTTCTTTCGCTCTGCTTGAGTCGCTTTAGAGCCATCGAGGTTACGATTTAGAACTCGGGTAATTTGGAAAAAAAAGTTCGTTGCCATAGTGCTACCTCAATATGTTAATTCTAAAAAAAAAGCCGCTTTCGTTAGCGGCTCTTATCTCAGTCATTTCAAGGTTCTTATTTCATGGGTACAGTAGTAGGTATCAATGCGATTTCAGATTAGTGTTATTGCTCCCGTTCATTTCGAATGAACGCCTACTGCTTAAATCAAGTCAATAGGTAATGAAGCGAGACTACTGCGCGGTTCAGAAATTCCGAACAATTGAATGACTGTAAGCCATGTGCAATTGCTAATTCCCAGAAGCCCGTTGGGCGTTTGAGATAAGAATGCGCTGGTAATTAAAGGATTTCTTCGTCTAGTAGTCTTTGCAGCAACGGCTGCTTTTTAGTTCTCTTCCATTATTGTCTCAACCCATTCTACTCGCAACTTTGGAGGCGCTCTCAGCGCCATAGATTCTCGCCGTCATTCTTTTTCAATTCCGATAATTCGCTCGTAGCCCCCTATTGGTGAGTGCTGCCCGTCCTGTCACTCCCCAAAATTTTGGAGTGACAGGACTGGATACCCTTTTGACTAGGCGTAAAAAAGGCCGAATATATTCATATTCGGCCTCTGCATTTAAGCTATTTCGACTGATATCGTCGAAGCTTTATGAGATTAGTATTACCCTATTTCATTCACTAGGTTTTTTCTTAACCAGATGTTTTGTGGATCATTTTCATTTAGCAAAACATCAAGTGGAACTTTTACTCCACGTATTAGATCAGCATTTCTCACCTCATCCCTTAGGGTGTTCATCTCATTTGCTAAGTTTATTGGAAAGTTAACATTTGAAAGCTGTATTTCGCCTGTATACCCTAAGGTATCAAACTGCTTGGCAAGCACTCCTAAAAAACCAATGACATAATCACCAATCCATTTACGGCTCGAAATATCTCTATACCCATTCGGATACTTAAACATAATGTCGAGTTCACGCATCTCAATACAGACGGTTTTACCGGAGAAGTTATAGTAACCATATGCTCTGATACCGAACGATGAAAACTCTATCCATGGGTTTACTTTGTTTTTGACTCTATTCATGGCAATTCGACTTGCCAGTACTATCGATACAGTATCATCAACAAATTCAAGTTCATTGATGATAGATTTCGCATCGCTCCAATCAAAAGAGTCTCCCAATGAAAGGAGATGGTTCACAGCATCATGAGATATACAATTTAGTCTGTTGTTTACTACTAACGCCAATACGGAACAATCCAAATGAATATTGGGGTTCAAGTGAGCACGAATAGCAGGTAAGTGAGGTTGCAACAAGAGCTCCAATGTTTCTAAGTCCTGCTTGTATGGAATTGCCGAGTATTTGTTATTACTGTCGAGCATCTCTAGATCAGAGCTACTGCATAACTCTTTAAAATTGTCAAAGCCATACATAAATGCGACAGCTTCTTTTGCAAAACTGAGCTTGATCTTTAAAGTTCTTGAAATGTACTTTGCGTGGGCCTCAGATTGGCTCACTGATGGGTATTTAAGCATGATTGCGTATTTCGGCTGATGTGACCCCTAGTTTCGTTTTTAATCGACCACCTTTTTAAGCCTCTCTTTTCTCTTCCTTAGTTTTACTCCAAGTGGTCGATTTAAGCCAGTTTTCTCATTGATTCCCCTCGTAACTCGATTCTATGACTTTGATGAACCAACCTATCTAAGATCGCATCAGCGATCGTCGAGTTGTCGATCATCTCGTGCCATTGTTTTACAGGTAGTTGGCTGATAATGATCGTACTGCACTCTTGGTATCTATCTTCTAGCACTTCGAGAAGATTACTTGCATGCTCTTGGCTGAGTTTTTCCATTCCCCAGTCATCGATAACCAACAGTTTTTTCTTAGACAAGCTCAGTAGCAGCTTTTGATAGCTGCCATCAAGGCGGCTACTACTCAGGTCATCAAGTAAACGATTTAGGCGATAATAACGACTTGGGCAGTGTTGCTCACACGCCTGCTCGGCGAGCGCACAAGCAACATAGGTTTTACCTGCACCTGTTGCACCTGTAATCAGGACATTCTGTCGCTTTTGTAAATAAGTGCCTGATAATAACTCTCCCATCATTGCTCTTTTTAAGCCTCGTTCTGGGCGGTAGTCCAGTTGATTACCGCTAGCGCTTAGGCGCAGCTTGGCTTGCCGTTTAAGTCGTTGGATTTTGGTTTGATCTCGGTTCACTATCTCATGATCAAGGATGAGTCCTAACCTTTCTTCAAAGCCAAGTTCAGCATAGGTCGCGGGGTGTATCCTTTGCTGTTCCAGTGCATCAGAAGCATGACTTAGGCGTAGTGATTTTAACTGTTGGATTATTGCGTCCATATTGTTTCTCCTAGTGGTAGTAGTTGGAACCACGAACATTAGTGTGTTTAAGGTTTGGGGTATCAGTGGAAGGCTGAGAGAGAGTGCCTTCTCGATGGTTCTTCAATAAGTTTTTGACGAAGCCAAGGTATGGCTTCTCTGTCACTAAGGCATCTCGGCAAGCTTGTTCTAACCGTGCGTCTGAGTGCTTTTTGGCAAGACTTAGTAACCCAAAGCAACTTCTAAAGGCCAATGCTTCATGCTCTGGGCGTTTGAGCAACATCTGAGTCAGTTCACCTGTGGCTGGCCCAATAGATTTTCCCCAACGGATAAAACGCTCGGGTGTCCATGATTGGTATTGATGGTTGCTTGGCATATGCTCGTAAACGGTAGAGAGACCATATTCTTTTTGGCTTGTGCAGTGGTGAGCAACAATGCTCCCTTTGTGGTAGATACGTATTATTTGATGCGTTGCTTCAAGCTCAACTTGTTGCCCAACAAGTTGGTGCGGCACAGAGTAGAAGTGCTTTTTATATTGAATGTGATAATCAGGGGAGACGGTTGCTCGTTTAGTTTCGATATACACATATGGTTGCGATGGCAGTGGTTTTAACGCTGGACGGTCAACTTTGTTGAACAAGTCATGTCGATTGACACCAAGCTGTTTCATCTCTCGTTGGTTTAAGTCATGCATCAGCTTTCGGATAGCCAGGTTCAGCTCAGCCATTGTATAGAACACTTGGTGGCGAAGGCGCATCATTATCCAGCGCTCTACGATGAGAACTGCGTTCTCAGCTTTGGCTTTATCTTTAGGCTTGTAGGGCCTGGCTGGCATCACAGCAACGCCGTAATGTTGTGCCAGTTTTCGGTAGCTCTCATTGAGGATAGGGCTATGACAGTCTGCTTTCGTTACAGCAGATTTCAGATTATCAGGTACAAGTAGATTCGGAGCACCACCAAAGTGATTAAAGGTATTCACATGAGCCATGAGGAAGTGTTCAAGCCCTTGGCTCTCACTCGCCTCGACATAGGTGTAATTTGACGCTCCTAAAGTGGCGACAAATACCTGAGCATGTCGGCATTCTCCTGTATCTGGATTCACAACAGGGATCGTTGGGCCACAGTAGTCAATGAAGAGCTTGTCACCAGCATGGTGAAGTTGGCGCATACTGCGTTTTTGTGTCTTTAGCCAACGTCTATACAGTTCGCAGAACTGTGTATAGCCATAGGCTTTGTCTTGATGCTGATGACAATACTCTTCCCAAAGCAAAGCTTTAGTCATCCCTTTACGCTTCAATTCTAAGTAGCAGAGAGTGAAATCAGGCATCACTTTATGCTGAGAAGATGAGCGACCATCAAACAAAGCTTGGGTGACTTGATTTTCATGATGAGTCTCTTCCAGTGGCCACGTGAGGCCACTGGATTTAAATCGGGATAGATGCTGGGATACAGTGGAATGAGCAATATTGAGGCAAGCGGCGATCTGTCGATTAGAAAGATTGCACTCGTATCGGAGGCGTAAGATTTCCTTAATTTTATTCATTGGCATTCTCTTTTTCGGCATGATTTATCCTTAGTGCTCTCAACATGAAAGACTCAGGTTAAACCTATTGATTTAAAAGAGAAAAGAGGTTTATTTCGGTAAATCGACCATCGATTTCGGAAACACACCGAAAAGTGGATGATTAAAACCGAAATGAGTGGTCGGTTAAAAACGGATTTGGTGGTCGATTAAAACCGAAATAGGCGGTCGGCTAGCTCCGAAATATGCACATGATTAAGCATCCTATTAGATTTACGGGCTCACGAACCGTAATAAAGATACAAAATCGATGAAGTGATAATTCACTTCGCGCTGCTTTCGCTTCATCCGTGAGCTGATAGGTCGCGCATAACCTATATCTGACTTTATTCAGTAACCGTTTTCGAGTCAATACAATGTGCATAGATTCAAATTAAAGTTAATAGGGTAAAGCGACCCTTTATCAAATTCGGATTCCGAATTCCTCCATAACTAAACAACTCACACAAATCACTTCTGGCCACCTTTAGGCATAACCTCAACAGGTGGTACTTGGTGCCAAATAATGTCACTTGTGCCTGTATAGATTTTTGTCGTTTTAGCGTTCGCATGTGCCATTCGCTCGGTAGCACTCTGCCCTTGCTGTTCAATCATTCGAGCAGCTAGTCCTCGAATTTCATGATAGGTTGGCCTTAGCGATTTCTTTAGGTGACTATAAAGCCCTAATGAGTCTCGAACCTTACTGAACTCTTTACTTATATTGTGGTGATGTACTTGGTAGAGGTGGTCGGTCTCTTTTGAAATGCCACGTTGCTGCTGTTTAGGTTTGCGGTGAACGATATAAGGACAAATCAATCTGGATGTTTTAGAAAGGTCTACAATGTCTTTGATCGTCTGAGTAACGGGAATAGCAACAGTGGAAGCATCGGACTTTTTCACCTTCTCTCGGTGAACATAAAGCATTCCATACACAGCGTGCCCATCAACATACTCCATCTCTTTGTCAGGGTTCCAAAGAATCCCACACACGCCTTCCCGTGGCTTGTATATTCGATAACGAAGCCTATAGATCTCTCTCACAGCATGAGTCGTCTCAAGTGTTAAGCTCATTGCGACCTTAAGAAACAGTGGTGCTGCATCGTAGACCTTTTGGTAGTTTTCGATATCTAGGTCGTGGCGAGCTTTTGTGTAATCTTCTCTAGTCAATCGACGCTGTTTTTTATTGAGTACAAAATTACTCTCAATAGCGCTCTCATCAGCAAGGTAGGAAAATACCTTTTTAAGGTTACTGATCTTATTGTTGAGCTGACGATTACTTAAGTCTGAATAGTATTTCGAAAGGAACTCATTGATGTGCTGTAACTTGATCGATTTGGTTGGCAGCCGCCCCATGAACTCATCAAGGCGGTAACAGTCCCTCTCCAAATTTCGATAAACGTCTTTGGAAAGCCGTTCTTCTTTCTTCACACGAGACAACACTAATGGAAGCCACTCTTTTAAAGGCCGATTAAATTTGTCCTTGCGGCCTTTGGAGACAGCTTTGCGAAATGGGGTCATCTCAGAAAGGGAAAACGCGCTTCCTAGCTCAGGACGATATTGCAAGTTGTAAACATGCGCAGCTTGTATCGCTTCTTGCTCTACAGCCCCGATAGGAAATAGCTTCTTCACACCATCTACGGTCGTAAACCGAAATCGAGATTGGCCCCTATGGCTCATTTTCACCAAGAATGGAGGGTAATGAGCCGTTTCTTTGCTTCTAGCTCTACCAACCATTTATGACTCCAAGAATCTTAGAAGTTCACTGACCCTGTCTGCAGGGTTCCCTATTTCGTCGTCAACACAGACTAAATATCGGCCCGTTGGCGTTCTAGTACCCTCAAGCTTGCCGTGTTTAATCCAGTTTATGATGGTGGTATTGCATATCCCTGAATCAGGGTAAAACTCATCAATAAATTGTCTAGGTCTGATTTTACGCGTCGCCATGTCGTTCTCCTTACCTTTCTCACTACATGAAAATTAAGATTTTTCATCTACTGGTAGAAAAACTATGCACGATTTTTTCAGTGACATTCTATTTGCGCAGCAATTAACGAAAAGGATTCCCGAAGCGTAAAACGATTCAACGAATCGATTTCAAGCCCACTTTAGGGTGGACTAATACAGTAGTACCGAGTTGCTAATACATTGATTTTATTTGACTATTTCATTGGCCTTTTTAACCGTTTTTTAGGCCAATTAGAGCTTAATCACCAGCTCTAAATACATGAAATTCATATAAATCAATACCATACAGCTAAGATTACTACCAACATCGGGGTTTCACCGTTTCTGGGGTTTAGAAAATCGAGGAATATTATGATTTTTCATAACCTTAGACGATAAATGGGTAAATAGTGAAAGCACGAAAGATCACTATGGTGACAATATACAGTGCTCAAATGGCTTGTTATTCACTCTTATAAGCCCTCACAACACCTCTCCCCCATGCCACCATCCGATACTATAAAATTCTTGTAGAGTGTGATTTAAGAATATCTGCACATGTCGATTCATCAAGCTCAAACACTCGGTTTTCAAAAGAAGCGAGCTGAGCTTCATCCATATAATCCGTCTCGGGCGCAGCAACAATTTCTTCTTCTGTCATGACATTACTTTTCTCTTCGTTCATAGAACCTCCACACCAAGATAAGAGTCAGATGCCCTTTGTTGCGTGCATCTGAGCCTCCACAACTTAAAAACGAACAAAGGCTCCAATAAGGTGCAGTGCTCGACACAGAAATAAACTGCTTGATGCCAGAGTTAAGATCACCGATCATGCTTAGTGTTATATTATAACATTACACTAATAAAAAGAGCATGAGCATGAAAACCCAAAAACTCCCTGTTACGGTTTTATCCGGCTTTCTCGGCGCAGGAAAAACAACCGTTTTAAGTCATATTCTTAACAACAGACAAGGCAGAAAAGTTGCGGTCATCGTCAACGACATGAGTGAAATCAACATCGATGCAGCGACCGTTCAGAATGAAGTTTCTCTCAACCACAGTGAAGAAAAACTGGTTGAAATGAGTAACGGCTGTATCTGTTGTACCCTGCGTGAGGATCTACTTGAAGAAGTTACCAAACTCGCTCAAGAAGGTAGATTCGATTACTTAGTGATTGAGTCCACTGGCATCGCTGAGCCACTTCCCGTTGCAGAGACTTTTACTTTCGCTGATGATAATGGGCTTTCGCTTTCAGACGTTGCCCGTTTAGACACAATGGTAACAGTGGTTGATGCCATCAACTTCCTGCGAGATTACGATGAAGCGAAGTTCTTAACAGAGACGCCCGAGTCATTAGGTGAAGACGATGAGCGCAGTGTCGCTGATTTACTTGTCGATCAAGTAGAGTTCGCGGATGTGATCTTGATAAGCAAAACCGATCTCGCTGAGAAGTCAGAAGTCGAGAGACTTTTGGCGATTCTTAAAACACTCAATACCTCAGCCACTATTCTTCCTATCTCGAATGGTGAAGTGGAACTTGATGCGGTACTCGACACACAGAGTTTCAGTTTTGAAAAGGCACAACAAGCCCCTGGTTGGTTGAAAGAAATGCGAGGCGAGCACATACCTGAAACTGAAGAATACGGTATTTCCAGCTTTGCATATCATGCGAGGCGTCCTTTCCATCCAGAAAAATTCTATGATTTCCTCCATAACGCAGAAGACTACGGCAAACTGATTCGTTCTAAAGGTTACTTTTGGTTAGCAACGAGGCCGGAGTTTGTGGGCCAGTGGAGCCAAGCGGGCGGCATCGCACGTTATGGTGCCGCAGGTATGTTTTGGAAAGCAATTCCGAAAGAGGAATGGCCGACGGATCAAGAATCCCTCGATGCCATCAACAATATTTGGCAAGAACCTTATGGCGATATGCGTCAAGAATTGGTGTTTATTGGCCAAGGATTAGAGCAAGAAAAATTGATTTCCCGTCTCAACGAATGTTTGTTAACGGAAGATGAAATGGAGCAAGAGGGCGACTATTGGTTGTCTTTGGAAGACCCATTCCCTGCTTGGGAAGAATAAACAGCTTAGATAAAAAAACCTCCCGCTATTCGGGAGGCTTTCATGTTTTATGAGGTCAATTCAGTAAATCCGTTATTGGAACAAACCGAGATTTAACAACGCGGCGACGCAGTATTCACCAGTGTACTTAAAGTGTCTTCTTCTGGCTTAACTTGGCAATTTTCTTTGGCCAAGGATCTTCAAATGTCTCCCCTTGCTGCCACAAATCCAATTCCGCATCAGTCAAAAAACAGTTTTCCAGTGCATCGATAAAGGCGTCGACTTCATCTTCTTGCCCAATCACCGTTAAACGACAACGACGATCACCAAAGCGGCTTTCAACACTGTCTATCTTATCTTGCAGAATTTGACGGTGTTCCTCAGTAAAGTTTTGTGATTCATCATTGATCACCGAAGCACGCCAAAAGCCTGTAATTTCAAGCCCAACATTGCCGTTCGCTTGGCTCCAAAGCAATGAAACATCATCTCGAGTAGGGAACCAAAAGAACCCTTTGCTACGAAATACGCCTTTCGTTAAATGCTGTTGGCACGTATTCCATAAACGCGCAGGATGAAATGGGCGATCATCTTTGATCACTTTTGCGACAAGGCTTTGTTCGTCTTTATCTGAGAGATTCAAAGGTTCATTCACTGTCTCTCGAAGTTCTGCGGTTAACTGTTCCACTAAGGCAAAGTTGTAGTCTTGCTTACCTTTTAACGTGCGGATATCCAAGTTTCCCCATGAAGTTTTGATTATCTCGGAGTACACATTGAGCGGGTGAATCGCCTGCGCAATGTTGCGAACGGTATGGTCATCCACTTTGTCCGTTTTGGTTAGCATGACACGATTTGAGAACATGATTTGTTCAACCAACAGGTTTTCTACACCACGAACACCTTGCTGCACATTCTCCTGCCACTTAGGGATTAACGCAGCTCCTTGTTGATAATCATCCCGCAGCCAAGTCGCATCCACTAACGTAGTCACGTCTTTAAGTGCAAATTGCGCGTTGTTTTTGAAATACTCAATCAAAGGCAAAGGATGGCTACTACCCGACGTTTCAATCACAATCCATTCTGGCGACTTTTCTGCACAGAGCTTTTTAAGCGCTTTATCGAGGTGCTTTACACCACTCGGGCTGCTGATGCTATCTCCACTGATCGTGACGAAATTGCCCTGCTCTTCACTCACCGCATCTGTATTTAAGATGAGCACACCATCGACATCCAACTCACTCATGTCATTCACAATAACGGACAGGTCATCGCCGGAATAATCGGTTTGTTGAAGAATGTTGCGTAAGAACGTGGTTTTCCCTGACCCTAGAAACCCATGCAAAATGGTGACTGGAATTGACGACATACCTTTGACCTAAAAGCTCGAACAAGTCTAACGTTATAACATAACAATTAATTATGTAAAAGTAATCCCGTGCGGTCTTAGTTAAATAGCTGACAAAACGGTAAAGAGCATAGAGGCAGGGCTACGTGAGCCAAAGTACACGGAGTATCGAAATACATACCAATGTAAACACAACAACCAAGTGTTTAGGTTGTTGTGTTTACTGCTGTCGGTGTTTATCTGGCGAAGCTTTAGAGAAACATCCCTACCCGCTCCACTTCTTTCAAAGCAACGCCATCGGCAGCAATACCAACAAGATCTGTATTTAACGAATACCACGCGACACTGTCAGCCTCTTGAGTTGTGATATCTCCTTTCCAGTCACTCACAATAAAGTAATGGATCAACTGAAGCTCTTTCGTAGGATGGTAAAGTGAGCACAAGTATTTGTAATGAATGGGAACAACATTAAGCTCTTCATCGAGCTCACGAAACAACGCTTGTACCTGACTTTCACCATGCTCAATATGGCCGCCAGGTATGGTAATTAAGCCAGGATCCGTTTCTTTAGACTCACTACGCTTTTCTAACAATACTTGTGATTCGTTCAGCAAAATAAAAGAAACACACTCATGTACATCCATCAGATTTCCCTTAAACCGTTACAACGGCAGCTAAGTTTGTTTTCTAATTTGTGTTAATGCTTAACTTACAACAAGCTCTTTACTAAACCTTTCACACAATTCAAAAGCTTCTGTTTTAGATATCAAATTTCCGAAAGCGTATTGATGTGCTAACTCAATATCATCGTCTAGGTTTGGGTAATAGCGCTTGGCTACTGCAGCGCACTGAGACAAATCTGTGTACCAACTGCCGTCTTTCTCAGCAACAAAGTAATATGCTGCTCTAACTAACTTCTTGCCAATAACCTTGGCGACGTCTGCATCACTCATGCTTTCAAAGCTTGGGGTCATTTGTTCAAGAAAAGTCGATAAAACACCATTAAGAGCTTGAGCTATTTCAATACTTGGCTTGTGACGTGGAAACCCAGCAGATAAATCATTACCCCACATACAACAGCAACAATGTTTGAGCCAAAACTGCCAATGGAATTCTTCGTTGGGCTGAAGAATCTCTGAGAGAAAACCTGGATCGATATCAAGCTTGCTCACTTGAGGATATGCTTTGGGAATGGCGTCAGAAAGTCGCTTAAATACTTCCTCTTCTCTTTGACCAACAGGCGTAGCGAGGACGATAGAAACATCCAAATCAGAGTGGCCAACAATGGCAGTTCCTCTCGGCACGCTTCCATACAAGTAGATGCCATCAATTTGGTTCGGAAGTTCGCTTAACAACGAGTCAATAACGGCATTCACGACATCTTGGAATTCAGGAGTGATATTCTCAGGTGAGTATACGTTTTCGATGAACCCGTCTTTGTCGAGCCCTCTAGTTTGATCTTGCACCTTAGGTTCCTATTTTAATCGTTATAATTAATCACACCGGATTCTTATGATGATTTGAGAAGTGCCAATGGTCAAAGTGACATTAACTCTCGCTTAGTTTTACCATCCAGCTTTTCAATCGCGTAACGAAAAGCGACTCTTGGCATTACGGTATGGTTAGCCTTTAAATAACGAATCACCAATTGAGGCTCTTTTTGAGTGAGCACTTTTAGCATCCAACCATAGCCTTTTTGCACGAGAGCATGTTCATCTTTAATCAACAAATCGGCCACTTTAAAGGGGTTCAAACCTGAGTATCTATCCTTATTGATCGGGTAAATTAAGACAACCGCTGCTGCTCTTCGCACAGCAAAGTTAGAATGGTCGACCCATCTAGTTGTCATCTCGAACAACTCATGGTGTTGAGATAGTAACTCACCAAACGCATAAGTACAGAAGTCATCACAATCATTCCAGTCAGTGACATACTCCATTAACCAATGCTCAAAGATTGGAAACGTTTCTTTCGAATATTGTTTTCTTACTCTAAAAGCCCAGTCGTAAGCAATAACGCCTAACGCCCAATCCCTTTCTTCAAGCAATTGAGTACACAAGGACAAAACATTGGAGATATCTTTGTTTTTGATGGTTTTAAAAACGAGCGCCGATATAGATCGAACCTGCTCTGTTTTAACACTAGCCTTTGGATAACCAACGTCTGAAAGATGAAGCTTTACCGTTTCAACGATATTCATTAATTGCAAAACCTTCATAGAGCTAAAATTAATATCAAAGTGAGATACACAGCACTTAAGCCATGCGCGTTGGATTTATAAAATATAAGTTACCTTAATCACAACATTCATTATTGAGCATTTAAATTACCACCCAAATGAGGATATTCCCTTTGGTAAGAGTAACTTATAATGCATACTAGCGGCCTTTAAAAGAGGTGCTAAATGAAAAAGAACGGTTTTACACTTATTGAGCTTGTTGTCGTTATTGTGATCCTTGGAATACTCGCCGTAACTGCTGCTCCAAGGTTCCTCAATGTAAGTACTGATTCTCATATTGCAGTGGTGAAAGGCACTGGCGCTTCTTTTAAAACAGGTGTCGATCTTGCCTATTCAAAAAATTTAACCTCAAACGGTGGCGGTGCTTCCACAAACGTCCCTATCTATGATGACTCCGCGACCGGCCAGCTTGACTTCAATGAATGGGGATATCCAGCCCAACAATGGCACTTACCCGAAGAATCTCCAAGATTAGATAACGCTGAAGACTGCATTTCGGTATGGGGCGCACTGCTCCTCGATCCACCGAGTATTTCAAGTTTCAATTCACCAGAAGAAACCGACTACATTGCTGAATATATACAGACGGATCAGTGTATCTATCATTATCGAGTCGTACCGGGAATTTCCATTGACTACAACTCAATGAATGGTGAGGTTACTGTGGATGATGAGCCGAACAGCTAAACTTTCCGTCACACAAGCCTAACAAATGAGAATTAGGATTCAGTGTAATGAAAACTCGGGGTCCGAATTACGACCAGTTTTGTAGCGATGTCGATTCAATTCAGCCTGTGTATTTTCTTTACTCTAAATTTTCTAACCCCGACGTATCAATACCTTTCAATGCGTCTTTTGCCATGTCATCAGTATTTGTCGAATCAGTTTTTTGTGGGTAACTACCCGCGATACCTTTACCTATCGACATTGCTTCATCTTGTAGTTTTTTACCCTCTGATTCACCAGCAAGCCAACCTTGCTTATAGTCCGTATCTGAGTCAAAACGTTTTTCGTCTTTCATATAGTCTTCAAAGTCATTACCGGCTTCTTGCATGCCGCTGTGCCTGCCATCATGAAAACCCTGTATGTAAGATTCGTTATGTCCACTCTCAATCAAAGCGCTGTCACTTGTCCCACAACCAGAAGAAATAATTGCAAATAATAATACCAGTACAAACCGCGTCATTCTCGACCCCTCAGTAATTAAGCCTTTAACTTAACAATAGTCTAATACCTGTCAGAGAGGTGCTTGGGCATACCAAATTATATCTTCTGCCATTCAGATCGAAGAACAGCTAAAACAACCATATCCCACCATTTATCTTTGAAAAATCGGGGCTCTTTGAAACAAGCTTCTTGTCTCATAGGTGTTTACTCGTATACGTTCCCATTGTGCTTTAACCAACCGTGAGCGTGACGGTTGTTAGGGTCTCTGTGAGTCCAGTGAATTACGCCACCTTTCTTGTTCCATTCATACTCGCCATAGAATTCAACTCGGTCACCTTTTCCTAATCCTTTAATACGAGGAGCCAAGTCAATATTGTGCGCGACTAGCACGGTTTGTTTACTGTCCAATCGTAAGATAAACTTCTGATGTCTAGAGCCTTTGTTATCATCTGGAAGTATTCGAGAAACTGTACCAGAGCCACGAACTTGTACATCGCTTTGGTGACTCTCGTAAGCTTGTTTAAGGTGAACATCATTAGCTTGAACATAACTAACACCAAAGCAAAGCACTGCCAAAATTAGAGCAAAAAATTGTTTCATTCCTTTTATTCCTTTCGTTTCCATACTGATATATTCATTGGAATTGCTGGTTAAGTAAGTTCCTATTTAACGATGCTTGTATTGAGTAGGACAATACCCTCTCGATACATCTGCACTACGAAGTTTTATGTGCTTGGTAGAACGACCAGAAACACGTGTGCGCCACAATTTAAAACTGCCAAGCTTCAGATGGCTTCGCATGAAGCGAATCACTTCTGATTCATTCAAACCAAATTGCAGCTCTATCGCCTCAAACGGAGTTCTATCTTCCCACGCCATTTCTATAATTCTTGATTCATTCTCTTTAGATAGCATCATGCATACTCTTCCTTTGTAAACTGGGAGAAATACGCTCGTCTTAGATTTAAAGATCACAAGTGACCACTTTGGACTACACGACTTATAAAGTTAAATAAAACAACAAACTAACTCGAATCATGGCTATTTGCTTTCCAGCCACTCAGAACGCAATAGGCCATACTTAATCGAGTCATAATACTCGCCTTGGTAATAACGCACTTTTCTTAGCCTAGCTTCTTGCTGGAAGCTTAATTTGAGAGCTAGTGACATCATCCGCGGATTACCTGACCAAGTGGTTAAGCCCACACGTTCGATCTGCTTATTTTCGAATAGGTAAGTAACCCAAAGCGGAAGTGCTAACGCGGCAATGCCATTACCCCAATACTCCGAGTTATAAATAACCACACCCGCTTCCAACCACCGTGTTTCTTCACATTCCCAGTAGCAACTGACCGTTCCAACAGGCACTTCGTCTACAACCACTAGCTGCAAGTCGGATCCATCGAGTAAGCGTTGAAACGAATGACTTTCAAACTCATCTAACGATGGGGGTGAATATGGGAAATAAGGGCCGTTAAACTTGGTCCACTCATCGTTTGAGATAAACAAAGCATAAATGGTAGCCAATTCGCTAGGCATTGCTGGTCTTATCGTTATGTCCATTTACCTTCCTTATCCTGTTTTCAAACGCCATCGTACTGTTTGAATATTCTCAGTATTAGCTCGACTAATTTTTGTTGGAGTTTGTTAGCTTTAAATGAGTATGCGCGAACTCCCTAAGCACTCTCGCATTATTGTGATGCGCGTTATCTCCGCATTGCTGTCCGTTAACTCTAATTTCAGGACTAGAGTAGGCAGGAATAATATCACACTCATAAGACATTACAGTGCCTCTCTCTGCACATGTAGCACCGAATGAATATGCGGGCGCTTTTGGGTACCTGTCAGCGATAAAATGTTCGATAGTCGCGTAATCTTTTAACACCGTTTTATAGTCATGGTTAGCACCGCTCAAATGACCAATTTCATGTTCCATTGTCGAGTCTGGGCAATTTATAGCCAAAAAGAAAAAACGAGAGACCTGAGATGCGATACCACAATATCGAGACTCGAAAGCAGAATGATAATTAGAAAACACAACACCTGTAAAAACAGGACGACCGTCCTCTGTGATTTCTTCAATTGGCTCTTCCATCGATAATTTGAGTAGCCTCTCTGCTGCACTCAAATCTTGAAACCAGAGGCTATCGATTACAGAGCTATAAGTCACCTTGGTTACTTTTCTCGTCATAGGAATGCAGGAGTTCTTCAACACCAGATTCGAATAGCTTTCCCATGTCGCTATTTTAGAGGTTATAAATTCTTTGGAATATTCGGCTAACACAGATTCATCAACATAAAGGTGGATCTCTGTGTTCAAAACATCACTCTGCGCACAAGTAGGAAACTCTATGGCTTGAGCATTGGAAAACCGGTTAAAGCTCAACACCATAATCACAAAATAACCAACGACCCGGATGAGCCTTTTGAAGAAACTCTTATTTACTTGTGTATTCACCGCCACCCTCTCCCTAAATTCAAAGCCCTAAAGACCATCATAAATGCCGTGACTTAAGATTCATAAAAATTACCATTGCCAACATCATCGCTGGCGTACAAAAGTAACCCGCTCTATCTATTTTTTTCAGAAAATAAAAAGCTCGCCAACGAGTGACGAGCCTTGTTTATTATTGAACCTAACTTATTACGACACCTTGCTTACTAAGAAACTTGGTCTCGTAACGTCAATTCGACGTTTTTCAAAATTTTGAACTCTTCGCGAGTACAACCACGAGCCACTGATACCCAATGATCACCAGTTTCGTCTGCCCCTTTAAATTCTGCACGCAATTCGTATTTTCGCCATGAGACAAAAGCCAAAATGAAAGTCAGCGCAAGCATAGGTAGCCCAAACTGAGGAACAAACGCCCAAGTCGCAGCGGAGAGTACTAAAGCCAGTGAAACGATATTGATAGCGTTTTCTTTGAAGCCCAATTGACGAATTTCTAACTGTTTAATTTTACGCAAGCTATAAACATCTTTCTTAACTCGTAGTTCATTAGAACTGACAAGGAAATCTGCTGCCTTATATGGTTTACGAAGTCGCATTAAATTCGCTAACCCGTTGCGTGTTTGGTTCTTATTCATCGCCTTTCTCCATGTTATTTAAAGGTTAGTAAAAACTAATATAATCATGAAGTTATTGATGCGTAGAGAATTTATAAATCAAACAAATGTTAAAATCAAGTTTATGCAATTAATAACACTTATAACAATACCCATCTAACATTGACTACCCCGATAGATACTACCTATCGTGAAGCTTAGATTTCACCTCGAACGATAAGTTTTAATTAGTTCGTTCCATGGGTTGCTAGAAAGAAGCAAAGTAAAAAGTTAAGTAATTCCTAGCCGTTTTGTAACCACTTATTTCAATTCAATTTGGATAGAAAATAACTGTCGCAAAAGTTGTTGAAGCCTTGTCACAGAACACCGTCGTAATCATAACCACTGCAATGAAAGACTTTCTCGTCCATTAGCCATTTGAATGATCAAATCATTCATCCGGAGGCATTAATACTGCTTATTGATTAAGCAATTGATCTCATATTATGAAGTCTGTATCTTTACGTTATGCACACTATTACCTAATGGAGGCAACGATGGACAAACTACTGACTTACGCTATGGAACAGAAACAACGTACAATGGTGACGAGTTTATTCGCGAGGAATGGATTTAAGATCGCGACAACTGATTTTGATGATATGACTTTTGAACGTGAAAGCGTGATGGTCAATGTTCGATTTGATGCATCTTCAAACGTAGAATCGATCTCGGTTTTGAACGAATAACGTTGATAGACATTGACGCTAGATTACAAACAGATCATATGATTCAATAGAAGGTGTGACTATCAGCACCTTCTACCATGACGAAGTACAATCACACGATAAAGCCGGTCGCCGGCTCCTTTGCCCATCCCCTCAAACAATTGAGTTACAAACTCTGAAATCGCCTGAATTGGTGTACCGAACGCCTTTTCTTAGCTTGGTCCTCACTCTTACTTCGCCAAAATAAGATCGTTAGTGATATTTTTGCCAATAATTAGCAATTCCATGAGCTTGGCTTATATTTATTAATACCTTTTGAACAAAATTCGAAGTGATGCCTATGCGCCTAACTCGGTTAATTTATGTCAGTACGCTTTGTGAAAGCTGCGACTCGAAGGCTTTAGATGAAATTCTCAAGATCTCACACGATCGTAATAAGCAGAGCCACTTAACTGGCCTTCTTAGTCACAACGACCAGTATTTCCTACAATGTATCGAAGGTTCACGAACTGCGGTTAACCATACCTATAATCATATTCTGAATGATAAGCGGCACAAAAAAGTCATGATTTTATATTTCAAAGAGATCGATTGTAGAGAATTTGGCGATTGGTCGATGGGTGATATTCCACAATCAAGCCTAACTGAACTGGTTAACTTACAGTTTTCAACATCTGATCAGTTCAATCCTTATGAGATGTCTGGAGAAAGTGCCTATCGAATGCTTCTAGAGTTAAAGCAAAACTTACCGTCTCAATAGATGTTTTACCTTAGTTAGCCCATAGAGCAGGCAGCAAAAAGCCCCAACGCATGGGGCTTTTTTGCATCTAAACCCAATGCTAACTATTGATTATCAGTCGAAGTTTTCTGCTCGCTCTCGATGCTCATTACTTCCTGTTCATTTCCAGAAAGCGCCTGCTGTTGACTGCCGGAAAGCATTTGTTGCTCTGCAGTAATATCAGATTCCTTGAACACGATAAATGCGCGGCGGTTTAGCGCATCAGCTTTCTCAGTGCGCTCATTGATCGCTGGCTGTAGTTTACCAAACGACTTCACTTCCCAGATGAACTGCTTAGGGTCGAGTTTAGTTTTGAGATACTCAACCACGGTTTCTGCACGGCGCTCTGCCAGCTTTTCATTGTAAGAAAGTGACCCCGCTTGGTCGGTGTGTCCTGCGACCATGATGCTGCCTTGCAAACCACTTAACTGCTCCGTGAAATCATCCAACTGAGTTAAGTCTTCTGGCTTAAGTACTGACTTGTCAAAATCAAAGTGTGGCGTCATTGCCATGTACACCTTACGTTCTGGTTTTGGTGGTTCACAGAAAGGCATCTCTTCGTATTTCTGCGCTTCTTCAAACACGATAAACGCACGGCGGTTTTCAGCTCTATCTTTATCGGTTTTACCAAATAGCAGAGGTTGAGTCTCACCAAGGTGCTTCACTTCCCAATCGTAATTCGTTGGGTCGAGGTGCGCTTTCAAATAGTCTGCAACCGATTTAGCACGGCGTTGTGAAAGGCGCTGATTGTAATCCAGCGAGCCCTTGTAATCGGTGTGGCCAACAATAGTGATGCGCCCTTTCAGGCCTCTGATCTCTTCCACAAACGCATCTAAGTTGAGCGCATCTAAATCGCGTATTTTGTATTTATCAAACGCAAAATGCTCTGCGATAGCGACATGCACCTCACGTTCAGGCGCTAAACATTCACTGATTAAAAACTTAGACACATCTAAGCCAGCAAACTTGTCTCTGTTTTCCTGGCTCACGTAGGTGTCAGTTGCACAGCCAGCAAGAAGCAAAGCGCTCATTACACCGCTGATTAGGCCAATTGTTATTTTCATCTTACGTTCAATTCTCAACTTTCAACTCTCTACTTTCTACTTTGCCCCCTCTTTGGGGCTGGCTTAAATCTTACCGACTAAGTTAATGAACACACCTGAAGCGTCATAATCATCATCGTTGGTTAAATCACTATCAAACGCAGAGAAGTTATAACCAATGCCCATTTTTAGGTTCTCACCAATATGCTTGTTCACAGAGACCAACGCGCCGTGCTCTAATTCATCATTGAGTGTGTCTGCTTTCCAGTGATATTCACCCGTCACGTCCCACTCTTTCATCACGCGATAAGAGGCGCTAAGTCCGTATAAGTCGATGTCACTTTTAACTATTTCATTCGTACCAGACGCTCGTTCGAAGGCTTGCTCTTTGTCTTTATGCGCATATTTAGTGCCGACGTCCCAGTGTTGGTCGATCGAGTAGATCGCTTCAACTTCAATGATCTGACTGGTTTCGTCTTGATAATCCACATCGCGATCCAGTTGATCGAAGTCCGCAATGTAGGTGTAACGGCTCAGTAAGTTGAGTCGATCGTTATAGATCGGACGATACGCAAGTCCGCCCGTCGCCTCGGTAAATTGCGCCATGGTTTCGCCAGTGGTTTCACTCTCTGTAATTGAGTAGTTGTACTTACCAAACAGCGTGTATTCTTCCGTTAAGTGGTGCGTGTAACGGTTGGTCGTCACGATTTGTTGCAGCTCTCGTTGCGCGATTTCTGGGTCGTCTTCGCTCTTATCCACTCGGTATTCGAATTTGTGACTTAAAGTGATGTCATCCAGATCAATCGATGCATTGAAGCTGATGGACTCACGCTCTGTGGTGATGTTCTCGTCATCTTCAATTTCACCAAGCTGATAACCTATGCCCATCTCGACATCATCCGTCACGTCGTAGCCAAAGCCATACGAGTCAATACGACCGTGACCATCGTTTTCATCAACGAACTGGTTCTCTTGGTAGAAATCGACACTGCTAGTGAGGTCTGCACGCTGACCGACAATCACGTTGTTTTCACCTTCGTAGTTATCATCAACATAGGTTACGTATGTTGAGTGGTCATCGGAAACATCGTAAGTCACGGTGGCTTCGGCAACCTGGCCGCGGTCGCCATCGGTGTATTCACCCCCCAATGACAGATCTTCCAATACTTGGAATTCTGCGCCAATCGATGCGCTATCGTTCTCGTCGTAGTCATCCGATTGAGAGACTGTGGTTTGTCCTTTGATGTAGACACTGTTGTCGCTGTCCCACATGTATTCCAAACGCACACCTGCTAGGGTCGCATCACTTTGTTCATCGTTTTGGTTCAGCTCTTCGGTTTGTTGCCCCGCCGCAGACACCTTGATGTGCTCAGTGATCTTGACTTGAGTCTCGATCTCAATGGTTTCAGTATCCGCTTCTAAATTGCCGTCGACATCGCGCTCTTCATTGGTAGAGAAACGAGACAGCACCGCTAAACGGTCGGTCGCTTGCAAACGAAGCTCGGCACCATAAGCTTCTTGTTCTAGGTCATCGCTGCTACTCGCGTAACTGTATCCTGCGTCTTTGTCTCGATACCAAAGTTTCAAGTCATTACCAACTGCGCCAAAAATAGTTGGGGCAAGATCGTAAAGGCTGGTCACAGCGGTAATTTGGATGCTGTCACCTTCCCGATCTTCTAATGTGTCGCCAATCGGCGTAAAGGTTAAACCACCATCGATTGAGACGAAATTCGACTCTGTTTGAGTACCTTCACTGTGAGCAAACTCAGCCTTAATGTAAGTACCTTCTGTTGCACGCAGCGTTAAGTCCGTACCGTAAGACTCGTAGTCTTGATTGTCTTTTTCTTGAGTCGCATACGTCACGCCAACACCAACGTAATCGTTGACCCAACCTTTGGCACGGCCACCATAAGACATCGCGTCTAACGAATCTGAACCTTGTGGGACATACTCATAATCGACAACCAGAAAGTTTTCGTAATCATCGCCGTTTTCAATCACGCTACCAAAGCTGTCAGACAAGATATTGTCGAGTGGCTTGGTCAGAATGATTCGACCTTGGTATGGGTCAAAATCATAGTCGACACCCGGCTCAAGTGGGATTTCATTTTGTACTAGGCCATATTCATCTTTTACTTTTACATAAACCTTGTCGCTTCCTGGTACCGCCTCGCCGTGGCGAAGGAAATACAGAGAACCACCCGTACCTAAGAACTCATCGTGTGCATACAAGGAGTCAGCTTCAGCCGTAAAACCGACCACATTCAAGCGGTCTTCACCGTATTGTGTGGTATCGCGAGTGCGATAATCAGCCTTGAAACCATAGAGGCTACGGTTGTAATCGTTGTTCTCAGTACCGGTTAAGCCTGTATTGTAGTTACCCCATAAATACTGCGATTTATCGTATTCAACGTTGAGGTAAACCTTACCCTTAGTGTTGACTACTTTTTCGATGTTTGAGCTGTCGCCATAGTTGCCGTAATACAGCTCATCGTCATCTTCGAGGATGTCGAATACATCCGAATCGTCTGATGCGAACGGATGTTTAAACATGTCTTTTATCTCACTTTCTCGAGTATCGAAGTGAGTGGTCACGCGAAGCTTGTCACCAAATTTACCCTGACCAAAGTACGCCAAACGACCTTGATTATAGATGTCATCTTGATACTGGTCATCGACACTTAATGCATCGCTATTGCCAGAAACATTGTTCTTACCAACATAAAGATCAGCCAAACCCGTTTGCGCGTAGTAAGTATCTGGGATACGAACGTAAAGCTTGTAGCGGCGTTCATCACCGTTATCAAACACAACCTTAGTTGGGAAAATGTAGGAATCTGTTGGTAGGTATTGCTCTGCGTATAAGTTACCATCTTCAACGTCAAATTCGTCTTCACCAATGATGACTCTATCAACGCCTTTTAAACCGGTACCAATGAACTTGGCTAAGCCTGCATTTGTCGGGATGTTGTGACGCATCAGTTTAGCTTGTCCGTAGCTTTTGCCTTTGCTCTCTTCATCGTCGTTGTCGTTTCGATCGATATCGACTTCAGAGTCAGGCTTCACCAAGTCCGTCACACCCACTGTGGTCACGTCCATGTTGCCATCTTTGTCCCACGCTTTTAGGCGGAACATCAACTGCTCACCGACTTCAAACTGGTAGTCAACATCGGTTTGACCATCCCAGTTGATGTCAGAATCGTTTGCCAGTTTATCGCCATCAAGCACAGCGATTGGCTCAGACAAACCAAAGTCACCAACACGGTACACTTCCAGTTGGTACTTCTTGATGTAGTAACCATAGTTAGTGGTGATGGTGAATCCGACGCTGTCACGCAGTGTGCCTTGCTCAACTTCTAATTCATCGCTGACACTGACATCTAACACTGGGTCAAAGCGAGTGATGTCACGGCTTGCCCAAATAGCGCCTTGCTCTAGGTAAATACGCGAGCTGTCTTGGTCTTGGTTCGGTTTGGTGATTTCAATGCCAGTCGTCTCAGAGCCGAGTTTTTCAAGCTTACCAGTGTCTTTTGCTAGCGCCATTACAGGGATGGCAGTCAACACACACGTCGCTAAACGAGACTTACTAAATACTTTCATACAATTTCCAGATACGGTTCCAATGGCTTACTTCTGTTCACTTTCTTGCTCTTTGCGATGAACGCTAAAGTTGAACTTGGTGAGCTTGTTCGGGGTAATTCGCAACACTTTCGGGTTTTCGCTCACCACTTCCATAGAGGTGGATAGCGAATCAGTGTCCAACTTCACTAGGAAGTTCTTACCTTTCTTATTGAGTACCCATTGGTCGGGCACGTGGTAACGACCGTACTGGTCTGTGTAAATAACGATTCCCTCAACCGTCATTAACTTAACGCCCGGAATACCATCTTCGTAAATACCTTTGTTCTCGATAACGATTTCCCACAGGTAATCCTCGCCATCGCGATATAGGTTTCTGGTTACATTGAGGTTTTCCGCGCTCAGTCCCTTCTTCTTATCGGATTCATGCTTAAACTGAATCTGACCTTGTACATCAAACTCGATACGGGAGCCCGCATCGGTCGTGACAAAGAAATCAAAGCTCTGCTGTGTGCGAGTCTTAAATTGAATCACCACTTTGCTGGTTTCTGGCAGTGTTCGGTTTACTGAATGACCCCAAAGATCGCCAAGATCCAAGCCCTGCTCAAGCCCAGTGGTTATCGCACCATCTTGAACAGCAACGTCTTGACCATCACGGATGATGTGTGTCGAGTCGGCAATGTAGCCTTGCGTTGCTAGGTTCGCGCTTAACTCAACATCAAACGCGGTTGCGTCTGCTTGGAACCCATCCTTGTTGTGATCTTCAAAAACTTTACCGATGATCGATGAGGTATCGAACACCTTGTCCGGTTCTATGGTTACTTTGGCAGTATCTTCATTAGAAACCGCCGAGCCATCCACTTTTGCGACTGCGGTATTGATGTAGTCACCGAAGGTGGCACCTACCGATACACGCAATAGGTAACGGATACGCAGCTTCTCGCCCGGATCAAAGTTCAACGAAGTGAACATCAGCTTGCCAGTGTCTGATGGTTCTTGAGAGAGAACCTGATCGTCTTCCGTACCAAACTCACCATCAATACCGCTCAACACGATTTCTGACGTGTCCACGATGTATTTCAAACCACCCGGGTAACGGTCTTCTACCGTCACGTTCTTAAAGTAAGATTCATTATTGTTTTCAACGATGATCTCGTACTCAACCGCATCACCGACTTGTGCGGTATCTTGCAGTGCAGACTTGGTCAGTTCCAATATCCCAGAGTTATCTGGAATCTTCTTGATGTGAGTGGTTACGCTGTCGCTGGTTTCGGTACCGTCAGATTCTTTCGCCGTAAAGGTATTAGTGATGTCGTCATCCAAGCCTTTACCTAGCGTACCCACCACTTCAAATGCATAGGCATTTCGTTTTTGGGACTTCAGGTTAACGGTGGTGTCTAAATCTTTACTCGATGGGAAGCTATGACGTTGAATCACTGCGCCCGTGTCATCGACTTCCACACCTTCAATCGTCCAGTCGGTAAACACGTTATTGCCGACGCTATTTTGCAGTTCACTGATTTCATCGGTTAGACGAACATTCGCAGCATTACCTAAACCATTATTGGTCACGGCCAAGTAATAAGTGACACTGTCGTCATCTTCAGTGTATTCAGGTTTGTCTGAACGCTTCTCGACAACCAGATCAGCACCCACTGGAGGTAAATTCAAAGCTGACACCTGATTGCCAGTTATCTGCTTCGAAGCTTCAGAATCCGACATATCTTTAGAGCGAGCACGCTTCGTTGAACTACCAGTTAAGTCAAGGTAATAGCCAAAGACGTCAATGTTAGTCAGCATGTCTTCATTGACTGTCAAAATGAAGGTGTAATCAATATTGCCGCCAGGTGCAATATCGACAACGGTCGACAAGTCTCTATTATCTTCAAACGTGCCCGGTTGAGTTTCTGCTCCTTCCCACGTTGCGGTTAATGTACCTTCATCAAATGAGTTTCCAGTAATACCACCAATGTAATCGCCCATTGATTCTGCGAACTGTGTATAAATAGCAACATCTTTGGCTATACCACGACCAATATTTTGCACCACTAAGTGGTACTCAACCTGGTCACCCGGCACGTAATAAGGTGCGTCTGTATAGAGCTCAGCTTGAACAACCGCCGCAACGGTGTTGACCGGAGGGCTGACTACATCGCCGCCGTCTACTTGCGCAGTATTGATGATCTGTCCAGTCGCGGTATCGACTACGGTACCTTTTGAACGGAACACAACCGTGCCATGCGGTGCAATATCCACGCTGTATTCCGTTGGGCTGATTTGTTCAGCCATCGTCCCTACAGTGGTTGACTCCACCACCATAGAGGTGGTGCCAGAAACAAAAGCAGGCCCAGTTGTGTCATCGTAATATTCAACTTCAATAGTGCTCATGTCATCGACAACACTTAGGTCATTGATGTTGTTATTTGAAGTATTTTCAATCGTGATCAGGAACTCTAATTCACCACCCGGCATATACTCGGTCTGTACATTGGTTTTCGTCGCTACAAACTCAGAATCCTTCGGCGTCATGACTACCGTAGAATCTTGTGGTGTCCCGTTGTAAGTGATGGTCGCCGTATTACTGATATCGCCAATTGCAGTTGTACGAATCAATGCTTCAACATGAAACGTCACTGTACTTTGTGGAGCGATATCCATGGTAGCGTCGATGTCTTCACTCAACTCAAAGCTCTCCGGAGTAACAACCGTACGGTCATCGCTCGCTTCAAAGCTCACTTCCCACATTAGGAAGGCCGATTCTTGTTTGTCTGTCGTGGTGTCTACTTCAATGTCGCTGATAATATCTTGCAGCTGAACCGCAGAAGCAAAAGCATCAGAGCTATTGGTTACCTTAATCTCGTAGTGGCTCAACTTAGTCACTTCATACGATGGAGTGTCGACCGTTTTCTCGACAGAAACCATCGCTAATACAGGAGTGCTGGTTGCCTTGTCATCTAAAGTCGTGCCGTCAAAAGTAGCAGAGGCCATATTGGTGATATCACCGGTCGCAAGCGCATTCGTCGTGACTTGAATCGTGAACACAATGCTGTCTTCCGGGGCGATATCGAGCGTCTCGTTGAGGTCTTCACCACTGGTTGTGTCTGGTACTGGCGTTTCACCCGTCGTCGATACTGCTGAAATCTGGATTGAAGCAGGATCAAAGGCTTGCTTCGTCTCACCACCAGCGATCGTGGTTTCAACCGATTTAAGCGCATCTTCAATCGCAACGTCTTCTGCCCAACCTAAGCCGTTATTTTTAACGGTCACGGTGTATTGAAGTGTTTCTCCCGGAAGGTACTCTGCTTTATCAACGTCTTTCGTGATCTCAACTTGCGCGTCTTCTGGAATATAAGTCGCGTCTGCGGTGTACTCACCATCATCGCCAGCCACTTTGACTACGTTGGTGATCTCGCCTTTGGCTTTGTCATTTGTCGTGTTGGTTACAACAAATGAATAGCTATCGCCAGGATGAATGCTGTAAGTGGCGCTGTAACCTTGAGTGGTATTAGACACATCTTTGCGAGCATTCAGTGTTGGATCACCGCTACCATCAATCTTTTCATCACTGATGACCCAACTTCCGGTCAATGCTTGCTCTTGATCCGGGCTGTTAGCCACTTCAGTCATGATGGTATCGATACGATCCGTCAAGACTTGATCTACAAGGTAACCTTCTCCTGTGTTAGCCACGGTGATCTTGTATGAGATAGGTTGACCCGGTTGATACTTAGCATCAGGTTCTGCAATCGGTGTGGTTTCTTTGGTTAATACCAGCTTTCCCGATTTAGGAGTGATGTAACCTTCTCTCAAACGAATCATCTTTGAATCGTCTAAACCGTGTCGCAGATAAGCGGTATTGGTAAAGCGACCAATCGCGTCATCACGAACCTTACCTTCGATATAGATACGAACTGCTGTGTACTTGTCACCGCCGCCAGTACCCGCATCATCACGGCCTGCGATCTTGAGAGACTTAGCAGGGACATCGATGTCTGGGCTACTTTGCGAGACCAGCTTGTCTAGTTCAGAGAAGTCATTCGCATTGGGATCTAACGGCGCAGAGTTAGCCAGAACATCATAATCAAAAGTCCACTCCGTCAGTGCGGTTTGCATTGTTCCGTCGACAGTTTCAACTTCAAAACCACTGATGATGTCACGGATAGAGAACAGGCCAGTATCCACATCATCGTTGGTGATATCGATGTAGTAATTCACCGTGCCACCCGGTACGTAATCAGGCGTATCCGTCCACTTATCAACTAGAATGTTCGAGCGACCAGGGTTGAGGACAATATCGTTGGTGTTATCGCCATTCACTTGTGCCGTATTGGTGATGGTACCTGTCGCTGATGCAGAAACTCTGCCTTTCACGTCAAATACAATGTGCTCACCTGGGCGAAGGTCGACAGTTGCATTCAATGGCACACTGCCGTTGTAGTTACCTCGTACGTCATAAGAACCAACAGGTTCCACAGCAATCGCGGTGGTCCATTCAGAGAACGCATCATCACCATCTTCGGTTTTGATGGTATGAATGGCATCGATAACACTCACGTCATTCGCGATGCTATCACCCGTATTCTCTAGCGTAACTTGATACTCAACATCCCCGCGTGGTGCGTAGGTACAACTACTGCCATCGTTTGAGGGAACTGAACAACCAGCCGATTCACCATCGGTGTAAACCAAGGTTTTGAAATAGTCGAGCTCAGCTTCTTGAGGTGGGATAGTTTCTGATGTCGCTGACTCATTTTCTGCCGACACTTGGTTAGCTTCGATAGTACCCAACGCGTCGTCACGAATAATTCCTTTTAGATTGAACGTCAACACTTCACCCGCGGCAATATCGGTTTCAATATTCAGGTTACTGTTTGGATTATAGCTAGGAACATAAGTATCGACGTTAGCATCAATACCATTGCTGCCTTCGTGAGTGATATCGCCAGAAACAAAAGCGGATTCCATTGTTCCGCCGATAACCTCAACTTGAATATCCTTTACCGTGTCTTTGATCTGAATATCATTTGCCCAACCGTTTTCAGGGTTAGTGACCACAAACTCATACTCAACTTCGTCGCCCGGCAGATAGGTATCTCCATCGTTAAACGGATTACCATTAATCGACACTACGCGTTTTTCAACACTGATATTGTTTCCAAGCGGTGTTAGTTTGGAACTACGAACATTGCCGTCGTAACTTGCCTTGTTGATGATTTCACCCAATGCATCTTCACGAATCGCAGCATGAATAGTGAACATTAGACTTTCTTGAGGCGCGATAACAATGTCGTTATCAATATCAACGTTGTTACCAGAAACAAAGTCAACCGCGTCCGTAATCGAATCAACCGCTGCCGTTTTTTCTAACTGCACTTCCCAACCAGACAAAAATGGCTGCCCGACTGGGTCACTGCCAGAAGTCGAGGCATCTTCTGCAATACGAGTCTGAATTTCTGAAATGGTATCTTCGAGGCGAGAGCCATATTCAATGCCATTACCCGTGTTCTTAATTTGAACGCGGTAGTAAACCTCACTCTCACCTGCGGCTTGAGAATATTCAGATTTGTCCGAGGAGAAGCCAGCGTCATAGAACGCCTTTTTCGAGAATGCTATTTCGGGGTCAGACATCGACGCAGGCGGAGAAACCGCTATCAGTTCGTTTCCAGAGTCTTCGTCAATGTAAGCTCTGTTAGTAAACGAGCCTACTGCTTTAGGACTGATTTTAGCTTTAACAACATAACGCACAAAAGCTGATGACGTTGCGCGACCAAAATTATCTGCAGAGATATCGAAGTGCGTATCAATCGGTTGGTTATCTTGAATCGAGTTATCAACGTCTGGGTCAGAGATTCCTGAGCTGTCTGTAAACGTTTCGATGGACCAACTATCAAATGCTGGACCACGAGTTTCATCGTAGTATTGAGTGTTAATTTGGTCGATGTCATCACGCAGACTCATATCATCAACGTGAGCGCTCGCAATATTCTCGATTAAGATTTCATATTCAATGTAACCCCCAGGCATGTAACTTGTCGCACCCGGAATCTCTTTACCATCCGTATCGTAGTAAGCCAAAATATTTTTCTCAAAATCGACTTTACGAGCTTCTTGTTGAATATTGTGAGAAATCGTGTCGCCATCAACGGTCAATACATTAACAACACCGCCATTAGCTTTGTCATTAATGGTCGCGACTACTTGGTACTCAAGTGTCGCTCCCATCGGAATATCGGCCTCTTCGTTTAAATTGCTGTCTGTTGATGTGTAAACCTTACCGGCGCCCGCACCTGCGTCTACATATTCAGAATCGGTGCCAGATGCGATAGATGTAATGGTCCACGTTGAATAAGCAGGCCCAGTCGTACCGTCTACGAGATCGACTGTAATATCTTTGAGGTTATCGACGATTGGAATGTCGTGAGCATTACCTTTACCGTCATTCTCAACGACTAAATGATAAGTAACCGTCTTACCAGGTTCATACACCACTTCGTCCGTGGTTTTATCAAAAGAGAGGTGGTAGTCATCAGGAAGCACCACGGTATCACGGTAATGAATATCACCAGTCGCATCAGGTCTAACGATACCTGTCACCGTATAAGTCACATCTTCTCCGGCATCAATATCAATAGAGGTCACGATATTCGTGTCGTCTGCAACATTGCCGTCTTTTGTGCCATCGGTTGTACCCGCGTTTACAGGGTCACTCTTAGCCACCGAAACCGTAAACTTGTTTTCACCAACCGAATCGTCGAAGAATGGATTACCTGACGTGCCGTCTTGAAGCTCAACCGAGATATCATTGATCAGTTCATTGACGTCAACATTGTTGCGATAGCCGTGCCCATCTTGAGAGTTGTATTTGATGGTGTAAGTCAGTTCATCGCCCGGAGAGTAGCGGTTGATATTGGTCGTCCGAACCACTGTGCCGTTATTGTGAACTTGATGGTTTTCAGCTACGGCACGTTTCGCGTACTCGCAGTCGTCGGTACAATCAGCATCGTCAGCATGAATCAACACCGCTTCGTTACGGATGATACCGGCGTCTCTATCTGCGACTCCATTCGATACCGCATTGTCTTTGACACGCGCTTTAATGCGGACGGTAACAAGCTCACCAGCTTTAATCGTCAGTGGGATCTCTACATCTTCAGTCGTATCAGGCCCAAAACCCGCACCACTATCAACCGACCAATACTCAAACGGATTTTGATCGACAAGATCTTCCACTTCACCATCTTTATCGTTGGCAAGCGTTGTGGTGATCTCACTCAATCGATCCAAAAAGATAAGATCAGTTTCGTCTGTATCTCCATTGTTACTAATTACGATAGTGTAAGTGAGATCTTCACCCGGCGTGTAACGAACCACATCGGTCGTTTTGGCTAGTGATACATTGATGTCATAAGCACTGTTCGAGTTGTCTATTTGTGCAGAAGAGCTGTGTTCACGGTCTGTAATTGGGTCATAAACATCAACACGGTTTGATACTTGGTCTTCTTCATAATCAGACTTAACAACACCACTGACTTCGTAGTGCACCCACCCGCCAGGAGTAATATCCACATCAGTATCGATGTCTGCATTGTCAGAGATATCACCGTAGCGAGATCCCGGCTCATCCGTATTGGTTGAACCGACAATAGTCCAACTTTCAAAGAAGTTAAGCGCTGAAATACTGTCTTTTACCGTTGCGTCATTTGCGTAGCCAACACCTCGGTTATAAATATAAATATCGAAGGTAGTACGCTCTCCTCCCACAAAGTCAGAGTTTTGAGCCGTCTTATCGACAATAAGATTAGGTTCACTTGGGTAGGTGTGAACGGTATCCGATAGGTTGGTATCAATGCCCGTGACCGTTGCAGTATTGCTGAAGTCTCCCCAGAGGATTTCAGTATCATCACTTCGATCCAATTTACCGACAATGGTATACGTAATAGTTGCGCCCGGCGGGATTTGTGCAACGGCATCCAAGTCCTCACCGTCTAAGAATTCACCAGGATCAGTAACGGCTTCTGCCCAAGGAGAGGTTGCTTCTTTTTCAGCACTGATCGTCCACGAAGAGAACACCTGCTTGGTTGCACCCGGAACATGCAGTAGCTCAGCTTTTATCGTGCTGATTTCATCTTTGACATTGATGTTAGACGCAAAACCATTCCCTTCAGGATTGGTAATGCTGATCCTATAAGTCACTTCCTCTGTCGTGTCAGTGTAAGCGCTTTGCTCATTGTTACCATCGACACGTTTATCCAAGACTAGGTAATAGTCCCTCGGGTATGAACCTCTGTCGGAATAAAGCACGCTGTCTACCGTCACTTGATTTCGAATCTCATCATCTGCAATCGGATTTACCACTGCTGCAATGCTGTAGATGATTTTGTCGTGAGGGGCTAATTTAGCCTTTACATCAAGGATCTTTTTATTACTCTGATCACCTTCAATCTCACCACTGAATCCGGGATCACTGTTTGTTGATACTAAGTTATCTGAACCGTAAGATTTCGCCGTCACTTCCCAGCTCAAATACGCGTTGATTGGCGTACCATCGATTGAATTGGTCATGACTGACACTAAATCATCATAAACAGGTACATCGATCGCGTAGCCATCACCATTATTTTCTACAGTAATTTCATAATTGAGTGTGCCACCTGCAGAGTAGTAGCGAGAATCCACCTCTTTCTGTACTTTCAACTTGGAGTTTGGCATTTGTACGCCAGAACCCGACTCACCTAGGTTATCTCCCAGACACAAGCCTGCATCGGTACCATCATCGACAATTTGACCGACACTGGTATCTGCTACTTTTGCTGTCAGCTTATAGTGAACAAAGCCCTCAGGAGCAAGATCGACTTTTAGGTTGATGTCGTTCGTTGTCCAAGCCCCATAATTAAATGAACCATAGTTAGAACCCTCACCACTGCTTTCATCCACTTCCAGTTTCCATTCGGAGAACGCAGAAGCATTAGTGCCATCGGCTTGTTCTGTCACGATACAAGCAAATTTATCGATCACTTCAATATCGTTTGCGAAAAATTCAGTGTCTTTGTTGGAGATAACAATGTCGTATACAACTTCATTTTCACCCGCTATTCCGGGCACATAAGTGGTATCCGTTGTGTTCTTGTTACGAGTAATTTGGCTTGATGAAGAATCTAAAACATCTTCCGTATTTAGAGGAGTAGTCACCACATCAGCGGAATCTGCCGTGCCTTCAGCATTCACGACGCGCGCGATAACTTTAGGAATTTCGCCTATAGACACAGGGCTTACATCGACCTCAACCGAGTAAAGGATCTCCTCACCAGGGTAAATAGAGACTGTATCGTTCAGTGAACGGTTGGATTCAACGCCGCTAACGGCCAGTTCAGAAGTACTGTTAGCACCAATAGTAATAACTTGATTGGTCCAAGATTCGTAAGGATTACCCGTTGTATCGTTAGCATTTCTATCATCGCTAACATCGTTTCCTAAATCAGTTTCAAGGTCGGCAAGTAATTGCTGAACAGAATAGTGATACGCAATACCAGAGTCTTCTTGGTTGGTTACGGTAACCGTGTAAGAGAACTCATCATCAACAAGGTAGTTATCTGTTTGGTTTAAGGTATGTTTCAGAGTGATATTAGGTTGTGTAGGTGGCGTGGTGATTACATCACCCGTTACTAGAGCATCTCGTGTTTCCGCCGTTATGCTGTCATTAACGATGTCGCCGACGAGTTTGTCGGCAACAGTCGTTCGAATCGTGTAGGTGATAGATCCACCAATATCTATCGATGCATCAGCGACTGACAAGTCCCCTGAAGAACTAAAGGTACCTGCATCACTATCGCCACCTTGTACCTCGGCTGAGTTCACATTGTTAGTGAAGGCCTGTTGAAGAACGCCATCAATGTCGAGTGCCTTAATATCTGAAATTGCATCGTGAACATCAAGCGTTTGAATCACCGTATCGCCAGTATTCGATACCTTGATCGAGTACGTCAGTTCTTTATTCAGTTGGTAGTTTGTCTTATCGACTGACACCACAACATCGTGTTGGTACAAACTTCTCTGAATGGATTCCGTATTTGATTCAACAGAATCGAGAGGTCCAGAGCTTGCACTTGCCACGTTATCAATCGTACCCGCCGCATCACTAGAAACTGTAGCAGTCATCGTATAGGTCACCGACCCGCCCGCCGTAACACGAACGTCAGTCGCTTCTAGATTACCAAAACGATTGTAAGTGCCCGGTGACGAAAGAACGTTCGACCGAGCTTCAATCAATACCTCAGTAAAGGCGTTAACGTTATTCCCTTCATCGTCTGTCGTTAAGATATTTAATAGCTCATCTTTAACGTCAAAACCATGGATGGCTGTATCCGACTCATTCGTTAAAACAAGCGTATAAACCACTTCCTGGTCATTGTCGTAAGACGCACTATCAACAGACAGGTCCATTGTTAAGCCGGTAGTGTCCGCATAGGAGGCAAATGGAACCAATAAAATGGATAAGAGAAAGATAAGGTTGTATCTGAACATTAACGCGCACTTCACAGTAGATTGACAAGTCTCTAGGCCGAATGCCATAGATTTGACGTCACTAATTTGGCACTTTGCCTTTTAGGGACATGCGCAACATACAGTTCAAATATTCTGAACAATTAACATCCATAAAAAACAAATTGATGGCGATGTTAAATAGCGAGTCGGATGTCTAAATTAGAATCAACTTATTAAGTTAATTATCAAAAGGTTAGTGTTTTAAGATGAGTGAATTTTCACAGTTGCTACGTAACTTAAGAAAGGAACTTAAATTTACACAAACGGAATTTGCAACCTACTTAAACCACCTAGATGATGAGTTTAATGCGGTTGATGTTGTAACGATAAATCGTTGGGAAAACAACAAGGTAAAGCCTAGCGCTTACAAAGCACTCAAGATCTTGCAGTACCTTGGGGGGGACTTGTTTGGTACAATAAGAAGCTTTAAATCTGACCCAAAAGATACGTTAATCGATCTGTTTTTAAACGAATCTTATGGCTCATTTCAAAGTAGAATTTCAGCAGTATCAGGCCTGAATAAGCAACAAGGCAATCGCAACTTTAAGTCACTGCCTTTAATGTCAAAGCAGTGCGACACTGGCGTCATTGACAGAATAAAACTACTTTCTAAGTTCACCAAAGTAGACATTTCACCACTGAATCAAATTGACTTATACCCGTGATCATTGAAGGTGCTTGATTTTCTTTAAAATCAGGATCATGCTACGAACCATGAAAATTACACTGACTCCTCAGCAGAAACTACAACTCGAACAAATGCACGACATTGAACGTGATAGTCGGGTCTGCGACCGTATTAAGGCTGTTTTGCTGGCTTCTGAAGGCTGGAGTCAGACTATGATTTCACAAGCTCTTCGTATTCACGAATCGACTGTTGCTCGTCATCTCAGTGATTATGTTTTCTCTGAAAAACTTAAGCCTGAAAATGGCGGAAGCCAAAGCAAGCTTTCTGCAACTCAAACCATGCACCTAATCGAGCATTTGACTGAGAAAACCTATTCTCACACGCATCAAATTGTCGCCTACGTTAAAGAGACATTTGGACTTGATTACACGGTTTCTGGTATGAACAAATGGCTTCACCACAATGGTTTTAGCTACAAGCAGCCGAAAGGCGTTCCACACAAATTTGATGAAGCAAAACAACAAGCTTTCATCGAGGCTTATGAAGCGCTAAAGGCAAGCTGTGGCGAGGATGAATCGATAGTCTTTATTGATGCAGTTCACCCAACACTATCAACAAAAATATCTCGTGGCTGGATACGAACTGGTCAGGATAAAGTGATTGAAACAACGGGTAATCGTAGCCGATTGAACATTATTGGCGCACTGAACCTATCGGATATCGGTGCAACCATTGTTCACGACTATGAGAACATTAACAGTGAAACGATTGTTCGCTTTTTCTGTAAGTTAAGAGAGAGTTATCCGTTAACCCATAAGCTTCATATCATCTTAGATGGTGCGGGGTATCACCGCAGTGACTTAGTCAAAGATGCGGCGTTTGTCCTGAATATTGAACTGCATTATCTTCCACCTTACAGCCCAAACCTCAACCCAATAGAGCGGCTATGGAAAGTAATGAATGAGAAGTCGAGGAACAACGTTTACTTCAAAAGAAAACGGGACTTCAAGGAGGCAATAGACCAATTTTTTGCAGTGACTCTTCCAGAGATCGCAGGCTCTTTGACATCTCGAATTAATGATAATTTTCAGATTCTCAAGCCTGCATCTTCAAGTTGATTCGGTATATATCTCTATTACTGTGAGAAAAAAGCACACGGTCACAAACTCATAAATGGAAATGACGAGATTGTGAGTCACAACTTAGGCTTTTTCTTTGAAGAGCATCAATTTGAAATATTAAAGACTCAAGAGCTGGATATAAGAATGGCCTGCTCTTTAAAATCAAGCAAGAACATAAATTATTTTAATATAAGCTCGCACTCAGAAACAGAACACCATGTGATTGAGCATATAGTTTCAGATATAAAGTTACTTTCTCAAAGCAAAAACATAAAGAAATACTCTGTTTTAGTAAAAGATCCCAATATGATGAAACTCTTGAAGGGAGTGGGATTTGAAGTATTCAAATTTTCAGCACCTTCTGCTGAAAAATCTAATATTACATTCAAAAAAAAATATTATAGCTACTGTATATTAACTATTGATAAAATAGACTATCTGACGAATCGGAACGTTATGTCACTAATCAAAGATGGATATTCTACCACGATGAAATTTTCACATTTACTGCGTGAATCACGTAAAAAATTGAAATTAACGCAAAAGGATTTCGCGGCATACATCAATCACTTAGATGATGAATTCAGCTCTGTAGATGTCGTAACGATTAATCGATGGGAAAATAGCAAAGTAAAGCCAAGTAATTACAAAGCCCTAAAGCTATTGGACTGCCTTGGCCTGGACTTGTATACAACGTTGAAATCCTTTAATTCAGAAGATAACGAAGACAGTGTACTACTTGAAGACTTCCTTCGTGAGAGGTTCTTTTCGTTTCAAAGCCGAATATCATCTATCACTAAAGGGGAGATAGAAGAAGGCTGCGACTGTCAGATAATGCCCTTGATGACAGATCAGAATGACAAAGCAGTAATAGATAGAATAAAGCTGATTTCGCAATATACAAAGGTGGACCCTTCAGCTCTTGATACTATCGACCTGTTTCTCTATTGCAGTGAAAAAAAAGCACATGGCAGAAAAATGGTCGATGTTAATGGCGATATTGTTAGTCATAGCCTAGGTTTTTTCTTCAACGAAGAGGTATTCGAGCAATACCGAAATAAGCATCTGCATATTAAGCAAGCATGCTCTTTAGATTCTAATCATAACTTAAATTACATTGTGGTTAGCGGTCATTCCGAGAAGCGCGAACAATCTATTGCGAACCTGATTTCCGATATGAAGCTTCTTGCAAGAAATACTAAAATTAAAAAGTATTCGATGATCATAAAAAATCCAAACGCATTAGAGCTAATGAAGAATCTCGGGTTTGAGATCTATAAGTTCTCAGAGCCAACAGAAGAGATGTCGAATATCACCTTTAAAAACAAGTCATACCGATACTGTATATTAACCATCGACAAGATCGAATTGCTTAGTAATAAGCATGTTATATCTTTCATTAATAAATATGGTTGAGTTGTTATAGACTCCAATTATAAAGAAGCCACCGTATAAACGGTGGCTTCTTTAAATCTAGAAATTTGGGTTAATCTCGACGACCGGTTAACTCAATCGCGTGATCTTGAGTGTCAGTTTGGAATTTTAAACCACCAGCAGATGCTTCGTTGCGGCCTTGTAATACAGGTTCTGATTCAACACGCTCTACATTAGTTTGGTTCGGGGCTGTCAGGTTCATATCGATTGTACCTGTGTAATTACCATCTGCCGCAAACGCTGTATTCATTGAAAGAGCCATTAGGCCTAGTGCGATTAATTTTTTCATACATCACCTCTGTATTTCATCATTCGTTTTTTCTTTCGATGGATTTACTTTAGCCATCAACAACCAAACAAACGAGGAAAACCGAGATTTACCAAATAGAAAACAGCTCTAAAAATGACCTTTAAGGTAACTGCGACTGGATATCAGACAGGGCCTCATCCAGCCCTTCACCTAACGCCTCAACAAGTGCTTCATAACCTGCTTCTTTCAATGGCACCTTAGAATCAAACTCAGCACGCGCAAGCTCTGCATCTTGTTCGCTTAGCACCCAAGTTCCTTTCACTTCTGCGTTACCTGTATAAGATCCATTGAACTGCTCAAAGGTTATCGTTAGCTCTTTATCTGCAGCGCCCGTAGCATTAGAACTGTTGACCCTCTCTTCGAGTAACCCTTCTAGATTTTCCGCCCACACATGTTTGCGTGCAGAAACTAATTCATTTTCAGATTTGCGATAAGCGATGCCAATGGTGTCCAAGTAATCAGGTAGCTCTACCCGAGTTTTTACCTTAAAGATTGGTTTATCTAGTGTACTTTTCGGCAAGAGATAGGCGTTAGTGCCATCAGTGGGAGTCGCACATCCCAAGAGTCCGACCAACATAACCAGTGATATCAATAGCTTTCTCATTATTCCACTCCCTTAACTGGAATCGGGTCTTCTTCCACATCGCTGCCAAACACCAACGCATTTGGTTTGTCGTTTAATACCTTGATCAATGGGCGAAGCTCTTTAAGCACATGCTCCAACTCTTCAGATGCACTGATCAATTGCTTGTAGGCGTCAGAATCATCGTCGTAGCTTTCTAATGTCGTTTCAAGTTGCTTCATGGTTTCGCTCAGATCTTGAGGCAACGCTTTTGCGCCCTCGCTGTCCAGTAATTCATCCATACTCTTCAAAGTGGTGTCTAAAGAGGCAAGCGAGCCATTTAAGTTAGCAACAGTCGCATCCAGCGGAAGCTCATTAATCTTGGTTAGGAAATCGGTGATCTGCTTTTGAATCTCAGTGAAGCCACCCGGCACGACGGGGAATACAGGATAACCATCAAACTCTCTCGGCTCGTAAGGGTCTTCGTCTTCATAGAAGTTAATATCGACAAACAACGCGCCCGTGAGCAAGTTACCTGTTTTCAACGTCGCCCTTAAGCCCTCTCCCATCTGAAGTTTGACCCGCTCAGCAAAGCTTTCAGCATTTACGGCTCTAAAGACTTCCGAAACACGCTCTATTTCTAGCTTAATTAAGATTGGAATTCGATTCGATACCTTGCCATCTTTGTCCATGCGAATCTGTAACGGCACCGTATCCACCGTACCAATCCGGACACCACGATATTCGACTGGGGCACCTTTTCTTAAACCTCGAACCGATTCTTCAAACAACAATACGTAGTCAATCGAAGTGGTGTATTTACCTTGTAGTACCGCATCGTAGTTGTCGTAAAGCGTATACTCGTGCAAGTTTTCTTTGATCTGTAACCCCGGTTTAATGCTCTCCGCGACATCAAAGCTCACACCACCCGTTAATATGCTTTCGATCGATGCGAAGTTAACGTCTAAGCCATTGGCACCAAACCTCACATCAATTCCTGAAGATAACCAAAACTGAGTCTTTTCGAAGATCAAACCATCGTAAGGCGCGAAGATAAACAGTTGGTATTTACCCTCTTTCTTTTGATAATCAAAACTCGTTTTTTCAACACGACCGACAACAAAACCATGGTGTAACACCGGCTCGCCAACATTGAGTTGATTCGCCTTGTTGTGTGAGACCACCACTCTTATTCCTTTGGTATCTGGCCCTGCGACCGGAGGCGTGTCTAGCACATCGAACTTCAATTGAGATTCACTCGATTTACCCGGCTTCAATTCAATATACGACCCCGACAAAATGGTCTCCAACCCGCTAATACCATCTGTGCCGACATGGGGCTCAACCACCCAGAATTGAGTTTCTGTATTGATCATGCGAGAGGCTTTTTTGTCTATCTGAGCTTTCGCTATGATGTATTCATAATTTTCACTTAATGCCACATCGGTGATGGTACCCACATGGACATTTTTAGACTTAATCGCCGTTTTTCCCGCTTCAATGCCCGAGGCATCAGGCAAGATCAGGGTTATCTCCGGCCCACGATTATTGAAGTACTGGAACAACATCCAGCACCCAACCAATACCGCGATAATCGGCACAATCCAAACAGGTGAAATCTCACTCTTTTTCGATACTTCTGCATCTGAAACGTTTTGTTTATCCATATGTCCCACACCTCTTAGGGGAGATTACTTCCATATAATTCGAGAATCGAAAATCATCGCTGACAACATGGTGAAGATGACTACCGAAGCAAAAGACAACGCTGCGGGACCCGGGTAAATGGCCATGACCCCGTCGAGTTGAACCAAAGCAACCAAGATTGCGACAACGAAAATATCTATCATCGACCAACGGCCAATGAACTCAGTGATACGATAGATTTTGAGGAAACGATTTGCTTCATGCGCTGGTAGCCCCTCAACCCTTTTTGCGTTCCAATACAGATAAGCCAAAGCGACCATTTTGGCCATTGGAATAAACACACTCGCAAGAAGAATGACCATAGCGACAGGGTATGATCCCATATTCCACAATATGATCACCCCTTCTATGATTGTG
Source organism: Vibrio sp. FE10 (assembly GCF_030297155.1). NCBI lineage: Bacteria > Pseudomonadati > Pseudomonadota > Gammaproteobacteria > Vibrionales > Vibrionaceae > Vibrio > Vibrio apostichopi. The sequence goes on along the minus strand of NZ_AP028067.1, from coordinate 1,352,729 downwards.
GAACCTTCACTCGTCCCGAACGCAGACGTATACATCATTGGATAGAGGTTTGCCGGGATGTAGAAAATGATGGAGGTGAGTAATAGAGCCCACGCTATCTGAAGGTTTTGGGTTGGATTAAATCGATGCAGATGGACATGACAGCGAGAGCATTGAGTCAGATTGTCATCATAGAGATGGACTTGCCCACAGACATGGCACACTAAATGATCATGCTTTTGAAACAGGCCACCGGTGACAGTTCCATCCAACGGTTTTGGTGGTATTAACTGATCCCAAATCCAATCAAAATCGACTAATGACATCGTCTTAACCACTAACATAGCGTAAATGCCAAATGCCCAAAAAGAGATACCCATAGATACATCGGCTAGAGCGGCAATTTTAATCAAACTGACGAGCACACCAATCAAAAATACATCTACCATCAACCAGGGTTTCACCCAACTCAATGTTTTTAATACAAAGATAGCTAAACCGCTTGGCGCGTGTGAGTGTTTTGATTTCCTTTCTGTTAATGCATAAAACCAAAGCACACTAATAAGAAAATAAGCAGGAAGGAAAATGACAGCGAGAAACAATAACGCGGCAATCGAAGTGTTATCGAGCCGGTTCATCATTTCGACAGCTTGATACAAGGTTATTTGTTGACTGATACCTTGCACGCTAAAAGACATATAAGGGAAGATCAGGCTCATCACTAGCGTTATCAAACTGGCCGATGCATAAGCCATCACACCCTGCCCTTTGCTTGCTCCAATACTACATAAAGTATGTTTACAGCGAGGGCACGATGCCTCACTTCCCGGCGGCAATTCACGGAACTGGCTGACTAACCCACACTCGATGCATGATTTGGTACAAAGATCAGACAATAACTAAACCTCTTAGCATTTGATAAGCAACTAGACACTAAGACTAACTATAAGTAAGGGTTTGATTTTTCGCCAATATCCACACAATTAAACGAACACGATAAGGTAGAAATGAGAGGTAGAGAGATAAAAGATGAAATGACCGATTGGCTATCTCACCTTAGTTGACGGGCTCTTTTGCTGAAAGCCTCCCATCAATTAAATAAAGCTCTGTTTCAGCTTATCTTCCAACGCTTGAACGCAAAGTTTGATGGCGATAGGTGTGTTGGAAGCGAATGGGTTCAGCGCATAAACGGTGTTAGTGGGTAATTGAAAGCTAGGCATAATGTCGACCACCTCATCGGATAGCTGATGAAGGTAGAAATCTGGAATTACACCAATGCCAACGCCCGACTTGATCAAGGCAAGGCAACTGTGAAAAGAGTTAGTGGTACAGCTGGCTTGCTGTTGGTAGACAAAGTCTTGCTCATTTTGAGAACTAAAATGATGAGTCACCTGTTTCCCCTGCCAAGAATTGGCGATGTAAGGGATAAATTCAAGTTCTCTATCTCGCATACCTTCGATGCCACACAGCACGTCTTTAAACTCGCCTAAGCGCTTTTGCTTGAGGCTACTGTCACGCGAGCTGCCCACTCGTACCGCAAGGTCAATATCGTGTTCCATGAAATCTAAGTGCTGATCATCGCTGATCAGTTCTGGTTTTAACTTTGGGTATTGCTTCATCAGCTCTGCAATAACAGGCGCGACCAACAAATCCATCAACGCATTCGGAGCCGTAATTCGAATTCGACCTTGTGGCTCTTCTAACTCAGCTTTGGCCATATCCCAAGCAGAGTCAGCAATCACGTTAATGTCTTTGCAACTTAAATAGAAACGCTCACCCATACTGGTCAGGGTTTGTCTGCGTGTTGTGCGTTTGAGAAGCGAAGCACCTAGCTCTTGCTCCAGAATTTTGAGGTGCTGACTGACGACGGACTTAGATAACTCAAGCTTTTCAGCCGCAGCTGATACTGAACCCTGCTCTACGATGTGAGCGAAAATCGACATCTGCTTTAGCTTACTCATTCTATTGTTCTCTTTTTACATACAGTATTTTCTATTATCTCTGTTTTTCAAATCAATTTCCAAGACTAAACTCAATCCAACTTATCGAGACACCCAAATCAAAGACACAGTGTTTGAAAGAAGACTGCTATGGAGAAAAGCAATGTTAAACAACCAAGTATTAGAAGCATGTAAGCAAGGCATTAACGCATGGCAGAAAGCATTCAACAGCCAAGATGCAAAAGGTTGTGCGGATCAGTACTCTGAGTCGTGTGTGATGGAAGCTCGTCCATTTGGTACCTTTGAAGGTCGTGAAGCAATTCAAGCGTTTTGGCAAAACATCATCGACCAAGGCTTCAAAGACGTTGATTACACCGATGTTAAGTGGGAAGAACACCCAGAAGGCGGCTACATTCTGACGGCTAGCTGGACCATGAACAAAGCATTTGGTGTTGTCCATCGTGAACATTGGGCATTAGAAGCGGATGGCTGTGCTCGTCTAGTTAGTGACGACTTCGAAGTTCAAGGCGAACGCTAGAGCTATAGCGAAAAGCTAGAAGCTAGAAGCTAGAAGCTAGAAGCTCAAGAATAGAAACAGAAAACAAAAAGCCAGCAATCCAAATGGACTGCTGGCTTTTTAATCATCATGCTTGCCGTCTTTTCACTTCATTTGAAAGCGACTTAGTAGATCTACACAATCACTAAACACGCTCATAATTTCCGCTGAGGTGACAATCGAGCCTGAACAAGTACCAATCTACAGTGTTGCTTTCTTAGCTTCTGCAATCCAAGCATCAAACGTATTTTGGTTCGCTTTAATCCAACCATTTACGTGTGCTTCGATATCAGCAGAGCTGTTCTTACCTTTGCTCATCATCATGTTCTGAGCACTTACATCATTGATGTTAAGTTTGATGATTTCGAAAAGCTTAGCCGCTGATGGGTTGTTCTTAGCAAACTCTTTATTCGCGATAATGCGCATTGAGTTCATTTGGAAGCCGTAGTTCTTGCCATTAGACAAAGTAGTATCAACATTCGCACGCTCACCAGGTAATGAAGAGAATGGCACTTCTAGCCATACTACGTCTTCGTTAGGCACCAATACGCCACTCACCCAGTACGGTGTCCACGTGTAGTAAAGGATTGATTCACCCTTTTGGTAACGTGAAATCGTGTCAGCGATGATAGCCGCATAGTTACCTTGGTTATGAGTTACCGTATCGTCCAGTTTGAATGCTGATAGTTGATGTTCGATAACCATTTCACAACCCCAACCTGGGTTACAGCCTGTTAGGTCTGCTTTGCCATCACCGTCTGCATCAAACAGCTTTGCGATTTTTGGATCAGTTAACTGACCAATATTAGTGATGTTGTACTTTTCTGCCGTTTTCTTATCAATTAGGTAACCTTGAGCGGCACCACTAACATACTGACCTTCGCGGTAGAATTTGTCATCGCCACCTGCCATTTTGTATTTATCAGCATGTAGTGGGAACCAACCTACGGTTAGGAACGTTGCATCACCTTTTGCAATTGAGGTGTAAGCTACGTTGTAGTCCACTTCTTGTGTTGATTTCACGTCGTAGCCAAGCTCTTCTAAAGCACGGTTAACAATCAGTGTTTGAAACGTTTCTTCAGCAACTGAAGATTGAACAGGCTGAACTGATACACCTTCACCTGGCAAGCTTGCTGCCCACACGTTCGTTGATACAGCCAGTGTCGAAACGATGCTAACGGCTAGTTTGCTCTTCCATGAATTATTCATTGGTGTTTTTCCTTAGTTGTAGTTCTGATTGTTTACCGCGATTTAAAGCTTTTAGCACAAGAGAAACAGGCCCCATGTGATACCAGCGTAATTTTGTATTGCCTGCATTTACCCCGAGAACTTGGGTAATACGGTCAAGTAGGATTGCCAAGATAACAATGCCTAGACCACCAACAGCGGCCAGTCCCATATCTAAACGGCCGATACCTCTCAGTACCATTTGACCTAAACCGCCTACCGCGATCATTGATGCGATAACCACCATCGATAGCGACAACATTAATGTTTGGTTTACGCCCGCCATAATGGTTGGCAATGCCAATGGCAATTGAATTCGATATAGCATCTGCTTTTTGCTTGCACCGAATGAGTGACCCGCTTCGATCAAATCTTCCGGCACCTGTTGAATACCCAAGATGGTTAAACGTACCACTGGTGGCAAAGCGAATATGATGGTTACCACGACACCCGGAACGTTACCAATACCAAACAACATTACGATGGGTACGAGATAAACGAAGGCTGGCGTCGTTTGCATGGCGTCGAGAATTGGACGTACGAATTTAGCCGCAGTATTACTGCGGGCGAGCCATATCCCCATGGGCAAACCAATCAACAGACAGAAGAAGACCGACGTCATAACCAGTGAAAGTGTGGTCATCGCTTCAGACCAAGCGCCAATCAAGCCAATGAACGTCAACGATACTGCAGTAGCCACACCAAGCTTCAGATTTGAAAACTGCCATGCGACGAGAAACAAGATGATCAACATGAACGGAGCTGGCGTAGACACCAAAGCCGTTTCAAATGAACTTAGGATGAAATCGATAGGTACACGTATTGCTTGAAATAACGGACGTCCGTGTTCAACTAGCCAATTCAATCCAGATTCAACCCAAGTATCAACAGGCAGAACTGCTTCTGCAAAAGGATTAAGTGGATCAAAAGGAATGGTTTCTACGGTTTCGCTGCTTAGCCAATCTGCAGATGGAGAAGTATCAGCGGCTTGGCCCCAAGGATCACTTGCAGGTTGAGCGGCAGGTGCAGACTGTGACCATGGGTCATTATTTGTTTGTTCCGACGACATGATCTATCCCTTATCCAATGTTTGTAGCAGTCGTGATTTCGTCACAACGCCGAAGTAATTACCTTTATCGTCCACAACAGGAACGGAATAAGGCACGCCACCCACAAGGCCAAGTACATCATTGATTGGTAAATCTGGATTCAGAGTTAAGCCATCATCTAGCTGTGCGCTAACTAATGATTTGTTCTCTTTATGGGCTTTACGAAGGGACTCGATAGACACAATGCCTGAGTAGTGACTGCTCTTCTCAACAACGATGCCGTATTCACGGTCGTTATCCATCAAGATTTGCAGAGCTGAAGCTGGACCGTCGTGTTCTGATTTCTTAAATACCGCAGCCGGCTTCTTACGCGCAATGTCTTTCACCGTAAGAACACTTGCTACATTCACACCACGGAAGAAAGCTTCAACGTAGTCGTTCGCTGGGCTGTTTAAGATCTCGTCAGGAGTACCTACTTGAACCACTTCGCCATTTTGCATAATCGCAATTCGATCACCGATACGCATCGCTTCATCCAAATCATGCGAGATGAATACGATTGTTCGCTTATCGTCATTTTGAAGTCGAATTAGCTCGTCTTGCATTTCAGTACGAATCAAAGGGTCGAGTGCAGAAAAGGCTTCGTCCATTAACAGAATATCGGGGTCGCAAGCTAGAGCACGAGCCAAACCAACACGCTGCTTCATACCGCCAGACAATTCATCAGGGTAAGATTCCGAATACGCGCCAAGACCTACTCGTTCTAACGCTTCAAATGCTGACTGTTTTCTCTTATCAACTTCAACACCCGCTAGCTCAAGACCAAACGCGGCATTTTCAATTACTGTCATGTGAGGCATCAATGCGAAGTTTTGGAAAACCATTGAGATGTTGTTGCGGCGGACTTCGCGGAGTTCATCTTCTGAGATGTGGGCAATGTCTTTGCCTCGAAGAAGCACATTACCTTTGGTAGGTTCAATCAAGCGGTTAAGAAGGCGTACTAGGGTTGATTTGCCAGAGCCTGACAGTCCCATTATGACGAAAATCTCGCCTTCTTGAATGCTAAGAGAAACATCGTTAACGCCGATCGTTAAACCTGTTTCTTCGAAAACTTTATCTTTGTTCGCGCCTTCATTAATCATTGTAAAAGCACGGTCGGTGTCTTCACCAAACACCTTGTACAGTCCCTTAACTTCCAGTATGGGATCCATGTAATCTAATCCTTTCTTAGTTATTTAAACTAATCGTTATTTAAACTTAAAACGGTTGTTTAAGCTTTAAAATGGTTATTTAAACCCGAAAAACGATTAGCACTCTAAGCAATTAAACCCTGCAAATCAAGGGGTCGCGTTCTGTAAATATGTAATAAAACCGCTAAATCACCAACCAAAACAAAGGTTAAATTTCAAGCTAAAACCAAGCAAAATATTGATAATAAAAGACTTTAACTCGTTAATGTCATCTGCAATATTATGTATTACTTACTGATAGATTATTGAATATTTATTTCACATAAGAACAATTAATAGGCTAAATAGACCACAAATACACACAAATGGTTCGTGCACAAATAATTCGAATACAAACTATTTGACGCCGATTTTGGTGTCATTTACAAACTGGTGATTGGCTCTGATACGAAGGTCAAATACCCCCCTGAGCCTTTGTCTGTATAACACGAGGGTTCTGCATGAAATCAACGAGGAAAGAGAGGCATTCAAAGTTACAAATCAAACGCATAGAGGGGCGAAGAATCACAAAAAAAAAGTAGAAACAACCGTTAAAATCGCCCCCAATTAAGCGCAGTTCCGGTTGATATAATTATCTATAATATCCAGAACATAACGCCGACTGTGACGCTTGCTGCAAACTATTGAATGTCGATTATCTAAGCCAAAAGACAACTTGTAGAGTACGCATTGCTGAGCCATTCTTTATAGAAGAAATGGATATTCTTTCTGCGATGATTAGAGAAAAGAACAGGGAATTCAAAATGATAAAAATGTTGGTATGTGACTTTGATGGGACACTGGATGGAGGTTCTTCTCATGGGGTTAATCAATTATTTGACTACTTAACCGAGCAATCCGATATCCGATTTATCATTGCGACGGGGAGAACCCTACCTTCTATTCGAGTGGGCTTAGCATCGGATAACTACCCGAAACCACACAGTATTATTAGCGATGTGGGCACGAAAATTCACCACGTTCACTCCCAAAAGCCTGACCATATTTGGCATAACCAATTAGAAGCATCGTGGAATAAATCAAAGGTAGAGTCAGCACTCGCACCGCTCGATTTTATGGGCGAACGCTTCGAAAACCATCAAGGTGATTACAAGATTACTTTTGAAGGGAAACTGTCTGATCCTCAACATGAGCTGATCGAATCAAGTTTGGAATCGCACGGATTGGATGTACACCTCACCTACTCTCACGACTGGTATCTGGACATCACACCGAAGGGCGTCAATAAGGCTACCGCGATTCATCATCTGCTCAAACAACATGATTTGAGCGTTGAGGAAGTATGCGTAGCGGGTGATTCTGCTAACGACACCTCTATGTTGACGATAGAGGGCGTAAACTCGATCTTAGTGGCTAACCATTACCCTGAGGTTGCTCACCTGTCCGATAGAGACAATGTTTACACCAGCAGAGCAACACACGCAGAGGGAGTGTTAGAAGGACTCAAATACTGGCAATTACGCACAGCTTCGGCAAGTTAAAACGGGCGAATCTGCGTTATCTTCCCTTTACTTTAGGTGCTGGCTCCACATCTTTATTTCCAACCAGGAAGCCAATGATCTTTGTCGGTCAAATCCCGCCAATTAATGGCTTCCTCTCGTTTGGTCATGACCGCTTCGATTAAACAACGAATCACCTCCCCTTCTTCGAATTCAACCTCAGTAATCATGAAGTGTTTCTCCTTCTTTACTGGGCTAACCGCGGTCCATTTACTACGAAGTAACTTCTTTGGGTTGATCCGATTCATGATCTTATCTCTCGCTGTGATGTCGTTGATTAATATGAGCTGTCTACTCGACACTGAGTAATAGTCTCTATGACGCAAAAAAGATCATAAAAAAAGCCAGCGATTAAGCTGGCTCTATTCTGTCGGCTGTTTCTCGTTAGAGATTAACCATTTTTAGGTGGATCAAATGCCGTCAGTTCTAATGCTGGGCCTGTGTATTTTTCAATTTTCACAAGCGCAGAGTTCGCAGCACAACCATTTGCCAAACGAGAGGTCGGAATATCCAACGTAAGTACGTTACAGCCACCATTTTTACATAGACCTGTGTCTTTGTCTAAATCTGGCCAACCGCCTTCATGGATACATACAGAGCCTTGCTTGATGCCATCCGTCACTAATGCACCCACCAAAACTTGTCCACGCCCATTGTGTGCACGAACCAAATCACCTGTGTTGATGCCACGAACTTTTGCATCTTCAGGGTGAATAGAAATCGGCTCACGGTCAGCGATCGCATACTCTTCACGAATCTTCGCGTAATTGAACTGGCTGTGTAGACGATGCGCGGCGTGCGCTGTCATCAGTTGCAGCTCTCCATCTTTAGCATTACCGGTGTATTCTGTTGGTTCTAACCAAGTTGGATGCGCTGGGCAATCTTCTAATTGGTAACCTTCAATCGTTTTCGAGAAGATTTCAATCTTACCACTTGGCGTACCTAGTGGGTTCATGATTGGGTTATCACGGAAATCAGCGTAACGAACGAACTGTGCGTTCTTCTCGTTCCACTTCATTTCAATAAGCTGATTATCTTCCCAGAACTTGCTGAAATTCGGCATAGCGACACGCGCTGCTCTACCACCTTGTTGCGCTGCTTTATAAAAGCCATACAACCATTCCATCTCGGTCTTGCCTTCGGTGTACACATTGTGTCCACCCGGCGCAAGTAGCTCCGCCATATCAGCAAACACGTCAAAGTCGTTACGCGCTTCACCTTGAGGTTCAACCGCTTTCTTCATTGGCACTAGGTGTTGGTTACTGTAGTCACCCGTCATCGTCAAATCGTTACGTTCAAATGACGTAGTAATTGGAAGAACGACATCTGCGTGTTTTGCTGCAGCGGTCCAGTAAATTTCTGAGATAACCACTAGCTCTGGTTTTTGCCATGCTTTAATAAGACGGTTTGTATCTTGGTGATGAGTAAAATTACCGCCGCCAGCCCACCAGATCATCTTGATATCAGGGAAGACACGATCATGACCATTATGTTTGTATGCTTGTCCTGGATTTTCTAACGCTTCCACAATACGAGCAACCGGGAACGAGTTCATCACTTTACCCGTCGCAGACCAGCCACGCTCATCACTTCCGGCTACCGCACCAAGTGACGCTGACATAGCAGGTAAAACACCCGCATCACGAGATGGATTACCACCATTAGAGTAATGGTAAGAGAAACCAAAACCGCCGCCTGGCAAACCGATTTGACCTAACATCGCTGCGAGTGTCACCAACATCCAGTGACGTTGCTCACCAAATTGCTGACGTTGGATTCCCCAACCTGCCATCAACATAGTTCGATTACTGCTAAAGATCTCGGCAAGTAATTCAATCTGCTTAACAGAGACCCCACACACGTTAGATGCCCACTGTGCATCTTTCACCACACCGTCTTCTTTACCCATCAGGTAATCTTCGAATACGTTATAGCCCGTTGTGTATTTTTCAATAAATGACTTGTCGTGTTTATCTGTTTTAACCAGTGTATGGGCAATACCCATCAACATCGCAACATCAGTCATTGGGTGCGGAGCAATCCATTCTGCATTATCACCAAAGAACTCAATGGTCTCAGAACGCATTGGATCAATCGCAATCACTGTTTTCCCTGATTTTTTCAGTTGGTGGAAAAACTCCAAACCAGAACAGTCCGTTGAACTCCACGCGATTTTTAGTGTGTTCATAGGGTTTAAACCCCAAAGCACAACGACATCACTATGCTCAAGAACCATCGGGTGAGTCGTTTGTTGCTCATAAACTTCAATCGAACCAACAACGTGCGGCATAATAACTTGTGCAGCGCCCGTTGAGTAATCTCCCATATGACCCGAATAACCACCAGCCATTCCCATATAACGCTGCAGTAGTGTTTGTGCTTTATGTAAGACGCCACTTGAACGCCATCCGTAAGACCCAGCAAAAATAGCATCTGGTGTATTGTTTTCACGAATACGCATGTGTTGTTCGTGTATCAATTTGTACGCTTCGTCCCAAGACACTCGAACAAACTCGTCATCACCACGTGCTGCTTTAGGCGCCAGTGGATTATCTAAGTAGCTCTTACGCACCATTGGGTATTTAATGCGAGCTTTGGTATGAACTTGGTCAGGGCCTGTTGTTTGTAGGCTGTTTGCAACCGTTTGTGCTACTGCATTCGTGGTAGACACTAACTTGCCGTCTTTCACTTCACACAACATCGGCCCCATACGGCCAGCCGTAAGAACACCTTTACCACGCGTATCTGATGAAGCTACGGACACTGGGGAAAACGACGTAAACGCCATTGCACCAGCCGCCATACTTGTGCCTTTTAGAAATCCGCGACGTGTAATATCTGTCATTTTTTATTCCTTACTATTAGTGGCCAACAACGTCTTTCGCGTGGTTTTGGAAGTACTTAGTCAGTAGTTCAAGGTTTTGCTCTGAGATATCTGTACGATCTCCCATACCTTTAGCAACCGGTCCCCAAGCGTTAACAGTGAAGTGCTCACCAGGAATTTTTGCGTGACAAGTTGAACAGTAAACATTGTCTAACTCTTCGGCGTAAGACCAAATTGGGTCTAGGCTATCGACAACTGGCGAAATAATGTCACCCGTCAATTCAACTGAACGCCATTCATTACCATAAGCATCCGCTTCATATTCACCCGTTTTAAGTGCGCCTTGCCCTTGTTCTGTCAATTTAGCAACAATAGAACGCTGCCCTTCACCGAAGTAAAGCACCTGTTCTGCGCCTTTCATTTGGAACGCATTCAACGTTACAGTGCGGTTGTCGCCTTCAGCTTTAATTACTTGCAATTCAGCTGTTGGGTTTAGGCTACCGAACTCACCTATTGCAATGTCTGTCACTGGGTAAACAACTTTCGCATCTGCTGCCGTATTTTTGGTAAAGGCAATCAAGGTATCAAACGCTTTACTGTCTAGCTGAGCTTCAGGAGCAAAGTGCGCTACGCCCTTATGACAGTCGATACACGTTTGGTTATTTTCTTTACCGTAAGCGTGCATTTTCGCGGCATCACGAGATTGCTCGAACTCTTCCATTGCATCGAAGTCGTGACAAGAGCGACACGTTGCTGAGTCATTCTCGCGGAATTGAGCCCATACAGTTTCAGCCATCTCTTCACGGTGCGCTTCGTATTTCTCAGGCGTGTCGATCTTACCGGAGATGAATTCGTGGTAGATGTCTTTTGATGCTCTTACTTTAGTGATCACGTAATCAATCGGATCTGTGGGGATGTGGCAATCGGCACATTCTGCTCGAATGCCTTTTGCGTTACTGAAGTGAACGGAACCTTGGTATTCTTTGTGGGGAGCTTCCATCGTGTGGCAAGAAACACAAAATTCAGTGCTCGATGTATAGTGCATAACGGCTGCAGTTCCCCCTAAGGTTAACCAGCCAATACCTATACCAACCGCCGCTATTAGTGCGATATAACGTTTTTTTATTGTCATAATTCTTAATCATCTTCAACAATTGGTTACAATTACGATCAGAATAGTACTTTAGGGGTAGGCAGGTTTGATTTGGATCATAAATCGCAATCTGAGGAATAAAAAATGAACCTTTCTGAGAGAATGAGGTCGCTTTATAAAATGAACCCCCTTACAACCTAATCACCCTGCAAATACAATACTTTGGATTAATATGCACAATTGATTAATTTAATAACAACACACTAAACCGCCTCCCAAATCAAAGAAGTAAATTGTAAATCCAATACAATATCGGCTACCTATTTTCATAAACTCTTTACTCAATGAACCAAACAGAATTCCAACAAAAAATAGCGAGTTTCACTGCCATCGAACAAGCGCTTGATTACTTTGAAATTGGGTTTGATAGCAAGTTCATCGACCAGAACAGAGTCGAGCTCGTGAAGCGCTTTAATGGTTATCTGATTCTTTCGAAACCTGATGATTGGTTTTCTGGACGAAGAGCGCTGAAAAACGCGTACTGTAAGGTGCAACGCAGTAAGCTGGATCGCTACACACGATCAGCCTGTCGTGGCTGCACAACTTGCCAACGTCGATAGCTGAAAATAGATAGTTAATAAGCTGACTAATAAGCTGACGGTTTAAAAGTAGGCAGTTCAAACAATAGAAAGCTTCGAAATAAAAAGCTTAGGGTTAGAAGGCTCGAAAACGGATAGCTGAAATAACATCTCATTACGATTTAGTTAGTGGTTTGCTCGAAAAAAAGTGTGCTAGTCTTACGGCAACTCAACTACGAGATAAAAACTACAATGAAAATTTTCAGCAACTTCGAAAGCGGCAACATTCACGTCGTTTCAGCAGATTCACCACAAAACATTCAACTGACTATCCCAGCAGACAACCAGACTGAAATCTCTCAGTGGTTCCACTTCCGCTTAGAAAGTGAAGCTCAACAAGCTCACCACTTTGAAATCGGCCAATTGGCAACGTCTGCTTACCCTGAAGGCTGGAAAGATTACGATGTGGTTGCATCTTATGACCGTGAAGAGTGGTTCCGTATTCCATCTCAGTTCGATGGCGACACACTAAGCTTCGACATCATTCCTGAACACGATTCAATGTACTTCGCGTACTTCGCACCTTACTCATACGATCGTCATCAAGACCTTCTGCACAGTGCGCAAACGCACCCAGCTTGTAAGCTTGAAACTCTGGGTCACACGCTAGACAACAATGACATCACTTTGCTAACCATCGGTGAGCCAAGTGAAGAGAAGAAAAACATCTGGGTTATTGGTCGCCAACACCCTGGCGAGACTATGGCTGAATGGTTAATCGAAGGCTTGCTTCAACGTCTGCTTGATGAAACAGATACAGTAGGTCGTTCTCTGCTAGACAGCGTTGTTTTCCGTGTTGTGCCGAACATGAACCCAGATGGCAGCATCCGTGGCCACCTACGCACCAACGGTATTGGCGTTAACCTAAACCGTGAATGGCAGTCACCTTCTATGGAACGCAGCCCTGAGGTTTTCCTCGTGCGTGAACGCATGCTAGAAACTGGCGTTGACCTGTGCCTAGATATTCACGGCGACGAAGCAATTCCTTATAACTTTGTAGCGGGCAGCGAAGGCACACCTTCATACAACGAGCGCATTGCAAAGCTAGAGAATCACTTCAAGCAAGCGCTTCTGACTATCACGCCAGAGTTCCAAGATGAATTTGGCTACGATAAAGACGAGCCGGGCAAAGCGAATATGACAGTCGGCACAAACTGGATCGGCGAGCAGTTCAAATGTTTGGCTTACACCGTAGAGATGCCATTTAAAGATCACATCAGCCACGCTGACGAACTGTACGGTTGGTCTCCAGAGCGTAGCGTTGCATTTGGTCACGACATGCTAGCCGCGGTTTGGGCAACAGTAGACGAGCTGTAAAACGAACCATAGACAGACTAAGCGCCTTAGTTTGTCCGTATAGTTAGTTTGCTTACACATATAGCAAAGCCCAGCACTTGTGAAAGTGCTGGGCTTTTTAATATCGGCTTTGATGAGTGAATCTAGCTTTAAGGTATCTAACTTTAATAGCTCTCTATGCCACTCTGAGGCTAGCAAAAAATACTGGGTATCTTTGCCTAATGTGTCTTTGTTCTGACACCATATCTTTGAAGCTTGGCCCTTGTAACAACTGAACAATCACTTCATCACCTTCTTGTCGCAGCACTGCACCACTTATATCAATAGTGTTGTTATCATGCAGTCTTAAGCTGCCCGCCATTGAGAAGCCTCGATAAACAGGAATGATGTTACGCATCATCAAGCGCACACCCTTTTCAGACACTTCACTGACATGAAAAAGCTCATCCTTAATTCGCATCAGTGGACGTGCCTTTTTTGGGTACTTCAAGCGATAATATTTGCGTTTCTGGGTGAATGACTCTTCACTCATCTGTGACTCCCTGTCTCTGTTTATTCGGTCAAGCAATAGCTTTTAGCTTCAATTGGATTTTGAACGAACACATTCACCAAATTGATAGCTGATTATTATATCGACTTTACGAGCTAATGCTTTAGAGATTTATGCAGAGAAACAAGGATTGCTGAGCATTCAGTAAAAAGTGAGATGTGAGTCGGATATGTCAGGAGCTCGATTGTTAGCGATGAATACTAAAGCTGAAACAACGCCAATTGAATACTGAAGCCAACAAACAACAACCCGCACACAATGTTCATCCATTGAGAAGTGCGCTTTTGAGTCAATAACCTCTTAAACGTATCAGCCATCAAAATGACAACCAAAAACCAGGTAGCAACCACTGTCGCCTGTATCGCGCCCAACATTAAGCTGTCGGATACAATGTTGTCCGTAGAAACAAACTGAGGGAATATTGAAAGGTAAAACAGGACAATTTTAGGGTTGAGTAAGTTGGTCAATAACCCTTTCACAAATTGATGATAAAGCTTACTTCCCGATGCACTTACCACAGCAAGCACGCCTTCTTGAGCACGCAGTGCCGCTCGAAAGTGATTATAACCGAGCCAGACTAAGTACAAGACGCCCATCCACTTAAGACCTTCAAACGCCATTGGGGTCTGAGATAACAGTAAGCTCATGCCATTCGCAGAAACGAACGCATGAAAAAAGAACCCGCATGACACACCCAACACGTTAATAAACGCAAACAGCTTTCTTTGGGTTAAAGCCGTGCTCAATACCAACAGAGCGTTTGGGCCTGGAATAATGGCAATAAAAAACACGATGACAATAAACAGCCAGATACTTTCCCAACTCATTTCGCTTTCATTTCCTTATCGCTTCCTAATCATTCTCGATCGTTTTAGGGCGGGTATTGTACGTCCATTCAACACCATTACAATATGCCAAACGTTTATTAGCTTATGCTCAGCTCGCTTGTCTTAGTTCGCTTATATGGATAACACATAAAATTAACGTGTATAATTCACCTGTTTATCCTGTAACGCTGCAAAACTCATTCTCTAACATTTATAGCCCTGTTAGACTCCACCTCCCTTTTGATACTTGGTTCATTTATGTCATTTGATAGCCTAACCCTAAACGCTCAAACTCTTGCTGCGATCCCCGACCAACTCCAGACTCCTACAGAGGTGCAGCAATCGGCTATTCCCCACATTGTTTCAGGTAAAGACGTTCTCGCCTTAGCCCAAACAGGCAGCGGGAAAACATTGGCGTTTGGCTTACCTCTGTTAAATAACATCAATGCGGCAATTCACGAACTGCAAGCGATCATCATTGTTCCAACCCGTGAACTTGCCTCTCAAGTAGCCAAAGCTCTAGAACCCATCGCAACCGCACTTGATATCAAAACGGTGACATTGACTGGTGGAGTTGATATCGATGATCAGCAACAGCAATTGTTAGAAAAGCCACAACTCGTGATCGCAACTCCTGGTCGCCTACTTGCAGTTATTCAAGAGAACAAGCTAGTGCTAAGCCAATGCGAGTCCTTGGTTCTTGATGAGGCAGACCGTTTACTCGACATGGGGTTTTGGCCGGATATTCAAACCATTATTTCTGCTCTTCCTAAAAAACATCAAACACTGCTGTTTTCAGCTACGTTACCAAAAGAGCTGGTCAGTCAGGCTGAGGCGCTTCTTATTAATCCAGTAAAGGTCTCGACGCATCAAGAGAACAGTGTCGTTTCAGCCATTGAAGAAACGCTCTATCTAGTGAATAAGGGAAGCAAACCTCAAGCACTGATAGCATTACTGAACCAACATCAGTGGCCACAAGTACTGGTTTTCATCAGTGCCAAAGACAATGCTGACGCGCTCACCAAGCGACTGAATAAAGCGAAAATTAGCGTAAGTGCTTTGCACGGCAACAAAAGCCAAGAAGAAAGAACGCAAGCATTAGAAAGTTTCAAAAATGGTGAAACACGAGTGTTAATCGCAACTGATGTGATGGCTCGAGGCATACATATAGACCAACTGCCTGTCGTGATTAACTTTGACTTGCCATCTCACTCTGCGACTTACGTACACCGTGTCGGGCGCACAGCCAGAGCAGGAAGCACTGGGTTCGCAATTTCCCTTGTGAGCCACGGTGAAACTGAGTATTTAGACGCAATTCGTTCTTTGACTAACAAAGCTCTTCCGTTGCAGTCATTAGACGGTTTTCCAGTAACGGATAAACCCGCCTCTGAAGCAACAGCGAGAAAACGTCCACCAAAGGACAAAATGGCCAATCGCAGAACGGCAAAAAAGAAGAGTGTTAAGCAATTTAAGAGCAAGCCAAACTCTTCGAAATAACCAGTTCTTCAAAATAACCATAGAAAATCGATTAGCCCAGTATTAACTGGGCTTTTTTATTCAAAGAAAAACTGCCAGCTAAACCTGAAAAAGACCGCTTAATCACGCCAAGTTACATGACACTTTTATGAATTATGATGCCAACGTATTGATTCTTGGTTGCTCAAAAAAAATACTTTCTGATCACGTTGACGCCCCTATATCTGGCAACTAGATTTTTCTATTAGTGTCTAAAACAGGAGGTCATTGAAATGAAACGTGCTAGCTCTACATATCGATTGCAACTGATTAAGGAAGTGGCAACTCGCCGAGATCGTCAGTGTTCCAATGACCCGATGGCAAACTACATACAAAACCTAATAGATAACAAAGACGAGAGTGACTGTTCTGTTGAACGCAACCACAGGTTCAGTGGTAGTCATTTCGATGAGCACATAGGCGGTTGGGTTAGCGACCACTGGGGTAGCAAGTAGGCTATAAGCTCATAAGCCAGCATAACCGCTGTAGAATTTATCTCCGCATTAACCTATTATCTGCAACAATTTCCCTTCATTGAGTAAGCAGAAAGTGTCTGAGTTAAAAAGAGAAAAAGAAGTGATGGTTGCCTTCCAAGTTATCCCTCGCGTTAAAGAAGGCAACAATTTCGAAGTGGTTGATAAAGCGATTGAAGTAGTAAAAGCAGCCGATGTTCCGTTTCAAATTGGTGCGATGGAAACCACAATGAAGGGTGAGCTCAACCAATTACTCGATATCGTTAAAAAGGCTGAGCAAGCTTGTTACGATGCAGGGGCTGTCGAAGTCATAACCAACATTAAGATTCATAGTAAAACCACCGAGGCCGATGATACATTTTGCACATACCATCGTGGTGTAACGAAAGCGAATCATATGTTTGTTTAAGAAGACGTTCATCTAGAACCTGTTAGCTTGAGAAAATGTGGCTATTAAGAAAGTCTCTGATGAACCAGTGATGTTATTGAAAAGGCATGTCTGAAAGGTGAGAAAGGATTTCCATTCGCTCTTCTTCTGACATCGAATGCCAATCACGCGGGCTCTCTTCAGGGTCATCTTTCGCCCCGATAGGTTTTTTATCCAGTGCTTTGACTGGCTTTTTTTTGATTTTCACGTCCTTTTTATTCATACCGACACCACTCCTTCTGGTACAAAGGTACCTACCTTAATATTACACCCCAACCATTATGTAAAGTAATAGTTACTTCGGAGTTAAATAAAAACTCAATAGTTATTGTTTAGCCGAAAAGATCTCTTTGGGGACTTGTGTTTCCCTCTTCTTCTTCAGGCTTACCAACCAAGTTGTTTTGCTTCGTTATTTTTCTTCTATAGCGCTGACGGCATAATTTTATGACATGTAACTGCTCCGCAGATGTCATCGACATCCAATTAAAGCGCTCTTCTCTTTTGCGCATACAGCCATGGCAATAGCCTTTTTCATCGCTTGAGCAAACCCCAACACAAGGGCTTGGAACTTGGAAAAACTCTAACTGCTCCACCCTGTCTCCTTACACATCGAAATTAAGCTTACTAATTCAAAAATAAGCGATTAATTTGTCGCCAGACCGATTAAATCCATACTAAACTATGACCTTATACTGACACATATAGTGTTTTGTAAACTATACTTTGAACCCATCAAGTTACATATATTCAGTAACTTCGTTCTTTCCTTTGGAGCCTTATAATATGAAGTTTAGTTCAAAAAAATTACTAGCAGTAGCCGCTTTACCTATGATGTTAGCAGCATGCACAACAACAGGTGATAACGCGATGCAAGTAACGCCAACCGATCTACAGCACCATAATTGGGAACTTGCGCAAATTGATGGCAAGGACATTGAGAAAAGCGAGCAACAAGCGACTCCTCGTCTAGAGATCGGCGAAAAGCTGACTGCAAACGGCATGGCTGGTTGTAACAACTTCTTTGGTCAGGGCGAATTGAAAGATGGTCAATTCCGTATCAAGCAAATGGGCATGACAATGAAAATGTGTCACGGTTCAGCAATGGAAATCGAACAATCGGTTTCAGCTACTCTAAGCGAGTGGAGCGACGTAACCCTAACAAACGATACGCTAGTACTAAAAAACGATGTACACACACTAACGTACACAATTCGTGACTGGGTAAACTAATCCGTCATTGAAAACAGATATTGATTAAAGGAGCCTTAATGGCTCCTTTTTTATTTCTTACTCGACAGCCTATTGCATTCAAAACACCACTTATCGCCCGCTTTTCGTACCAACCTCCAATTAATATCAAAAAAACCTCATTTAGGTGCAATTAATTCACCGCTTTAACGGTCTGTTGCTAGGATGGCAGAGGCTCCTAGTAATTGATTGAATTTACTATTGAATTAGAAATTATTTCAGAAACAGATAGAATAACTATAGGGCGTGTTGATCTTTCGAGCTGATTTTTGCAGCGAGTTGCTGGGTATTTATACAAGGCAGAGGCTTCGATGTGTAGCTAGCCTACATGAGAAGCCGATAACGTAGTAGAAATGACCAGCAAACGCTGCCCGAAGGGTTCAGCTAAAAGCGTTTTACTCTTTGTTGAGGGAGATTTGCTTAGAATGACTAGGCTACTTCCCCCTCGCCGCGATTAAAACGCTTTTAGCTCGAACAAAATTTAACCTGGAAAGGTCAACACGCCCTAGGGAGCTCGAAAATACAATGCTCTTGCCCGTTCACTACCAAATGGAAAAGTTTATGAACAAGATAGTAAGTACGTTAGGAATCATGGCAACCGTTGCATACAGCGCAACCATTTATGCTGATGAAGCAACATCAACCGATAGCTGGAACCAAATTGAACAGCAGGCAGAGGGAGAAACTGTCTACTTTCACGCTTGGGGCGGAAGCCAAGAGATCAATCGTTACCTACAATGGGCAGGCAAGAAGTTACAGAGTGACTACGGTGTTACCTTAAAGCATGTCAAAGTCACTGATATTGCCGAAACCACCACTCGCTTACTTGCAGAAAAGGCGGCTGGTAAGAACACAGAAGGCAGTGTCGATATCGTCTGGATCAATGGTGAAAACTTCCGTTCGATGAAAGACAACGCGCTGTTGTTTGGACCATTCACAGAATCACTTCCAAACTGGCAGTACGTTGATAAATCTTTACCTATTGATGTCGACTTCTCTGAACCGACAGAAGGCCTAGAAGCACCATGGGGCGTTGGACAACTTGTGTTCATCCATGACCAAGAGACACTGCACAATCCACCACAATCTTTCTCAGAGATGTTGAGCTACGCTCAAGCTTTCCCGAATCGCTTAAGCTACCCTCGCCCACCTGAATTTCACGGCACCAGCTTCGTCAAGTCTCTACTGATTGAGCTCACAGACAACAACCCTGCACTTGCTAAGCCGGTTTCAGAAGACAACTTCCAAGAAGTTACGGCACCACTTTGGGCTTACCTAGATAAATTCCATAAAGTGGCGTGGCGCGGTGGCAAACAATTCCCAGCAGGCACATCTGAAAGCATCCAACTTCTGGATGATGGTCAGCTCGATTTAGCGATTACATTCAATCCAAACTCTGTGTATTCAGCACAAGCAAGCGGCCGTTTAGCGGAAACTACCAAAGCGTATGCATTAGAAAGCGGCGCTCTGTCTAACATCCACTTCCTTGCGATTCCTTGGAATGCTAATGCAAGTGCTGGTGCTCAAGTCACCATCAACTTCTTATTGAGCCCTGAAGCACAATCGCGTAAAGGCGACCTCAACGTTTGGGGCGATCCTTCAGTGTTGAGCAGCAAGTACCTGACTGGAAGCGCTAAAAACACCCAGCAATTTAAATCGATTGATGAACCACATCCAAGCTGGCAAAACGCGCTCGAGAAAGAGTGGCTTAAGCGATACGGTAACTAAACGTCATGCTACGCGCTCTATATTTTGTTGTTATAGCTGTGTGCATTATCCCTACGATTCCTGGGGTAGCGGGAGTAGTGGCTTCGTCACTGAGTTTCATCCCGCCCCTAGGTTTAGAGGAGCCCTCACTCAACGGTTTTAGCCAAGTCTTCCAATGGGAAGGAGCTTGGCACTCGATTGGCTTAAGCCTAGGTTCAGCCATCGCAAGCAGCTACATCGCCTGTTTTCTTACCTTTTGTATTCTTCAAGCCTCTTGGGGAAACAAGTTTTGGAGAAAGATTGAGCTAACGCTATCGCCAATGCTTGCCATCCCACATGTTGCTTTTGCCATTGGCTTTGCTTTTCTATTTAGCCCGACAGGCCTTGGAGCCAGAGCCGTGCATCACTTACTTGGTGAATCGGCTGCGAGTTCTGAATTGGCTTTGTTGGTCAAAGACCCATACGCGTTCGGTCTCATCATCATGTTGGCGCTCAAAGAAGTCCCTTTCTTATTGCTGATGAGCATATCGATACTTCAACAAATCGATGTCGAACGTATCACTAAGGTGAGTGCTTCACTGGGCTACAGTCGTTCTCAGATTTGGTGGAAATGTATTTTCCCACAATGGTTTACCAAGCTTCGCTTCCCTATGTTGGCCGTACTTGCTTACAGCGTGTCGGTTGTCGATATTGCTTTGATCATTGGCCCAACTAACCCGCCGACCTTTGCCGTTTTGGTATGGCAATGGTTTAACGACCCAGACCTTAATTTATTGCCACGAGCAGCCGCTGGCGCCATCGTTTTATTCGGTTTAGCTTCGTTGATCATCGCCTTAGCCCGTTTAATCGAATGGGCAATTCTGAAGTACTTTAGAACTTGGCAATATTCAGGCAGAACAGGCACAAACCTTCCAGGAAAAACGGTCTTCGCAGTGCTTGCGACATTATCACTACTGATCATCCCACTAATGGGGATTTGGAGTGTTGCCCAACGTTGGCGCTTCCCTGATGTACTTCCAAGTCGCTATAGCATGCGTTTTTGGGAGTTTGAGTGGGATGGCATCATGAGCACCGTCGGGCAAAGCTTATGGATTGGGCTTATTGCTGCTTCCGTTGCTTTATTACTCGCGCTGGTGGCTCATGAATACCGAATCAAATACAAATGGCAAGTTCCAGGCTTTATTATCGCGATTCCCATGTTGATACCTCAACTCTCAGTATTGTTTGGCATGCAAGTGACCACCCTATACATAGGCAGCAACGCTTATAAGTTTTGGGTGATTTGGGCACACGTATTCTTTGCCTTCCCGTTTGTGTACTTGTCTTTAGATGGCCCTTGGAAAAGCTTCAATGATGGCCTAATAAAAGCCTCACTCAGCCTAGGTAAATCACCATTTCAAAGTTGGTACTCCATTAAGCTGCCGATATTGCTGCCTGCTATCGCCTTCGCTTGGGCGGTCGGGATCAGTGTGAGTTTGGCTCAGTACCTGCCGACATTAATGCTCGGTGCAGGTCGCATTAGCACGATCACCACAGAAGCTGTTGCCCTAACCAGTGGTTTCGACCGCAGGGTAACGGCAATTTATGCTATCTGGCAGGCCTTGTTGCCTCTGTTCTTTTTCTCTTTAGCGATATTGGTCAGCCGACTTCAACTCAGATATCGCCGTCTTACTTTTAAAGGTTTTCTAACGAATGAGTCTGCACCTCAACGACCTCGCCATCCATAAAAACGATGGTGTATCGCTGTTTTCAGCGCTAAACGTAACATTAGAATCAGGCCAAGTATTGGCTTTGATGGGGCCGAGTGGCTGCGGGAAATCGACTTTGTTGGACGCCGTAGCGGGTCACCTTAATGATGAGTTTTCGTATTCTGGCACCGTTGTTTTGAACGACATTCAGCTCGACGACTTGCCATCACATCAGCGTGAAGTCGGAATTCTGTTTCAAGATGACTTGTTGTTCCCTCATCTCAAGGTATGGGAGAACTTGGCGTTCTCTTTGCCTAATTCCGTTAAGGGTTCAGCTCGTCAACAGCAAGCAATGACCGCGTTAAAAGACATTGAGTTAACTCATTTAGCTGAGTCATTCCCTGACCAAATATCCGGGGGCCAAAGAGCAAGAATAAGCTTAACACGTATGCTTTTGGCGAAGCCTAAATTGGCTTTACTTGATGAACCGTTCAGTAAGTTAGACCAAGAGCTCAGAGCACAGTTTCGCGATTGGGTGTTTGAGCAGCTGACAAAAGCCAACATCCCTACGCTGATGGTGACGCACGACGAAGCTGATGTGCCTCAAGGGGCGCAAGTGCTGTCTTGGCCATGGAGAAATCATAATGCTGGATAAGTACTCCATCAAGGTCATTAAGTGGCCATTAAACCAATCAGCTAAGTTACTGAACCAATTTGGTATCACGGCCAATCAAACCACCCTGTTCGGATTTTTAGTCGGCTGTTTAGCGTTCCCTGCGTTAGCATTTCAACAATATGAGTGGGCGTTAGGATTCATTGTATTGAACAGAGTGTGTGATGGGCTTGATGGCGCTTTGGCTCGAATCCAAGGCATCAGTGATGCGGGCGGCTTCCTCGATATCAGCCTCGATTTCCTTTTCTACTCATTAATCCCTTTTGGTTTTGTGATTGCGAACCCAGAGCACAACGCTATTGCCGGTGCATTTTTGATCTTCTCTTTTATCGGCACGGGCAGCAGCTTTTTGGCGTTTGCGGTGATGGCAGGCAAACGAGGCATCGAGAACCCCGTTTATAAGCACAAGTCACTCTACTACATGTCTGGGCTAACCGAAGGCACAGAAACCATCGCTTGTTTCATTGCTTTCTGTATTTGGCCTCAACACTTTGCAATTATCGCTTATACCTTTGGCGCAGCGTGTTGGTTGACTACGTTTATGCGTATTTATTTTGGGTTCCAGACACTCAAGACTCAGCAAGAGAGTTAGCAATCTAACGACAAAAACAAGATACAAAAACGCCGCTCAATATGAGCGGCGTTTTTCTAACTGATGTTTAAAAACAATTAAGCGTCAGCAGAAGCATTAATCTTAAACCTCAGTACCTTAAGGCTTGAATCAAGGTCAACATCGACAAACTCAGGCGGGTTGTCTAAACGCTCAATGAACTCAACGCTTGGCGCTTCTTCTGCCATCGTCTCAATTAGGAAGTTTGGTGATACTGCTGGTGAGTTGACACAAGCAATCACTTCGCCACCTTCTGTTAGGAGCTCAGGCAAACGACGTAAGATCTTTTTGTAATCTTTAGTTAAAGCAAAGCTGCCTTTTTGGAACGAAGGCGGATCGATGATCACTAGCTCGTAAGGGCCGCCTTTCTTGATTTTTCCCCACGACTTGAAGATATCGTAGCCAAGGAAATTAACCGAGCGCATGTCGTGTTCATTCAGACGGTGGTTATCACGGCCTTTATTCAACGAACCGCGAGACATATCCACGTTCATGCATTGGCGAGCGCCACCAGCGATAGCTGCGACGGAGAAACCACAAGTGTATGCGAACAGGTTAAGAACATTCTTATCCTTGGCATTTTCTTGCACCCACTGACGACCATTACGCATGTCTAGGAACAAACCAAAGTTCTGATTACGGCCAATATCTAATTGGTACTTAAGACCATGCTCAACCACAACCGGAGAGTCATTAAGTTCGCCCCATAAAACCTCTGAAGGCGCGCCATCGGCATAGCGGTGTTGCAGAACAATACTCGTGCCCTGCTTTGCTTGCCAGATGTCTTTATTGGTCAAGTCAACCAGTCCGGCTTTAAGAGATGACAAGAACTCATCGTCTACTTCTTTGAATACGTTAACCAGTAGCTGCCCATCAACCCAATCACATGTCAGTTGATCTAGGCCTGGCCAAAACTTACCACGACCGTGAAAAATACGGCGTAGTTCATTCGGCACTTCATTAAGTTGCTGTTCAATATGACTAAAAAACAGAGGTAAAGCTGATGCTTCCATTATTTCACTCACTTAGTATTTAGCTTCGGCCAAGTTAATGACCAAGGTTCAAGCCAACTGTCTAAACCAGCAGACACCATCTCTTGATGCCATTTCTTACCTAAGGAATCGAGGTTCCTTGGGTCGCAGACATATTCGTAGGCTTGTGATTGATAGGTAAATCGAATCGCGAAGGCATGCAGATAGCCTCTATCAGCCTCACTCGATGGATTATAAATAGGGTCACCAACAATGGCCGAGCCGATCGACTTCATCGCAACACGGATCTGATGCGTGCGTCCCGTATAAGGTTTGCATAACAGCAGACGCTCGCCGGGTTCAGCGGTTGCAGATAAAAACTGGGTAATCGCTGGATTTTCTTTGCTTGTCAGTAGTTTCCAGCTTGAACGTCGTGAACGTTCCATATCACCAGAGATCAACCCCTGCTTTTTCTTTGGCTTCTTCGAACCAATCGCAAGGTAGTACTTCTCTACTTCACGCTTTGCGAACAGCTGTGAAAGCTCACTCGCTGCCGAGGCATTCTTTGCTAACAGCAGAATACCTGAGGTCATTTTATCGAGGCGGTGAACGAGATATAACTTCGGCTCATTAAGCGCATTAGCGACTTCTTGCAGCAGCATGGTGTCACCATCGTCTTTGTGGACGCTGACTCCAGGGTGCTTATTAATGAGTAAAAAATCTGAATGGTTCAGAAGAATGTCGAACATGTAAAGGCTAGCTCCATTGTAGAGCGTGGAGTATACCGTGTCTGAACCCAGATTCCAGCTACGAAAAAGCCCAACTAACTCAATAAACATTGAATCATTGGGCTTCTTTTTAATTGTCCGCTTTCAGTAATGGATTTTTAGTCCCTATTGAAAACAAACTAAGCACTAAGCAAGTTTGAACTTACCAACCAGAGCTTCTAGCTCCGCAACCTTGGCATTCAAGCCCAGTGTATTTTCAGAACTGCGAGTCGCCAGTTGCAAGGATTGCTCTGAGATATCACTGATCGCGGTAATATCCGCAGCAATTTCTTTGGTCACAGCCGTCTGTTCTTCTGCCGCGGTCGCGATAGAGTTGACCATGCTTTGTACATTGCCAGCACCGCTAACAATCGCTTCTAGAGCCGATACCGCCCCTGTGCTTTGCTCTACACCAATTTCAACTAAACGACAGTTGTCTTGAGTGTAAGTCACGGCTTCTTGAGTACCAGACTGGATCGATTGGATGATGCCAGACACTTCTTGCGTCGCTTTGGTGGTTCTTTCAGCCAACGCTCTTACTTCGTCAGCGACTACGGCAAAACCACGTCCAAACTCACCAGCACGTGCCGCTTCAATCGCCGCATTCAAAGCCAACAGGTTGGTTTGCTCAGCAATGTCTTCAATCACTTTAATCACGCTACCAATTTGTTCACCATGTGAACCTAGCGTGTTCATCTGTACCGACATATCACTCATTTGAGCAGAGACTTGTTGAATGCTTGCCACCATCTCTACTATCACATTACGGCCATCTTCTGCCGAAGACTCAGAACGTCGAGCTTCTTCATAAGTAGAAGTGCCCTGCTGAGCCACTTCAGAGATGGTTAAGCTTAACTCTTCTGCTGCTGTTGCAATCAGGTTCGCTTTATCCGCTTGTGCCGACGCACCAGAAACGATGTCATGACTAATCGACGACAGTTCTCCGGTAACCGATTGAACTTGGTTGGTCACAGAAGAGATAGAACCCAATAGATCTACCAATGATTTCTGCATCTGGTTAATGGACTGAGCTAAGTCAGCCAGTTCATCACCCGAATCATCAACGATATCTCCGGCCGTTAAGTCACCATTTGCTACACGTCGCGCTACCTGTTCAACGCGAGTTAAACGGTTAGTGATAGAGCTAGACAGTACATACGCAATCACACTACCAAATACAATCGCAATGCCAGACAACACCATAATGGTACGTTCAATCGTGGTAAACGACTCGGTTAATACAAGCAGTGATTGCTCTGTATCCGCACGCTCACTTGCTGATGCTTGGTCTAGTAAGTTTTCAACTGGGATTAAGTTGCTCTCATATAAAGAACGAAGCTGCTGGATATTCGATAACAGCGCAGACTCATCGTTGATCTTAGGTACAAGCTTCGATTCAAACTCTTGAGTGAAGCGTCCCATTAGCTCTTCGATTCGCTGAATACGACGATGGTCTTCTGAGCCTCGACTTTCTAAACGTTTTGCTTCTGCGATAGCTTGAGCAAACTCGTTCTTATTCGAGCGGTAATCATTGAGTGCATTGTCGACCTGAATAATCGCACCTAATGCATCTCGGTAGACGTCTCCTGCTTCATCTATCAGAACAAGGTAAGTGACCGTACCCGGCACATCGTCCATTCTAATTTCATCAGCGCTCTTGTGAGCCCCAATCACTTCTATCCACACAATACTGACTAACGTGACAAGCACCGCCAATATAGAGCCAAAACCGGCATACAGTTTCTTTCTCACTGACAATTTCACACAACACCTACCTAAAAAATACAGGCTCAATTGGCCTAACCGATAAGTATATCGGCTATCACACGGATAACTTTAGTGAATGTAAGGTTTTTATTTTTCGATGATAATTAAGTTAATAGCATAAAAAAACGGGAGCCATTGGCTCCCGTTTCTTAACTTACTGTAACTCGCGATTATCGCTTCTTAGAGCTATGGTTTCTTAGAACTTTAGCTTTTTAAAACTATAGTTTCTTAGAACTATAACTTCTTAGAGATAAGCGCAGAGCCAGCAATGATACCAATACCTAGTAGCATGATTGCACCTTTACCGCTGTCGAAGCCAGAAGAGATACCCATGAACGCTACGATAGCGATAGCTACTGGGATGATGTACTTAACGAGTGTGTACCATAGACCGAATAGTGGGAAAGATACTTCACCGTCGTTAGTGATTTCTTTCTCTAGGTCAGCACGGTTCAGTCTCCAACCAGCGAAGATACATACCAACATACCGCCAACTGCTAGGAAGATCTTATCAGTTAGTAGGTCGAAGATATCGAACGCACCAGTACCGAACAGTGTTGGACCGAAGCCACCAAGTGATAGAGAAGCGAAGATACATAGAATCGCCATTACTACACTTGCAGACAGTACTGCAGTCACACGCTTCATGCCTTTCTCATCGATTAGGTACGAAACCACAACTTCAAGTAGAGATACTGAAGACGTTAGTGCCGCAACACTTAGGCCAACGAAGAACATAAGAGCGAATAGAAGACCAACTACGCCGCCCATTTCAGCGAATAGCTGAGGAACAACAACGAATACTAGACCAGGACCAGCTGCAGGTTCCATACCGAATGCGAACATTGCAGGGAACATTGCAACACCAGCTAGGATAGCAACGCCTGTATCCATCGCTGTAACCATCGCTGTAGTTTGAACTAGGTTCTCTTTCTTCTTAAGGTAAGAACCGTAAGTCAACATACAACCCATACCAAGAGATAGTGAGAAGAATGCTTGACCTAGTGCAGCTAGGATTACACCGCTGTCTACTTTAGAGAAGTCAGGGCTGAATAGGAATTCAAGACCAGCCATCGCGCCCGGAAGCATTAGGCCTTTGATTGATACCACGATAAGGATGATGAAAAGAAGTGGCATCAGAATCTTACCCGCTTTCTCAATACCGCCAGAAATACCCTTCATAACGATGACAACGTTAAGTAGTAGGTATAGGCCCATCCACATAAGTGGTTGAACTGGATTTGAGATAAAGCCACCGAAGCTGTCGCCAATTGCTTCAGGTGCGTCTAGTAGACCACCAGCAATTTTACCGATGTATGCGATAGACCAGCCACCTACTACAGGGTAGAAACCCATGATAAGTAGACCACTGACTACGCCGATAACACCAGCGAACGTCCAACGACGGTCAGTCGATTTAAATGCACCTACTGCTGATTTTTGCGTATGACGGCCAATCGCAAATTCAGTCAGCATGACACTGAAACCAATGAAGATTACAAAAAACAGGTAAATTGCAACGAATGCACCGCCGCCACTTTCGCCTGCTGTGTATGGGAATTTCCAGATGTTACCTAAGCCAACAGCAGAACCTGCTGCAGCCATTACGAATCCTAACTTCGAACCCCAGGTATCGCGGGGTGTTGTGGTTGTATTACTAGTAGCCACGTGTACTCCAAACTTTTGTGTTATGTGATGTTGTGTTTTGCTTTGGGTGGCGTCTTTAAAAGATAAGGTGTATAAAAAAATTTACACACCTAAAAGATTTGATTGACGCTCGTTATATAGCAAGTAAACCAGTTTAAGAATAAAATTGGAAGTGCGAACCGTACATATTTCGTTACCAATGTAAATTTTTATGGTTAAATGCCGACTTTTCGTACAAAACAATCGTTTTCGTCTTAAGTTAACTAAAACTTAACAACTTTCACCTGTTTACCGCTTTTACTCTATTTTGTAAATAGTTGATTCCGCAAATTCCCATATTGGCAAAATAGCATTACTATCTAAGTGTCTCTTTTTTCGAGTATTCAATGTGGAAAAGCTCTACCATTTTTTAACTTTAGCTTCTGTCGCTTTGTACTGGGTTCTCGTAGCCGGTGTGACTTTCCGTGTCGTACTAAAACGACGCTCAGTGAGTGTTTCTCTCGCGTGGCTGATGGTTATCTACATTATCCCGATTGTTGGGGTCGCTTGTTACTTCCTTTTCGGTGAGCTAAACCTAGGTAAAAAAAGGGCTGAGCGCGCACATCGCATGTTTACTCCCTTTGGTGATTGGTTCCGACAATTAAATGATTGTCAGCTCCACCTTCCCGGTAAAATTGGCTCCCCTATCCACAAGATCGATGAGCTTTGTAACAACCGAATGGGCATTCCTGCGCTCAGTGGAAACACACTTTCATTGCAATCTTCACCCAATGAGATCCTACACGCAATTATCGAAGATATAGAAAATGCCCAGACCAGCATCAAAATGGTTTTCTATATTTGGCACCCTGGCGGCCTCACTGATTCAGTCGCATCGGCTTTAATACGAGCGGCGAAACGCGGTGTCGATGTTAAGGTTTTACTCGATTCTGCAGGTAGCCCTCGATTCTTCAAAAGCCATTGGCATTCAATGATGAAAGACGCTGGCGTTCACGTTGTGCAAGCATTAGAAGTTAGCCCTTGGCGTATTTTTTTACGACGTCTCGATTTGAGGCAACATCGTAAAATCATCGTGATTGATGAGACCATTGCCTACACAGGTTCAATGAATATGGTCGATCCTGCGTATTTCAAACAAGGTTCAGGCGTAGGTCAATGGATCGACGTCATGGTGCGCGTGACTGGGCCTACGGTTAACGTATTGTCTGCAATTCATGGTTGGGATTGGGAAGTTGAAACAGGTGTACGCATTCTTCCTGACCTACCGGAGTGTGCTGTCGAAGAAATAAAGACTCATCACCCAGTGCAAGTGGTTCCGTCTGGTCCGGGTATGCCGGAATATTTGATCCTGCAAGTTCTGACCATTGCGATTAATCAGGCGAATCACTCTGTTCGTATCACTACGCCCTACTTCGTACCCAGTGCCGACTTACTAGAAACACTTAAAATGACCGCGCAGCGTGGTGTTAACGTAGAACTGATTATTCCACACAACAACGATTCATTGATGGTCAAATGGGCTTCTCGCGCGTTTTACACAGAACTTCTTGAAGCTGGCGTAAAGATCTATGAGTTTTACGGTGGCCTTCTTCATACCAAATCGGTAGTGATCGATGAAGAGTTTTGCTTGATTGGGACGGTCAATATCGACATGCGCAGTTTGTGGCTGAACTTTGAAGTGACGCTTGCTGTGGATGATGTGCACTTCACTCAACAGCTATCTGAATTACAGCAGTCCTATATTGATTCTTCTCATCCTGTTGAATTGGAACAATGGGAAAAAAGGAATTTGAGAAACCGTTTCTTTGAAAGGCTGTTCTACTTATTTAACCCGCTGCTCTAACGTGAACAAAGTCGCGAATACATCAAGACGTTAAAATCTATCACGACTTTTATATCTATCGCTTTTTAGCCTTTCATTGAAAAACGCACTGAAAAGTTAAAAAGCGAAAGAAAACCGTAAAAACTCAACCTCTCCTCTTGCTTTGATGCCTCTTCGCATGTTTTAAATAGGACATAACCGATCGATAAGGAATTCACAGCATGTCCGAAAGTAAAACCACCAAACTCATCACTGCAGGTCGTGATAAGAAGTGGACCAATGGCGTCGTTAACCCACCCGTGCAACGCGCTTCAACTGTTGTTTTCAACACGGTAGAAGAGAAACGCAAAGCGACCGTTAATCGCGCTAACAAGACACTTTTCTACGGACGCCGTGGCACCACGACTCATTTCGCATTTCAAGATGCAATGGTTGAAGTTGAAGGCGGTGCAGGCTGTGCTCTATACCCTTGTGGTACTGCAGCAATCTCAAACGCAATCTTATCGTTTGTTGAAACCGGTGATCACATCTTAATGGTCGATACCTGTTACGAGCCGACGCGTGATTTCTGTGACACCATCATGAAGAAGATGGGCGTAGAAACGACTTACTACGAACCAACGATTGGCGAAGGTATCCAAGACCTTATCAAGCCAAATACCAAGGTATTATTTACCGAGTCTCCGGGTTCAGTAACCATGGAAGTTCAAGATGTTCCGACTCTGGCTCGTATTGCTCACGAACATGACATCATCGTTATGCTTGATAATACTTGGGCGGCAGGTGTGAACTTCTCACCGTTTGATTTCGGTGTTGATATATCGATTCAAGCAGCGACCAAATACATCGTGGGCCACTCAGATGTCATGCTAGGTACCGCTGTTGCCAACGAGAAATGCTGGGATCAACTGCGAGAACAGAGTTACTTGATGGGACAATGCGTGTCTCCAGATGACGCTTATCTTGGTCTTCGCGGTATTCGAACTCTTGACGTTCGACTTCGCCAACACGCTGAAAGCAGCTTAAAAGTCGCTAAGTGGTTAGAGACTCGCCCTGAGGTTGACCATGTTCGTCACCCTGCTCTTGAGTCTTGCCCTGGTCATGAATTCTTTAAGCGAGACTTCACTGGCGGTAATGGCCTGTTCTCGTTCATTCTGAAAAATTCAAATCCACAAGCGACCACAGCTCTACTTGATGGTATGACACACTTCAGCATGGGTTACTCATGGGGTGGATTTGAGAGTTTGATTCTAGCCAATGAACCGAGCAGCTTTAACAGCTTGAGAACAGTAGCAAATCCAAACTTCGAAGGAACACTGATACGCGTTCATATCGGCTTGGAAGACGTCGATGACTTGATTGCAGACCTAGAGGCTGGCTTAGAGCGTTACAACGCTCTAGTTTAATCTACGTTGATAATTCATCTAGAAACACAAAAGGCAGGTATATCCTGCCTTTCATTTATTTGGCTTTGTATATAAGCGTCATAAGCAATACTATTTCTGAACCTTAAAGCACGCCCAGTTAAAGATTTCAGAACGGTGCTTATTGAACAAATACAGGGACTGATCCTTGGCCAAGATAGAGTAATCAATAGTCACCCCTTTGTACTCGCTGTATTCCTGATTAATGATTGGGTCATGGAAAGGTGTCGCGGTTCTCACATCAATAATGCTCATCGATAAATGATTCCCATCAAGACCGTAATATCCGGAATAAAGATTTTCCATTGTACCTTCGTTTCCGTCTTTCTCTGTGATCGTCACAAACTCTCTCATACTAAATGTTTGATCTGACTGAAAAGTAAGACTCATCCGCTCATAAAGCGATTGATACGGTTGGAATGCCTGAGATAAAAAGTCCGTTTTGAGCGTTTTACAATGCCATCGAGTGCCCGCCAATGAGTTTTGTTCTAACAGAAAACTCGCTGCAGCAATTGCCAATAGAATGAGTAAGCCAATTAATCGCAAAAGTGACTCCTCTTTTCCATATGCTTTGCAAATGACTCAAAAGACGTCTCTACATTGAAAATCGTCGCGCCATAATTGAAAGCCTCACCATCCTTCCTTTGAACCAACATGTATAACGCGTCATTCTCTGGCTGGTCAACCGATGGGTAAATACGAACAAAAACATCCACATTGCAATGGTTAGGTATTACATCTGTGAGCTTTTGAGTAATCGCGGGCAACGAATAGGCTTCATTGCGAACAATATGGAAGAAGTAGTGATTCGTATTGTCTGTGTAGCTATCTTTATATTCCGCTTTATCAACGAAATAAGGTGATGGCTGATAGTAGGTTTTGTAAAGGTTGAACGCCGTTACGGCTAAGCAGAGTAAAGCGAGCAGATAACCCGCTTGAACGAAATACACATTACTTTTTGTTTTTGAAATATCGAGCTCAGCGGAGTTTAATTCTTGGTTTGAGGCCGTGTTTAGCTTTGGGTTTAGCTCAATTATCTTGGACGAGTTTGCTTCGGTACAAGTTTCTTTCGTCACTGACACTTGTTGGGTGACAGAAGTTTGTGACTTAAAGTTTAAGTCCTCAGACGGAGAAGTTAAGTCTTCACACAGAAAGTTGGCTTCAAACCCCTCAGGCGTCGCCTTAGAGAATGAAGCCTCAGTGTTGGCAGACTTTATCGACTCATCGATTTCCAGCGAGTAACCGGTCTTACTGACGGTACGAATCGTCGCGCAGCCACAAGTGACTCTAGACAACGTTTTTCTAACCTTGGATATCACATTGGTCAGCGCTTGTTCTGAGACAATCACATTGCCCCAGCATCTATCAAATATCAGACCTCGTTCAATGCATTCACCGACGTTTTCTAACAAGAAAAGAAACACCTTCCCTTCTAGTGGCGCGATAGTTTCTACATGGCCGTCTTCACGCACAAACTGCCTAAGTAAAGGATCGTAAGTAGCACCACATATTTGGTAGTTTTGTTGTTTCACTATCGTTGTCTACATTTGAATTCGGTCGCATATAATATGGAATAGTTTATAAATGGCCAGTGAATTTTCCAGTTTTCAATCAATTATTTCGCGACGATAAATAACACTTTTATTTATAAGGACAACCGACCACATGATCGTTAACCATCCCCGTTGCCTGCATAAACGCATAACAGATTGTTTCTCCTACAAACTTGAAGCCTCTTTTTTTCAAAAACTTGCTCATCGCTTTTGATTGATCTGTAGAAGCGGGAACTTGAGACATCTCTGTCCATTGATTCTCGACCACCTTGTTATCGACAAACTGCCATAACGCGTTAGACAGAGAACCGAACTCCTTTTGAAGTTCAAGTGTTGCGCGGGCATTGTTATAGACAGAGGCTATCTTTCCCTTATGCCTAACCACATCAAAATTCTCAATGACATTTGGCACATCGTCTTCGTTCATCGACGAGAGCTTATTCAGATCATAATTATCGAAAGCAGCACGATACCCTTCTCGCTTCTTAAGTATAGTAATCCAGCTAAGGCCAGCTTGTGCGCCCTCTAAGGTAATGAACTCAAACAAGACTTGATCATCGTAAACCGGTACACCCCATTCCTTGTCGTGATATTCCCTTTCAAGCTCGTGCTTGAGTGCCCATGCACACGTTCGATCCGATGCATTTATTTCCATTTTAAGCCTCTTTATTTAAGGTCTTTTGACCTTTAACCATTAGCAATTAATTATTAGCCATTAGCAACTTAGCAACTTAGCAACTTAGCAAAAAATAATGCCCCATTAAGGGGCATTCATTCTTAGGGTAACTAATATTACCTTACTTCAATTTTATGAAATAAACGGTAAAGCACAGGAACAACAATTAGTGTCAGTACTGTTGCAAAGCCCAAACCAAACATAATGGTTACCGCCATTGGTTTGAAGAAAATATCAGGCAGTAGTGGGATCATACCAAGAATGGTCGTGATCGCCGCCATACATACCGGACGTACACGACTCAATGCCGCATCCACTACCGCTACATACGGATCTTTACCTGATTTCATCTCAATCCCAATCTGATCGAGCAATACAATACCGTTCTTGAGCAGCATTCCCGATAGACTCAAGAAGCCTAACAGCGCCATGAAGCCAAAAGGCGTGTTCAAGGCCAGTAGGCCAGTCGTCACCCCTATCAAGGCGAGTGGTACCGTTAGCCAAACAATCAGCGGCTCTTTCACTGAGTTAAACAAGAACACAGTGATCAAGAACATGAACAAGTAACCCAAAGGCATCGTCGTAAACAATGACGCTTGTGCATCTGCCGACGATTCATATTCACCACCCCACTCGAGTGAATAACCCGGTGGCATTTCGATTGCTTCGATTTGTGGCTGCAAACGTTTTTGAAGCGTTGATGCTGTTTCTTCGCCCAATAAGTCCGGGTCAGCCATAACCGTTAGCATGCGCTTAC
This sequence comes from Vibrio sp. FE10, assembly GCF_030297155.1. NCBI lineage: Bacteria > Pseudomonadati > Pseudomonadota > Gammaproteobacteria > Vibrionales > Vibrionaceae > Vibrio > Vibrio apostichopi. Next base: position 1,318,276 of record NZ_AP028067.1, on the reverse strand, counting down.
GGTTCTTACGAATGATCAACGGGTCTTCCCACTCTAGCTCGTAACCTAACGTCACTTGCTGTAGCGGAATGTACTCACTTAATGCAGGGCTCCAAATCTTCATGCCTTCGATGTTACGAATGTCGATACGCTCATCTTCCGGCAAACGCGCCACGATAGGCATCAGCGTCGTACCATCGCGGTATACACCAATCGACTTACCTGAGAATGACATCGCTAGGAAATCATCAACGTCAGACTTAGTGATACCGTAACGACGAGCTTGGCTTTCATTGAACTGAGGCTCTAACACCTTAGTTCTTTCACGCCAGTCATGACGAACGTTATAAGCGCCTGAATCCGCACGCATCACATCCATCACCTGAGAGGCAATAGAACGAAGAACCGTCGGATCGGAACCGACAATACGAGCTTCAATCTTCGCACCGCCACCTGGACCTAATTCAATCTGTTTAAGCTTGTAATCGATCTCAGGGAATTGCGTATCAACATGTTCACGGAAACGAAGCATAAGCGCTTCAAGTACTTCATAGCTCTTCACACGAACCGTAATTTCGCCGTACGCGCTATAACTTTTCTCCGGTGAATAGGTCAACATAAAACGCTGTAAACCTTTACCCGCAGTGGTTGTAATGTGCTCGGATTCCTCTTGCTCCGATAACCAGTTTTCCAGCACTTTAAGTTTGGTGTTGGTTGCTCGGATATCCGTACCTTCGGGCATCCATACATCGACTTGGAACATCGGTGTTGTAGAAGATGGGAAGAAAGCTTGTTTTACAAAACCAAAGCCGTAAACGCTCGCACCCAAGCCTATAACCAAAACAAACATGGTTAACCAAGCTCGTTTCATACAAAATTCTAGAAAGTTTTTGTAGATAACGAAAACCATCCCGTTGTATGGGTCTTTGCCTTCGCTATCAGGATCTACCTTCTGACCTTTGAAGAAAATATCCGCGAAAAACGGGGTAATCGAGATTGCAGTAAACCAGCTCAACATTAACGAGATAAGTAGAACCGTAAACAAGGTGCCACAGTATTCACCCGTCGAGTCTTCAGATAGACCGATTGGAGCAAAAGCCGTAACCGCAATGACGGTCGCACCAAGCAGTGGCCATTTTGTTTGAGTGACGATATCAGTGGCGGCCTGCATCCGGGATCGCCCCTTTTGCGTGCCGATCAATATCCCTTCCACCACCACAATGGCGTTATCCACCAGCATCCCCAAGGCAATAACCAATGCGCCCAGTGAGATACGCTGTAGATCGATTTTGAAGTACTGCATGAAAATGAAGGTACCGAAAACGGTCAACAACAGTATTAAACCAATCAACAGGCCGGAGCGAAGCCCCATAAAGAACAGTAGTACGATAATTACGATGGCAACCGCTTGTCCGAGGCTGACAACAAAACCACTGACCGACTTATCCACTTCTTTTGGTTGGTTATAAACCTCAGAAATATCTATCCCAACGGGCTGTTGATACTTAAGCTCCGCCAAACGTCGGTCAAAGGCTTCACCTACCGCCACCACGTTTACGCCTTGAGCAAAGGACACCCCGAGGTTGAGGGCTAGTTTTCCGTTGTAACCAATAATATTGGTGGGCACTTCAACATAACCACGAGTCACGTCGGCAACATCTTTTAAGTAGATAAGCCCTTGAGCGCCACCTTCCGTCAGAATCAAATCGCCAAGTTGTTCAACGTTTTGAAACTCGCCCGTTGGATGGATACGTATATATTCATCGCCGATCCGAACTGCGCCAGCACTGGAGACAATATTTTGGGTGGATAGTAGGTTAAAGACGGTGCTTGGAGATATCCCAAGTGAGCTTATCCGCTTCATCGATATCTCAATGAAAACTTGCTCTTGCTGTTGACCGGAAACAGAGACTTTACTGACCCCATCAACCAGTTCTAGCTCTCGCCTTAGGTAATCAATGTAATCGAGTAACTCTTTATAACTGTAACCATCACCCGTTACGGCAAGCAAAATACCGTAAACGTCACCGAAGTCATCAATGACTTGAGGATCATTCACCCCGGGCGGTAACTCCACCTTGAGATCATTGACCTTACGACGCAGTTCATCCCAAATTTGCGGAAGATCGTCGGGGCCGTAGTTGTTTTTCATGGTGACCGTAACCTGTGATAGGCCACGACTTGAAATAGAGTTAACCTCATCCACATAAGTAAGCTGTTGTATCGCTTTCTCTAGTGGGTAGGTCACTTCCTCTTCCACTTGTTGCGGCGTAGCCCCAGGGTATGAGGTAACAACCATTGCATCTTTAATGGTGAAAGCTGGGTCTTCTAAACGACCTAAGCCAAAGAACGCAGAAACACCACCAATCAGAAAGATCAGCGATAGCATCCAGCTAATAACTTTGTTACGTATAAAGTAAGACGCGACACCTGTGATCTGGTCATCACCTTGTGGAGCGTCATTTTGAGGCTTGTTATTCACTTCACTCATTGTTCGTCTCCTGAGACAATACTTCCACTGTCATCCCATCACGCAATCGAGATACGCCCGCAACAACGACATGCTGCCCCATTTCTAATCCTTTGATAATCTGCAATGTTTTCTGATTTGCTTTGCCTAACACGACTTGCTGCTTAGAGACTGTATCGTCATCATTAAGAACCCATACGTAAGAATTTGTACGAGTGAGGTCATCCCCATCGGCATTGAACACCGCTTCAATTGGGATAAGCACGCCAGCTTTTAGCTCAAGGCCGATATCTCTACCGTGCGAAGTCACTTCAACCGCCATGCCATCAAGAATCAGATCATCTTTGGGCATCGGCAGTGCTAACGTTACGGTGAAGGTACCCGTGCTTGGATCGGGCTCAGTCGTAAACTCTTTGATTCCAGCGGAGTACTCATTGCCGCTTGGTACTCTCACTAAAGCTTCAACGTTAGAAAGGATCGTCTCACTAGGTTGATTTACGTAGATTTGATCCGGAAGTTGTATAATAACTTCGACATCTTCAACGCTATGAATATTCACGATTTGTTGGCCAACTTGAATATTTTCATATTGGTCGACACTGACACGCGAAATAATCCCATCCACAGGGGCACGAAGTTTAGTAAACGACAAACGCAGTTTTGCCAATTCAAGTTCGGCGTAAGCAATTTGGCGTTGAGCTGCGATTTCATCAAACTGAGACTTAGCCAATAAGCCTTTTTTGACCAGCGGGCTCGAACGTCTGTATTGGCTATCAATTACGGTGTATCTCGCTTGAGCGTTGTCGACATCTAATTGGTAATCAGTCGGATCAAGCTCAGCAAGAATGTCGCCCTCTTTTACGCGCTCGCCTTCTTTAACATCCAGCTTAAATATCTCACCTGCCACTCGAAAACTAAGATGAGCTTTTTCAGCAGCATTGGCGACGGCTGGGAAATAGAGTTTGTCATTAAAGTCGAGAACCGAAATTTCAATCGCTTTGACGAGAGGAAGCTTGTCTGATTCAGTGCTGCCCTTGTCTTTACAAGCAGTCAGCAAAGCTAGACAAGATAGGCCGAGAGCCATTTGAATTGTCTTCATGTTAAAGCCCCCTTTCCTTGATCCACTCGCGAACCTTAACGCCAGATTCAAGTCCGTTAACACCAGAAGTCACCACGCGGTCACCATCATTTAAACCGGAAACAATATGACGTTTTTCGTCAATCACGATTGCAACTTGTTCAACAATGCCGTCGTTATTCACGCGCCATACAGAGACATCATCCCCGTCAGTCATCATCGCTGAGGTTGGAATCTTGGTTGCCGCCGCTATTGCTGACACCAGCTTCACCGTGCCAGACATACCCGGCAAGATCCCGATATCCGTCGGTCTCTCCATGATCATGGTAACTTTGTAAGAACCTGTTTTTGGATCCGCTTCGGTATCGACCTCTTGAAAAGTCAGTTCGTAAAAATGTTCTGGAAAAGCATCGAATACCATGGTCGCGTCTGTTTCAAAACCTGAAGAAAAGCGAGTAATTAATTGGTCAGGTAATAGAAAGACGACTTTGAGGATTTGATTGGTTTGAATATTCATTACCCCTTGCTTTGCCGCAATATACTCGTGGTTTTCAGCAGGAATAATAGAAATGGTGCCTTCATAAGGCGCAATTAATGTGGTGTAGCGTAAGTTGGCTTTGGCTTGATTAAGTACAGCTCGAGCAGAGTTGTGGTTGGCTTTCGCTTGATCAAAATCTTGCTCTGAGACCACTCTATCTTTACGCAGTTTAATCGCACGCTGATATTGCACATCGGCAAGCTTGAAGTTAGCTCTGGCTTGTTTCTCTAGTAACTGATACTCATCAGGGTTGAGCATCGCGAGTTTTTCACCTTTTGATACTTGTTGACCAGCAGTAACATCAAGCGTTTGCAGTAAACCTGGAACACGAAAGGCCAAGACAGCTTTATCGCCCGCTTCGGTGGTGGCGGGGAAATTTCGTTCAAAGGCATTATTACCAACGGAGACAGTGAAAAGTTTAGCAGGTCTTGATTCGGGCTCTGGAACAGGAGGCAGCTCCTTACCACACCCAGATAACCCGGACAGGGTTACCAACAGGACTAGGGAGGCTTTGTACATGGTGATCATCCATATCTATAAGTATCTTATTAACATAGATTAATCACATGTAAGTTACCAGTTATCGTAATATTTATTTAGACAAAATTATTAAAAAAAATAACGGCTTGGGATAAATTTTCCTAAACCGTTCTCTATTATTTTTAGGGTAACAAACTACATGTTCTTAAATGCACGATCGACTTTAAAGGTGTCGGAAGTAACATAAGCTTCCATGTTGCGTACACTGGTCTCTAACGTCTGGAAATCACCCTCTAAAGTGTTCAATAACGACTCAGCCGTTTGCCCTTTTTCCCAAGGCTTTTGCTTTAGCGTGTGCTCTTGCTTGGCTTTCATTTCATCGACATACTTAGGTGGTTGTTTTTCAAGCATAAACGTTAAAGCTAAATACGCCAATAGGACAAGAAAGCTACCACCAAGCAGCGCCGCAGAGATAACCAAGATGCGAACCAACCAAACTTCCAGGCCAAAATAGTTCGCTAACCCTGCGCACACTCCAGATAACTTACCGTTAATTGGGTCGCGATACAGTTCTCTACTCATAGTTTCGTCTCCAGCTTGGCGACTCCGCATCCAGTATTTTTTCCAGTGTTTTTACACGATCTTGCATGGATTCAGCTTGTGCAGAAAGCTTATGCAGACGATCAAGATCCGTTTCTGAAAGACCATTACTGGATTTCTTCTTGCTACGGTAATGTAAGAATAACCATAGCGGTGCCACAAAGATTAAAAAGACAATCAGTGGACCTGCAATTAGAAATGTTGACATAGACAACTCCTAGAATTATTTATCGCGGTTTTCAACTTGTTGCTTCAGTTTAGCCAGCTCTTTTTCAATTTCATCTTGAGCTTGTAGATCTGCAAATTCTTGGTCTAACGATTTTGCGTTACCTGTTTTGGCGTAAACGTCCGCTTCAGCTTCTAATTCATCCACTTTACGCGAGAATTGCTCAAACTTCGCCATTGCTTCGTGGGTTTTGCTTGAATGCAGATGCTTTTGAACATCACGACGATTGCTTGCCGCATTATTACGAATCATTAATGCTTGCTGCTTTGCACGTGTTTCTGCAATTTTGGTTTCAAGCTTGCCAATCTCACTGGTCAGCTTTTCGATGGTTTCATGAACCAACGTTTGCTCGGTGTGAAGGCTCTTGATGATGTCTTCTAGCTTTTGCTTTTCGATTAAAGCCGCTCTTGCCAGATCTTCACGTTGCTTAGTTAGAGCAAGTGTTGCTTTATTTTGCCAATCTAGAATCTGAGTTTCGATAGCTTCAACTTTACGCGCTAGCTCTTTCTTATCTGCGATTGCTTTTGCTGAGTTGGTGCGAACCTCAACCAGCGTGTCTTCCATTTCTTGGATAATCAGGCGAATCATCTTTTCAGGATCTTCAGCCTTATCTAATAATGCACTGATGTTTGAATTTACAATGTCTGCAAAGCGAGAAAAAATACCCATGAGGAACTCCTTAATTACAATGATGGCAAATGTGCTTTAAATCGATGTTCGACTTCTCAGTCCACTTGCTCAAAAATTTACGTTTGTTGTTAAACCTACCATAAGTAATCCAAGTAGCGTGCCAACTTTTAAGCCATTTATTATCAATAACTTACAATAAAATGGTGATTAGCTCGAACCATGCTATGATGAATTTAGCCAAGTATTGGTATTTTTCACCACTACTCTCCTAAATTAAGCTATTTAAATAAAGCACTCTAATAACATCCACTGGCGCTCAAATCTCACAAGGACCCGCTATGCAGCAGAATCTTATTGGTGAATCCCCAAGTTTTCTCTCTGTTTTAGATAAAGTTTCTCAATTAGCACCAATCGAAAGACCCATTTTGATCATTGGGGAGCGTGGTACTGGTAAAGAGCTGATTGCGCAAAGGTTGCATTACCTTTCAAGACGCTGGGATCAACCTTTGATCTCGCTGAACTGTTCAACACTCAGTGAGGGGTTGATTGACTCGGAGTTGTTTGGTCATGAATCCGGATCATTTACCGGCTCAAAAGGACGCCATCAAGGGCGTTTTGAAAGAGCAGAAGGTGGGACGCTATTCTTGGATGAGTTAGCAACAACCCCTCTTTCGGTTCAAGAGAAACTATTACGCGTTATTGAATACGGCCAGTATGAGCGTGTAGGCGGACAAAAAGCATTAAGTGCCAATGTCAGGCTAGTCTGCGCAACCAATGCCGACCTACCCGCTATGGCACTCAAAGGTGAATTCAGACCCGACTTATTAGACAGACTGGCGTTTGATGTCATTACCATTCCTCCGCTTCGCGAAAGAAAAGAAGACATCACATTGCTCGCTGAGTATTACGCCATCAAGATGTGTCGAGAGCTCGAACTGGATCTTTTTGTCGGCTTTGCACCATCAGCTGTCGAGGCACTGCTTGATTACTCTTGGCCCGGAAACGTTCGAGAACTGAAAAATGTTGTAGAGCGCGCCATCTATCAGCACGGCAAGAACCCATATCCTATTGAATATTTGGTATTTAACCCGTTTCAACCAGCGTGGAAAAATGACCAAGATTCTACTCAGGAAATTGGCAATGAGCCAACCAACGACCATACTTCATCTGAGGGTTCATTTTCTTTGCCTCTCGATTACAAAGCATGGCAAGAGCAACAAGATATCAAACTACTCAATCAAGCCCTAAAGCAAAGCAAATACAATCAGAAACAAGCCGCCGAATTACTTGGGTTAACCTACAACCAATTACGTGGAATGGTGAGGAAGTACGCGATTGTCGGACAAGCGAACGATAAATAGCTGTCCACGCTTGATTATTATTTGGAGCCGAATAAATAAAATGTTAAATTGTCCGGATCTTGAGGCTCCTCTAACGCCTCGTTTCGAAAAGTATTTCTTTTTATGAAAGCACTAATAAGACTATCACTGAGCATCTGCACGCTTAGCTTTTTAGCTGGATGTGGTGAAAGTGTCGATCACGAGCAAATCCGTGAAAAAGGCTTCACTTATTGTGGCCAAGGTAACCCTAGTACGTTCAACCCACAACTGGTTGATAGTGGCATTACCTCTGAATCGTTGAGTCCTCAAATCTTTGACACGCTGCTCACTCTTGATCCAATGACATATCGACCAAAACAGAACCTAGCAACCAGCTGGTCTGTCGATAAATCAGGTACAGAGTACACCTTCACATTGCGACCAAACGTTTCGTTCCAAACCACCGATTGGTTTACACCGACTCGTAGCTTGAACGCACAAGATGTGGTCTTTAGTTTCGAACGTATTGTTGATAGCTCCAACCCATTCCATTATGTGGGTGGCGGTTTATACCCATGGTTCGCTGGCATCGATTTTCAGAATCTGATTGTTGATATCACGGCTGTCGATGACCTAACCGTAAAATTCCAATTAAGTCGCCCAGACAACTCATTTCTCAATAATATTGCCACCAGCTACGCCGTCATTCACTCCAAAGAATACGCCAACAAGCTTGTTGCCTCTGACGAGAAAAATGAACTCGACTCTAAGCCTGTCGGTACGGGACCTTTTTACCTAGACGAATACCAAATCAATGACCTAGTGCGCTTGAAAAAGAACAAGCACTACTGGAAGGGTGAGGTACAAATGGACCAAGTTGTGTTCGACACATCACAACGTGGTACCGGAACACTGGCCAAGCTTCTTCGCAGTGAATGTGATGTGTTGAATTCACCGATCTCTAGCCAAATCCCAATTATTCAAGCTCATGAAGAGTTAAAGATTTCTGCGACGCCTGCGGTGAATGTCTCTTTCATCGCGCTAAACACTGAGCATCCTGCATTGCGTGACTCCCGCGTAAGAAAGGCTTTGAATTTAGCCATCAACCGCCAAAATATTCTCGACTCGGTTTATTACGGTACAGGCACGAAAGCCTACACACTGTTGCCTCCAACTTCTTGGGCTTACCAGAAAGACAGCGTTCAAGTTCGCTATGACCGCAACTACGCCGTTGCTCTTCTCAAAGAAGCTGGTGTAGAACCAGGGCTTGAGCTATCGATGTGGGTGCCGCTAGAACCAAGAGCTTACAATCCGAGCCCAAGAAAAACCGCAGAATTAATCCAAGCTAACTTGGCCGACATAGGCATCGAACTGAAGCTCTATACCGATGACCGATTCGACCGTACACAACTGTCTTCTATCGCCTCTACCGATCTGCTTCTGACTGGCTGGATTGGCAATACGGGTGATCCAGATAGCTTCTTACGTCCATTACTCTCTTGCAGCTCTGAACGTGCCGGGTTAAACGTTTCTATGTGGTGTAATTCAGACTTCGATTTCCTTTTGGATCTCGCTTTGGAAATCAATCAACAAAGGCACCGTGTGAACTTGTATCGACAAGCCCAAAACATTCTCAATGAAGAAGTTCCTGTGATCCCTCTGGCTCACGGTGTTCAATTTCGCGTGCACGACCGATCGCTGACCGGCTTTAAACAAAGTCCGTTCAATGCCCAACCTTTTGATCAAGTCAGAAGAGAGGTGCGCTGATGTTTTGGTACACATTAAGACGCGTTAACTTATTCGTCATTACCCTCGCTATTCTTACGTTAGTGGGCTTTTCCCTACTTCGATTAGACCAAACTTCACCTTGGGCGATTCAAGATTTTTGGCCCGGTTGGATTAGCTATATCACCGAGTTATCAACGCTTAACTTTGGTTTGAGCAAGCATGGCGTGCCGATCATTGATGAGCTGGTTGTGGTATTCCCTGCCACTCTAGAGCTGTGTTTCTTCGCCTTTATTCTGGCGTTATTCATCGGTATTCCTTTTGGTACGATTGCGGGCATGAGACAAGGCAAGTTTGTCGATACCACCATATCGTTTACCTCGATGGCAGGTTACTCGGCACCTATCTTTTGGGTCGCGTTGCTGATGATCATGGTGTTCTCTTTACACTTCGAAATGTTCCCAGTTGGCGGTCGTTACGATCTTCTTTATGAAATTGAACATGTGACTGGATTTGCGATGATCGATGCGTTCTTCGCTGAAGGTAAATATCGCGCGCACGCTCTGCAGAGTGTCATAGAACATATGGCATTGCCTTGTCTGGTTTTAGCATTAGCGCCAACCACTCAGGTTATTCGATTGATGCGCGCATCTGTGGCGGAAGTGATGACACAAAACTACATCCGTGCAGCACGAATTAAAGGTCTTTCAACGCGAGAGATCGTCACCCAGCACGTGCTAAGAAATGCGATTCCACCGATCATTCCAAAGGTCGGTGTTCAACTATCGAGTATGTTAACACTGGCTATTATCACTGAGTCTATCTTCAACTGGCCGGGCATTGGTCGCTGGTTACTCGACGCTCTGTCTAATCAAGATTACGTTTCAATTCAAGCGGGTGTGATTGTGGTCGCGACGTTGGTTTTGACTGCGAATATTTTGTCAGACCTGTTGGGCGCAATGGTCAATCCACTGGTAAGGAAGGAATGGTATGCTAACAAATAACGTCTACCAGGAAGAACAAATTCCAACCCAGTTTGAGCGTTTCTGGCGAAGCTTTCGTACCAACAATCTAGCGATGTTTGGGTTATGGTGTTTGGGACTGATCATTTTAGTGACGATAACCTCACCTTGGTTGGCACCACACGATTCTCAAGAACAAACGGGCCATTTGTTAACGCCGCCCTCTTGGGATCCGGCTGGCACGGTTGAATATTTCCTAGGTACTGATGACTTGGGTCGAGACATTCTTTCTCGTCTGATTATTGGGTCACAGCTGACCTTTGGCGCAGCGGTTATCATTACCTTCATTGCAGCGGTCATCGGCTGCCTGATTGGCGTTCTCGCGGGCATGACACGTGGGTTGTTATCAAGCACGCTAAACCACCTGCTTGATACCGTTATGTCGATTCCGTCTTTGCTGCTCGCGATCATCTTCGTGGCTTTTCTCGGCTTTGGTGAATTTAATATCTTACTGGCGCTGTGCTTGGCTTTAATACCGCGCTTTATCCGCTCGGTGTACATTGCTGTGCATGCTGAGGTAGAGAAAGACTATATTCTTGCTTCGCGTCTTGATGGTGCGAATGACTTCTATTTGTTATGGAACTCGATTGTTCCCAACATTCTGACCGTTGTTGCGCTTGAGATTACACTGGCACTGTCAGTCGCCATTCTCGACATCACCGCTTTGGGCTTCTTAGGTTTAGGTGCACAAGCACCGAGCACTGAGTGGGGCTCAATCTTGGGTGACTCAGTCGAACTGATTTACCTAGCACCATGGACAGTAACCCTACCTGGCTTAGCTATTATGTTTACCGTTATCGTTGTTAACCTCGTGGGTGAAGGTGTTCGCCAAGCGCTAAATGCAGGAATCGAATAATGCCGTTACTTGATATTCGACACCTAACCATTGAAATTGAAACCCCGCAAGGGATGGTTAAAGCCGTTGATCGAATGAGTATTACCCTCAATGAAGGGGAAATTCGTGGTCTGGTGGGTGAATCTGGCTCTGGTAAAAGCTTGGTGGCCAAAGCGATCGTCGGTGTTTGTAAAGAAAACTGGAAAGTGTCTGCCGACCGAATGCGCCTTGGCAATATCGATTTGCTTCAGCTGACACCGAAAGAACGACGTCGTGTCATAGCGCGCGATATCGCCATGATCTTCCAAGAACCATCGACCTGTCTTGATCCCTCTGAAAAAGTGGGTCATCAGCTAATTGAAGCGATTCCTTCATATTCTTTCGAAGGCCGATGGTGGCAACGATTCAAATGGCGTAAGAAGCAGGCCGTTGCTCTACTGCATAAAGTCGGCATTAAAGATCACTCTCGCCTGATGGACAGCTATTCGTATGAGCTGACTGACGGTGAATGTCAAAAAGTCATGATTGCGATGGCGATTGCAGCCAAGCCAAAGATCTTGATTGCCGATGAGCCGACTAACGATCTCGATCCAATCACACAATCGCAGATCTTGCGCTTGTTGAGCCGGATGAATCAACTTCACAACACGACGATTCTCCTCATCGGGCACGATTTAACGACCATCACCCAGTGGGCAACACGAATCACCGTGATGTATTGTGGTCAATCCGTCGAATCAGCGGATACAGCAAAGCTGTTGGATGTGCCAAAGCACCCCTATACAGTTGCACTGCTCAAAGCGATGCCCGACTTCAACGATTGGATTCCACACAAAGAAAAGTTGCAGTCGCTGCCAGGATCAATCCCTCCATTGCAGCATCTACCGATTGGTTGCCGATTAGGGCCACGCTGTCCTTACGCACAAAGACAGTGTGTTGAGATCCCTCATACCAAACGGATTAAAAGCCACAAATTTAATTGCCACTTCCCTCTCAATATGGAGAAGAAAAAGAAATCATGAGTGCATTATTAGAAGTCAGTGATTTATCAAAAGACTTTACGACACGCTCTGGCCTTTTCCGTAAGAAGATCCATCAGGCAGTTAAACCTGTGAGCTTTAGTCTGGAAGCCGGCCAAACCATTGGTTTTATCGGCCAAAACGGCTCTGGTAAATCGACATTGGCACGAATGCTTGCAGGTATGGTAGAACCCACTTCAGGCGAAATTCGAGTTAACGGTGAAAGACTGGAGCACAAAGACTATTCGACGCGCTGTAAGCTGATTCGCATGATCTTCCAAGATCCCAACACCTCACTTAACCCGCGCATACAGATCGGTCGAATCCTTGAAGGCCCTTTAAAGCGAAATACAGGCATGCCTCCAGAAGCGCGTATGAAGCGCGTGAAAGAGACTTTGCTGCGTGTTGGACTGTTACCAGAGCACGCTTACTTTTACCCGCAGATGTTAGCGGCTGGTCAAAAACAAAGGGTATGTTTGGCGCGCGCCTTAATCCTTCAACCATCAATCATTGTTGCAGACGAAGCGTTGAATGGTTTAGACATGGCGATGCGTTCTCAGATCATTAACCTGTTCTTAGAGCTGCAAGAAGAGATGGGCGTATCGTTTGTTTACGTGTCTCAGCATATCGGTATCGTTAAGCACATCACCGATAAGATCATTGTCATGCACGAAGGAAACGTTGTTGAGTCTGGGGAGACACATGAAGTGCTCACCAACCCAACCCACCAGATCACTCAAAGACTGGTAGAAAGCCATTTCTTCAAAGCACCGAACCACTAGCTCACAAACTCGCTCCCATCGCTAATAAGAACGTAGAGATGGGAGGTTTCGATGTGGTTCTCAAGGAGGAGAAACACTTGTTGATACCAATTCCAAATCTCAGACAAGCTCTCTTACTTACATTTCCTTTATTAACGTTTCCTTTATTAACAATGCTTTCTTTCAACGTTGCCAGCACTCCACTCACTTGGCTTGATAAAACGTTTGTCGAAAACGCATTTTATGATGTCGCGCTACGCCACGAATACGCTCAAGGCAGCAAACCGCTCGCCAAGTGGAAACAACCTATTAAGATATGGATCGATCACCGAGTCGGCGACGAAGAGCTTCATCAAGAACTCACCGAGTTGCACGTCCAACACCTAGCGCAAGTCACCCAACATCCGATTGAAATCGTCACACGAGAATCGGATGCGAACGTAAAATGGATATACACGCGACAAAGCAAGTGGATAGCTGAAGCCAAAACCGTACTCAAACTGAAATCCACACAGCATCTAAACAGCGCTATCTGTACTGCAGGCTATCGAACTAATTCCAAAGGAGAGATTGTTTACGCAGGGATTGTTATCCCAGTGGATCAAGCGAGAGCAAGAGGAAAGCTGGTCGCATGTATTGTTGAAGAAATCACGCAGGTACTTGGGTTACCCAATGACTCAGACAAAGCCTACCCTTCTATATTCAATGACTACACACCAGAAGACTTATTATCGCCACTAGATGTGGTACTGCTAAAACTGCTGTATGAACCAGAATTGAAGGTTGGAATGACTGAAACAGAAGCAAAGCCCATAGTTCGAAAGATATTGAAGAGATACAGCGAAACAGGCGTTCTTCAACAAGCTTCTAAAGCAGCACAGCATGCGCCGTTGTATCAACTTATTGGGTATTAATAAAACTATCAAAATAAACGGTAAAACCAAAAATTCTTTCCTACAATAGTTTAAACGGATTAAAAGGAAAGGAGACCGCTTGGAAGACCAAATCAAACAGCCTTTTAAGTGGCGAGCTTATAATTTAGGTTTATGCCTGATTTTTCTATTTTCCGTTCAGGCTTTTTACATACAGTCATCCATGATTCTAAATGCGGATGTCTCCTTCTTATCTCAAATGGCTATTTATTCAGAAGGTAGTGACTTTTACCTTCAATTCTACGAAGTTAATCCCCCTCTTATTATTTATATTTACAAGCTATTCATTTCCATTGGCTCTGTTTTAAATATCAATGATATATCAGCCTTAAGAGTGGGGATGTTAATCTACATATTTTTATGTTCTACTATAATACTATACAATTTTATTAAAATAAAAAATGGGTTATTGCTTGCCTTAACTCTATCCTTCTGTCTTTTTTTTACTTTCCCTAATGACTTTCTTCAACGAGAACATATCATCACCAGTTCGTTCCTTTCATATTTCAGTATGATATCAATAAGGCTACTAGGAGTAATTCCAAAGAAGAAAATTATAATTGCTAACATTCTAATTATAGCTTTGGCCATTTCATTAAAGCCACAATATGTAATGGTGTTTTTAGTATCTGAGATCTATCTTTCCTATTACTTAAAATCTATTAAAACAATATTTAGGAAAGAAAACATATATATACTATCCATTGGATTAATATATATTTTGTTTGTTTACTTTAACCATAATATGTATTTCTCGACAGTAATTCCATTAGCATCTATATCCTATTCATCCTATTTCATTTCAATAGAAGACCTGTTTTTATTACCCGTAATCTTGTTGCTAGTATCTTTTCTTCCATTAAGATATATCTATACACACAGTCGTAACTCACCTATAATAAATACAGTAACTTATTTCATATTAATATATCTATCTTCTATTGTTACTTTTTTAGTAGGGAGAACCGGGTTCAGTTATCACTTACTCTTGAGCGCTAATTTAACCTTATTCTTTGTTTTCGTATTTATGTATTCATCAATATCCAGTTTACGTACCAAGAGAAGATTCAAAGATATAATACCACTGTCTTTAGCCATTTGTTCCCTTGCTTATTTACATAGCATGAGTTACTACAATATCGTGCCAAATAGCAAATTGTCTGTCAATCACAACAATATAAACAGCTTAGTTAGTATCATTTTGGATAACGAGGAAAGCCGTCATTTAGCACCTTTATTTAATTCAATAGCATTATCTTCAACCCCTCAAGATAAGGTATTCGCAATAACGACCACACTTTACCCTATAAATTCGATAGCTAGGCATAGCCAGTTGCAATGGGTTAACAAGTTTCCGGCGATGTGGTCATTACCCAATCACGTAAATAGTGAGAATGAAGAAAGCCGGGACGTTTTGAAACTAGTTATAGAATCTATAAAAAGTGACATCGTGTCTAATTCCCCTGAAATATTAATCATAGAAACAAGTAAAGAACTTAAAAGACTTCCTTCAGGATTTTCATTTATAGACTTCATTAAAACAAACTCTGTAATATCTGAAGAATTAAATAAATACGAAATATTTGATACCATCATGATTAGAAAATATAGAGACATGGAGTTTACAATCTATAAAAGGATTTTAGATGAGTAAACTTATAACTATAATATGCCCTGTATTTAACGAGGAGAATAGTCTGATTCCTTTTACATCAGAAATATCAAAAACTTTTGAAAAATTGGATTATGACTTCGAGATAATATTCATCGACGATGGATCTATTGATTCGACTTTAATGAAATTAAAACAGATTAAGGAAAAACATAATAATATTGGTTTTATATCATTTACTAGAAATTTTGGTAAAGATGCAGCTCTGACAGCAGGACTCAATCACGCTAAGGGGGACGCCGTAATACCAATGGATGTTGACCTGCAAGATCCCCCCAATCTAATTCCAAAAATGATCGAACTATGGCAATCAGGGAAAGACATAGTACTTGCTAAGCGAGGCAGTCGCTCAAAAGATTCTTGGCTTAAAAGAAACTCAGCAACCTTCTATTATTACCTAATGGACAAGGTGGGAGATCAGCATCTTCATTCAAATGTTGGAGATTTCCGATTAATGAGTCAACGCGTTGTTGCCGCCATAAACACCTTAGAAGAACGCTCCCGATATATGCAAGGGTTATTATCATGGGTGGGTTACGATGTCGCAATTATTGAATTTGACAGAGTAGAGCGTCATTCTGGAAATACAAAATTCAATTATACAAAACTGATCTGTCATGCTTTAGATGGCTTAACAAGCTTCAGCATCGTTCCACTGCGATTTTGGGGATTTCTTGGTTTTATTTTTTCCAGTATTGCTTTTATATATGGAGGGTATATTACACTGTATACCCTCATCACCGGAGGCGATACAGATGGCTTTGCTTCCATATTTGTTGCGATTGTATTTTTTGGTGGCGTTCAGTTGATCAGTATCGGTGTTCTAGGAGAATACATAGGTAGAATCTATATGGAGGCCAAATCTAGACCGATATACTTAATAAAAGAGAAGACCATTAAGAAAAAATAGGGGTGGTTCTATTTTCTTCGTAGAACTGAAGCAATAGAACATAACTAAAGCGCTGCCTAACAAAAGACAACGCTTGCTTACAATTTGACAAGAGAATTAGCGCTTAGCAGCCTGCTTCTTCAACTCGAAATCGAATTCGTCAGGGAACAAGATAACCCCTTCTTCTTGCTCGTTCGGGAATACCACAACGGCAAGTTCATCGTCTTCTAGACCGTTAGTCCAGCGACTGTGCCACTTGTTCAAAGAGATAGACTCAGCTTTACATTCAGACCAATCACCCGTCGCCCACGATTCTGCGAACTCTTGGTTTGGCCATACTGGAACACAGTCTTCATCTTCGGTGTTCAACATCACACAACCGTGCTCATCAGTTAAGATCCATACTTCACGGTTCGCTACGATTTCTTTCACACAGTATTTCAGGCGTTGCTCACCCGTATACTTATTAATTTCAGCGATTTTTTTATCGTCTAGCTGTGTAGTCATCTTAATTTCCTACGTTAGTCAGTAACTTTGTTCATTTTATGCTGAGTAGCATTAACTTCAAATATTTCTATTGAGAAGAAAGTCTACTTCCAAGAAAAACGCCTGCTAAATTAGCAGGCGTTTATAATTAAGCGACTTGGTTAAACAAGCTCGCCTTGAAGCCAAGGCCAACCTTGCTTCTTACGGCTAAGTGTATTTTCCATCATCAATACACCGTCTTTCTCGAATTTAACCAGCTTATCAGCCCACTCACCTTTGTATAGAAGACGAGTTTGAGCTGTAGTGATATCTGTCAGCATTACTGCAGCGAACGCTAGACCATCTTTCTCACAACGCGCTTCAAGATCAGCTTCTAGTGCTTCGATCATGCCGTCTACTTGCTCAAGAGTAGCAAGCTCAACTTGACCAACAACAACATCGCGACCGTTGAATGGGTAGCCTTTAAGGTCTTTTTCTACTAGCTGTGCAGCAGATAGGCCTTCGATGTTTGTTTTAGCAATTAGAAGTGCTTTGATGAAAGCATCAACGTCTGTTACGCCAGCGATTTCAGCAAGCTCAGCAACAGCGTCTTTGTCTTTTTGAGTACATGTTGGAGAAGCAAAACCAACCGTGTCTGAAAGAATTGCAGACATCATCAGTTTAGCGATCTGTTGAGAGATAGCATGACCTTCAATCTTGAACATGTTGAAAAGTACAGTGTTTGTACAACCAACAGGCCAGATCCAAGCTTCCATAGGGTTAACTGTCATCACGTCACCCAGACGGTGGTGATCGACAATGCCTACGATCTCTGCTTCAGCAACATCGTCTGGTGCTTGTGCTAGATCTGAGTAGTCTACTAGCCAGATTTTCTCACCAGCAACAGAAGTACGAAGCTCTGGCTTTTCAG
Organism: Vibrio sp. FE10; assembly: GCF_030297155.1. Lineage (NCBI taxonomy): Bacteria > Pseudomonadati > Pseudomonadota > Gammaproteobacteria > Vibrionales > Vibrionaceae > Vibrio > Vibrio apostichopi. Next base: position 1,300,705 of record NZ_AP028067.1, on the reverse strand, counting down.
CACCAGCGACTTCAAGAATATGTTGAGTTTCGCGGTTGATCTCGCCTTGGCGAATTGGTGTCGCTTCCTCGCCACGAGCTTTAAGAAGCTCCGTTGCAACTAACGCACTACAAATACTGTCACTATCAGGGTTTTTGTGACCAACAACTAAAATCATGTTTCTTCCTATTACACTAACAATTATGACTCTACCTTTAGAGCCTCTCTTTATTAGCCATACTTTACCTCATTTTTTTAGATTGGTCATGTTTCCTAGGTTTAGCCAATGGTAACAATAGATAAAAAAACAACAAATGCAATTGATAATTATTATCATTCGTATATATTTATCTCAAGCCACTAATTTTGAGTAACACCTATGGATCGACTAATCTCTTTTTTGCCAAGCAGTAGCGCTGCGAAAACAACTCAGTTTTCACTGTCTTTTAAGCGCCTGCTATTACCAATTTCACTTGCAGCATTGGTTGCGGCCCCTGCTACACGTGAGCTGACAGTAACGACCTTGTCAGACGCATTCTGGGCGGTCTCTTGTTATGTCGCTTTAACGTTAGCCATTTACCACTGGTTAAGCTTGTACATCAACAAAGACAACGTTTTCAATAAGCTCGTGCATCAATCTCGATCTAACCAAGTAGTGTTTGCTGCGCTGATGGGTGCATTACCTGGTTGTGGTGGTGCGATAGTCGTTACCACGCAATTTATTTCTGGGAAGTTGGGGTTTGGAGCCGTCGTGGCTGTACTGGTTTCCACCATGGGTGACGCAGCCTTCTTGTTGATTGCGAGCGAACCTAAAACAGGCTTAGCCATGATGGCAATGGGCGTCATTGTCGGCACAGCGTCAGGTCGCATCATCAACCTATTTCACGCTGATGATTTCTTACGTCCGAAACAGTCAGAGAAAAATGAAGCCGCGCGCAGCTGCTCATCTCAATCTCAAGAGGAAGACAAAGAGGCCGTTTCTAAAAAGGCGATCAACCTACAGGGCTACTTATGGTCAGTACTCATTATTCCAGGCGCTGCAGTTGCCCTACTTGGATCCTTTCAAGTCGACGTCAACGAGTTGCTTGCGTTACCTGAAATGTCGATGGAGTGGACAGGAACGATCTTGTTGATTAGCTCGATGTTTCTATGGGGTCTGACTCGTGAAATTGAAGATTATAAATCAGCCGTCAGTGAAGATGAGAAGTGTGTAGGCTCACACCCATTACAAAAAACGGCTCAAGATACTAACTTCGTGACAGCTTGGGTTGTGATGGCGTTTCTTTTCTTTGAATTTGGCTCTGTGATAGCAAATGTCGATTTTGCGACGCTATTCTCAAGCTGGGGCATGATGCTCCCCCTGGCGGGCGTGTTGATGGGCTTGTTACCTGGCTGTGGTCCTCAGCTATTGGTGACCAGTCTTTATCTGTCAGGTGCACTGCCACTCTCGGCTCAGGTTGGTAACGCTATTTCGAATGATGGTGACGCACTATTCCCTGCGATTGCAATGGCACCGAAAGCAGCGCTTGTCGCGACCTTGTATTCTAGTGTGCCCGCTTTGATTTGTGCATATGGTTATTGGTTTATGTTCGAGCTGTAGGTTTACGCTCAACTCCATAGGTTTCTACTAGGTCGGTACTTTGTATCGGCCTTTTTGTTTCCAGTAACCTAATTGTTTCCAATAACCTAAACCTCTCAAAAGAGATTCTTTTGACTTACCCTCTCGGCTCAATTGCTTAAGTCGCATCACATTATAGCGCTTCCCATATACGCCTCCATAAGCTTCACTACAGTGCTTAATTAGAAACCCCAACACTTACACCAGAAAAACAAAAAGCCCCTGTAAGAATCCTTACAGGGGCTTTAATTCAAGCTTTAATCTTGGATCTCAAGCACAAGTCTTAAGAAACTTCGATTGGACCACCGAATGAAGTTACTGGAGGCAGTTTGCCTTGGAACTTCTCGAAATCAACCAAACAAGTGTTTGCTGAAGTCGCTTGAGCTAGCTCAGATGAACCGATGTCCTGAGTTAGTGTGTTTGGATCGCCGTATGTATCTAGCGCACCCACTTTCTCGTTGATCGGGCCGTACCAAGCACCTTCTTCGATACGCACAACACCAGGAGCGTAGCTATCCATTAGAACAGCACCTGCTAGTAGTTGACCACGGTCGTTGAACACACGTACTACATCGCCCTCTTTGATGCCTTTCTTCTTAGCATCCGTTGGGTTGATGTAGATTGGCTCACGGCCTTGTACTGCGTAAGTCGCACGCCACTCTTCAGATTCACACATCTGAGAGTGAAGACGCTTGTCTGGGTGACAAGATTGTAGCCAGTACGGGTGTTTGTCAGAGCCTGGACCACCGTGTGAACGTTCAGATTTCTCGAACCACATTGGGTGTTCTTGACAGTGCTCGTAACCCATGTTGCCAACAGTACGGCTTGTGATTTCAATGAAACCAGAAGGTGTACCTAGTGCGTTGATCTCTGGATCTTCACGGAATGAAGCGTGACGAGTCCATGGCTTACCTTTACCGAAATCTAGGAAACCTTTTTCCCAGAACTCAGCAAACTCAGGCATTTCAATCGTACCTTCATTTGAAGCGCGGCAATCGTCATACAGAGATTTAACCCACTGCATTTCGTCCATACCACGTGTGTAGTCGTCGTAACGACCCCAACGCTTAGTCAGGCTAGACATGATCTCGAAGTCAGTCTTAGACTGGAACAGAGGATCCACTAGCTTGTGCATTGCGATCAAACCACGGCCAGAGTAAGCACCGTAACCATCGATATCGTTACGTTCCCACTGAGTACAAGCTGGAAGAACAATATCAGAGTGACGACAAGTTGCAGTCCAAGCGAAATCAACAGCGACTACAGTTTGTAGGCTCTTGAATGCTTTACGCATCTTGTTGCGATCTTGGTGGTGGTGCCACGGGTTGTTACCACTGAAGACCATCATCTTAATGTCAGGCAGCGTCACAGTAGAACCGTTCGCTTTGATCTTCTTACCAGGTTCAAGCAGGCTATCTACCCAACGAGCAACTGGGATTACGCGGCTGTAACCGTTGTAATCTGTGTTGGTGTGCTTAGGTGATTGACCTTGGTCGATGTTCAACGGGAAAGAGCCCGGAGCAGCGAAGCCAGTTGAAGATACACCGATACCAGAGTAGTGGTGACCGTAAGAGATACCGCCGCCAGGTAGACCAATTTGGCCAACCATTGCTGCGATAACTGCACACATCCAGTAAGGCTGTTCACCGTGCTCTTGACGCTGAATACTCCAGCCAACCAAGATTTGAGTACGACCGTTAACCAGCATTTTCGCGAAATCACGGATCGAATCAGCACTTGCGCCACAGATTGGTGCAGCCCATTCTGGTGTCTTCTCAACTTTATCTTTCGTTTCACCTTGAACGTACTTGATGAAGTCTTCAAAACCTAAACAGTAAGTTTCGATGAACTTCTTGTCGTATAGGCCTTCGTTGTAAAGAACGTGAGCAACACCTAGCATGAACGCCACATCAGTTTGTGGGTTAATGTACATTTGCTCGTTTTCTAGGTAACGGCCTGTTTTGTTTTGAACAGGGTCAACAGAAACAACGTTGATCTCTTTCTTAGCAACTTTCTCTTTCAACTGCTCTAGGTAAGCGAATGATTCGTGAGTCTCACACGTCCAACCTACTTGCAGGTTTTTCACTGGATCGTTACCCCAAAGAACAATGTTGTCACTGTTTTCTAGGATAAGTTCCCAAGATGTACCTTGAGCATATACCTCAGTAGAACCTAACACGTAAGGCATGATCGTTTGACCAGCACCTGTCGAGTAGTCACCGATTTTCTTCACAGAGTAGCCGTGAAGCGCCATTGCACGTTGCATGTGGTTAGTACAGCTGTGGAACTGACCTGTTTGTCTCCAACCTGTTTGACCAGTGTGAAGCGCCCATGGACCGTAATCTTTCTGTACACGTTCTAGTTCGCGGTAAACAAGGTCTAATGCCTCGTCCCAAGTCACACGAACAAAACGGTTGTTACCACGCGTGTCTGCGCTGTATTTGTGCTTCTTCAACCAATCTAGGCGAACCATAGGGTAACGCACACGTGATGGGCTGTAGATAATGCCTTTGATACCTTTCAACATCTCTGTTGGATGCTGATCGATTTCTAGAGGCTTAATTTCTTGTACTTTACCCGCATAAACGCGAGCTCGGAATGCGCCCCAGTGAGAACCAGAGACTTTCCACGTACCATCCGTTTCTGCAGCTGAAGCCGATGCCGACGCCAATAAGCTAGGACCGATAACCGATGCCGCACTTGTTGTAGCGACACCTTTCAGAAAACTTCTTCTTGTAATTGCCATTGTGTTACTCCAATTGACGTCTTATTAGTGGCCTTCAGAAAAATCTGATGAGTGCTTCTGTAGATACTTAAGAACAAGTGCTTCTGTATCTGTATCGAAGTTCACGAATGCGATCATACCATCTAGCATGCCTACCCAACCGTTAGCGCTGAAGTGGCCTTCATCTGGTTGTGAGTGACAAGTAGAACAGTTTGACTGGTAAGCCTGACCTGCTGCGCTCCAAATTGGATCGAAGTTATCAACCATAGACTCTTTCTTCATCCAAAGTGCTAGGTCAACTTTTTCCCATGGAAGGCCCGTTAGCTCATCTTCTTTCTTCTCACCAACAGTGATAACGTCACTTTGAGATACTTCTTTCGTCAAGATTGCCGTTGAGATGTTCATACCGAAGTCTTCTTGGATTACACGTCCGAAGCCCTTCGCTTTACGCCAACCGTCGATTTGAATCTTGATCATGTCGCCTTTTTCTTCGATCACGGCAACTTGGCTTGCAGGGCTTAATAGACCCGCTTCAACTTCTGCTGTTTCATCCGTGTACATAGGTAGGTGACGGATTGAAATAACATTGTTACCTGATGCGTAAGACGTGCTACCCGCTACATTTTCTAGCTCACCAACAATACCGCTCGCTGATGCCATATCTAGAGGTAGGTTATGAGCAATACCTTTATGACAGTCAACACAGCTTTGATCGCGCTCTGCCGCGTTCTTCATTTGGATACGCGCTGTTGGGCGCATGTTCTCGAAGTCCATCGAGTCGTAGTTGTGACAGTTTTTACATTCAAGAGATTTGTTCGAAGAGAAACGATCCCATTCGTGTTTAGCCAGTTCGATACGACGAGCTTCAAATTTCTCTGGTGTGTCTAGGTCACCAAATACTTGAGCGAATACTTCTTTAGATGCTTGCATCTTACGAGCAATTTTTGCTGTCCATTCATGTGGAACGTGACAGTCAGGACAAGTTGCGCGTACACCAGATGTATTTTTCCAGTGAACCGTTTCTTGTAGTTCTACGTATACGTTGTCACGCATGGTGTGACAGCTTACACAAAATTCTTCTGTGTTGGTTGCTTCTAACGCAGTGTTAAAGCCACCCCAGAAAATAACACCGGCGATAAAGCCACCCATGGTTAGTACACCAAGACTGATGTGTACTGCTGGGCGAGTCATTGTGCGCCATAATTTAACTAAAAATGATTTCATGTTTAGCTCTCTTAAAAATTAGTTCTAATAAAAATGTGATAGCAAGAGGGCATTACATGCCGCCGTGTGCACCTGGAGGACCTAATACAAACACTTGCAGTGCCCAAACTAGAAAGCCGTAGCCTCCTACAAAAGCCACACTTAATATTGGAAAGAGAACCACCGCAATGAAGAGGAATGACTTCCACTCCAACGAGCGTTTTTCGCCAGTTTCAATTTTCTTAACATCACTCATACATTTTGCCTATTTTGTATTTAGTAATTTCGAGTAACCCATTCTATGGGGCTAAAGTTCTTGAGTATCTAACGATGAATTTTAGACCATACACAAAGTAGGGTTCAATCAAATCTCCCGTTATAACCCTTGCTAATCAATACTTTTTTGAGCTCATCCAAAGTTGTTTTTAGTTAAACAAAGTTATTAAAAAGTATTAACAAATGTGAAGAATTAAGTATATTTCACAAATGTTAAAAACCAACATTTGCGAAACCTTATTGTAACTAATTTTAACGTTTTACCTACTAAGTAGTAGCCAAAAAAGCCTCAAACAACCAATATTTTGTACTTTGATTGTTAATAAATTGAGCCATTTTTGAAATCGACAGGTATGAAGCTGAAATGCATCATTTGGCACTTTCAGATATGATGGAGGCCAACTTTAAAGGAAGCACTATGCAAGACGTTATTGATATATCTTGGTGGCAATTGCTGTTATTTAGCTCACTTCTCATACTGCCCATCACCATTAACCACAAGCTCAAACTCGGCCTAGGTAAAGAGGCCTCTATTAGTATTGCTCGTATGGTGGTACAGCTATTCTTGGTCGGCCTTTATCTCGAATACCTGTTTACTTTGAACAGCTTGTGGATCAACTTATTGTGGTTATTCGCTATGATTGTAGTAGGTGCAAGCTCGATTGTTGAAAAATCAAAGCTTCCGAAACAACTGCTATTAGCACCAGTGGCATTCAGCCTTGCGGTGACTTGCGTACCCATCGTCTTATTTATTTGCTTCTTTATTATCAAGCCTACCCCACTCTTCAACGCACAGTACTTAATCCCTATTGCAGGGATGCTGCTAGGTAATAGCTTGAGCAGCAATATAGTGGCTCTACAGAACTTGTTCGGGGCTTTTGAAACCCAGAAGTCAGAGTACGAAGCGGCTATCGCTTTAGGCGCCTCTCCAACCTATGCAGCAGCGCCCTTTGTACGTAATGCGATACAGAAGGCGATGTCTCCTATCATGGCTTCCATGGCGACGACGGGCTTAGTGACACTTCCAGGGATGATGACAGGGCAAATTCTAGGGGGAGCTTCACCAATGATCGCGATTAAGTATCAACTGATGATCATGCTGGCTATTTTCGTGATGATGAGTAGTTCATTGGCGCTCGCTCTTCACCTCTCTTTAAAGACATCTCTGACGAAAGAAGGCCGAGTTCTCGCCCGAATTAAACCCACAAGCTAACCTCTTTCCTCCTTTACGATCTGGTTACACACTGACTTTGAGACAGGTTATCCACAGAAACTGTGGATAACCAAAACAGTATCGATCCTTTTTTAGTCACTTTGACTCGAATAAGGATCATTTACATTGATCCTTACTTAATTTCAAAGGCCTATGCTGCCCTACCCGATCCTACTATTGAGTATTTTAATAATTATTTAAAAGAGAAACTAAAAGGTTTTCCACAATAAAAAAAACGGCCTGCAATGCAGACCGTCTCTAAAAAGTAATACTTCACATCGATACGATGACCGAATTATGGTTAATCTCGTAAGTAAATCAGCCAATACCACATGCCGACAAAGATACCGCCGCCAATGATGTTGCCTAAAGTCACAGGCAATAGGTTGTTCGTTAAGAAATCCATCATGTTTAGGTCAATATAATCTGCAGGGTTAGCACCCGTCATTGTCCAAAACTCAGCAGGAGCAAAGGTTTTGATACCGATAGCAAGTGGTACTTGGAACATGTTTGCAATACAGTGCTCAAAACCCGACGACACAAACATCGCGACAGGTAAAATCATAACCGCAATTTTGTCCGTTAGGGTACGCCCACTGAATGTCATCCACACCGCAATACACACCAACACGTTACACATGATGCCGAGCGCAATCGCTTGAATAAAGTCGTGATGCATTTTGTGCTGAGAGATAGCCATCGCGTTGAGTCCGACTTGACCATTGTCAAACATGTATTGTTTAGTCGCGAGCATGCACGCAACCAGCAATAAAGCGCCAATAAGGTTGCCCACATAAACCGTCGCCCAGTTTTTAATCAAGGTCACCCAAGTGATCTTACCGCTCGCTCTCGCCACTAACGTTAAAACAGAGCTCGTAAACAACTCGCCGCCAGTAACCACCACAAGGATCAAGCCTAAGCTAAATGCCAAACCGCCGAGTACGCGAGTAATGCCCCACGGTAAATCGCCAGCACCGGTCGTCACGATGGTGTAAAACACGAACGCAATGCCGATATGTATGCCCGCTGAAATCGCGAGAAGAAAGGATTTGATTGGATCTTTTGTTGCTTTACCTACGCCAATATCAGCAGCGCGCTCAGCCATTTGTGGCGGTAATAATGAGTCAAATTGGTTTAGATTCATGTGATTTACATTTTGAAACATGTCGTTGGGGAGCGCGATAATCCTCTCTTTCATTTCTTAATTCAAGAGCTATTTTGCGCTCAAATAACCTTCAACAATCGATAAAACACCAAACCTGCAATGATATTGAAAATTCATACGACTTTAGTAGTAAAAACAAAACTCTGATGAATGAAAACTTATCAACAATAAAAACAACACATCTATAAATATCAACAAGTTACGTTAAAACAAAAGGAATAACGTACACTATCCAGTCACTTCCATCTCGAGATTTTGATATAGATCAACAGAACGTAAAAAAGCGCCCTAAGGCGCTTTTAAGTCAATCACAAATAAAGAAAATAGTTATGCTAAACCGAAGGTTCAATCACTTGTTCTGATGATTGCTCTAAAGCGGCATCTTCAAGGTTGGATTCAACGTTAGTCGGTGTCACGTCGGAGCGACTTTCGGTGGCAACTTTACCGCCTAAGCTTTTCAAACTGTCCACCAGCTCTTCCAAGCTCTTTATATGTGCATCACCCTTGGTAACCTGCTCATCCAAAAACTCATTATGCTTGTTTGTCTCAGCAAGCTGTTGGGCTTGTTTCTGATTTTCGAGTTCTAAATTAGCAAGTTGTTCTGAAAGTGCTTCAACCTCAGATTTCAGTTGCGTGGTCATATCTGAGCTTTTGAGCGTTTTAATACTCTCGACGATCTTCTGAGCTTGAAGACGCAAAACCACATCACGGTAGTCTTGATCATTCAGGATCTGAGAAATACTCAAAAACTGGTTCTCGGCATTTAATACCGATTGCTCAAATCGATCACCCTTTACATTAGCAAGCAACTTGACCTCATGCGCGACACTGCGCACGTGGTTCAATTCGAATTCAGCGGCTTTGACGGCGTCTTCGATAATTGATTTCTCACGGGGACTCGCCTTAACCTGATTTTCCGCCAATGCAATTTGAGAACTGGCCTTAGCAAAGGTAAGCGGAACAACATCATCAAAGTCTTCGTCTTCTAAGAACTCTAATTCGTTCTTTAATGGTTCAATGTATTTCTTATGAGCGACTTTGACTTCTAATGAGCGAGCGTGGTTAAGAAACTCAACCTGCGCTTCCTGAGCATCTTCGAGCTCATCAACCAATACGTATTCAAACAACTCACTGTATTCAGCGTAAAGTCTCTTATAGTTCGACGCGAACATCGTATCAGCACCCAAGTATTTCAGATAATCCATCTGAACGATCGAATCCGCTAATACTCTATCGGCCTTTTTCTTTAACACTAGAATCGAATCATAGTTTGATTTAACCAAAGCGATTTTTTCATCAAAAGCTTCAGCGTACGTTAGGCTCGAAAAAATTGAATAGCTTTTCGTTAAGCGAGTTTCGTCTTTCAGTAAATCGGCATAAATGCTTTCCGCATCATCCCAAGCATCTAGTAGTTCATTGTAATTTTCTGGCGCATAAAGAGACAATTGAACATGGCTTTCAAGCTTACTTTCCCATTCGAGATGAACACTTTGCACAGAATCAAATGTGCGGGCATTTGATGAAGACTCACTGCCATTCGTGCTTTGGTTCGCTTCTGTCTGTTCAGAGGGAGTGCTCTGACACCCTGCAATTGCAAATAGCATACTGATCATTAATGCTACTTTGTTGGCTCTCACTGATGCATTTCCTTTTTTAAACAATATTTGCTCGATGCATTATATTTCTAGTCTCACAATATATTACAACCACTTAGCAATAAACATCATTCATTAATGAAGCGTGTGAAATTCGCCCAATTAAACAAAAAACAACCGCTCATACGCTGATTAATCATTCAATTTGGTATCACTTATCAATTCTCTTTATTTGCTATTGCCTGAGTTGTGAATGCGCACTAAGGTGAAGGTAGAGAACGTTATGAATATATAGGTTAATTATGAAGTACAACGCTGAAAACATTGCTGATTTAAACCTCCTTCTTCAATTTGATGTAAGTAGCGCAGCTACTGGAATTAAAGTTCATCAAGAGGCAGCTCAAGAAACTCAAGACGCTGTTAAGCGCCTATTCGAAAAGAACCTTTGTACTCAGCCAGACGGCGGTTACCTAACAGATGAAGGTATACAGATGGCAGAGCGCGCAGACAAACTACTTCGCGTACTAAACTAAAGCTCCATTGTTCTAGTAAAAACTCCACTCGCCTCGGCCGTGGAGTTTTTTCATTTTTGGGCAAAGGTTTGTTAGGCTTATTATAAATCCATAACTTGCAGTTGTGAGGAACACATGGCTTCTATATTTATTGTGGGTGCAGGCTGGGTCGGTGCGCCCTTATCTGAACATCTCGTCAAACATGGTAACCAAGTCGTGGTGACGAAGACTACCCAAGCAGGCGCTGACGCTATAGGCAACGAACGCATTCCTTGTGAAGTATTCAGTTTTGATGCAATACAACCTGAACGCGCTATTGGCCAACTCTACTCACTCCTATTGGAAAACAACACCGAGATAGTTATTGGTAGCTTTCCTCCCGGTTTTAGAAAAGGCGCTGGTGTCGAGTACGCCGACTATTGGCAACAACTGACCAGCGCTTGCCAGAAGGCTAACGTGAAAAAGCTCATTATGGTCAGTTCGACGACGGTATACCCAACCAAGCCCGGAGTTCTGTACGAGCAAGACGCCTCACTCACTCTTTCAACTTCAGCAGACGAGCAAGCATCTGCATTTTCGGACAATGCCCGCGTGATGCTGCAGGCTGAACAATTGGTGATGGATTCCGGTATCGATTACACCATTCTACGCTTCAGTGGGTTAATCGGCCCTAGTCGTCATCCATCTCGATTCGCAAGCAAGCTAAAGCAGGTCAGCTCTCAAGCGCCAGCCAACATGCTTCACCTTGATGATGCGATTGGTGCGGTCGATTTCGCCATCAATCAACTGCACAATGAAGTCGTAAACGTCACCACACCAAATACAGTGAGCAAGGCGGAGTTCTACGCAGCAGCATTAAAAAGTGCCAATAGCAGCGAACCACTCCCTCCTATTGTCGACACTCCAGACAAGCTGATCTCTTCTAAAAAGATCCTCGGTTTAGGTTACTCGTTTAAATTCGATTCCACATTGGACGCTCTTTATGACTAAGCAATCCATAGCTAACCAATCCATAACTAAGCAATCTGAAAAGCACTCAAGGACTAAGCTACATCGCTCGGTCGACACCCTTTGGAACTTCATGTCGATGGGTCACAAGGTTGCGCCTTCAGACTGTATATTTGTGTTGTGCAGTAACGACACTCGCGTTGCTGAATACGCAGCTGAGCTCTACCACCAAGGTGTGGCGCCTTATATCGTCTTTTCTGGCGGTGTGGGACGCTTTACAGAAGGGTGCTTTACTGAAGGGAGCTTTGAACGTTCAGAAGCCGAAACATTTGCGGCTATTGCACGAGACGCTGGCGTGCCAGACTCTGACATTATCATTGAGAAACACGCTACCAATACTGGGGAGAATGTACGATTCACCCACAAATTGCTGACTGAGCGTGGGCTGTCACCGAAACGACTGACCTTAGTACAGAAACCCTTTATGGAAAAACGTACTTACGCCACGTTTGCAAAGCAGTGGCCTGACGAAGTCACCGAGATTCAAGTCACTTCACAATGGCAAGACTGGGTTGATTACTTTAATGAAGAGTTACCACTAGACATGGTGTTGGGTGCTTTAATTGCTGATTTCGAACGAATCAAATCTTATCCTGCGCAAGGATTTCAGATTGAAATGCCAATCCCCGATGACGTTGACCATGCTTACCAAGCGTTGAAAAAGCTGGGTTTCGAATAAGACGTTTAAATAACGTAAGACTCCTTTCAGAAAACAAAAACGGTGGCACTTGGCCACCGTTTCTTATTCTTAGTTTTTACTTGAGCTTGTCGATTTAGCTTAGCTTTGTTCGCTTAAGCAAAATCAACCAAAGAGCCGCTTATTTACCTAGCGCTTCTTTGTAGTGCAGACGGCAAGCTGAAACATATTGGTCATTACCACCAATAGCAACTTGGTCGCCTTCAGCAATCGCAACACCGTGCTCGTCAGTACGAATCACCATATTCGCTTTACGACCACAGTGACAAATCGTTTTCAGCTCAACTAATTTGTCGGCCCAAGACAACAAGTAACGGCTACCTTCAAACAGTTCACCCAAGAAGTCAGTACGTAAACCGTAACAAAGTACAGGGATGTGCAGCTTATCCACGACTTCTGTTAGTTGGTACACCTGCTCTTTCGACAAGAACTGACACTCATCGATCAAAACACAATGACGCTTTTCTTCTTCATTGAGCTTTTGGATCGCGTCAAACATATTGGTGTCGCTTTTAAACAATTGAGCTTCAGATTGAAGACCAATTCGCGAGCTCACTTTACCGATACCATAGCGATCATCTAGCGCAGCAGTAAAGATCACTGGCGTCATGCCACGCTCTTGGTAATTGAATGAAGATTGAAGAAGCGTTGTTGATTTACCCGCATTCATTGCCGAGTAATAAAAATACATCTGAGCCACAGAAATATTCCTGTTAATTAAAAGTTGAAGATAAAAGCAAAGGTGAAATTAAAGAATTTTTTGCTAGAAAAAAGGGCTGAAAACCAGCCCTTTTTATAAGATTTACTTACGACGCCAAGTCGTGCCTTCTGGGCCATCTTCCAGAACAATGCCCAACTCATTTAGCTTATCACGTGCAAGGTCGGCGTTAGCCCAATCCTTAGAAGCGCGAGAGTCATCACGTAGCTTAATAAGGCCTTCGATTTCTGCTACTTCGTCGTCATTACCCGCAGCATCACCTTTCAGGAAAGCTTCTGGGTCTTGATGAAGAATACCGATGATGTCAGCAAGTTCACGCATCAATGCACCTAGAGCACTTGCTTTTTCAATGCTTTCAGTCTTAATGCGGTTGATTTCACGAGCCATTTCGAACAGCACTGAATAAGCTTCAGGTGTATTGAAATCATCGTTCATTGCCGTAGAGAAACGAGTTACGTACTCTTGACCACCAGCAGGAGCTGCTGTTAGGTCTAGGCCACGAAGTGACGTGTATAAACGCTCTAGCGATGCACGAGCTTGGTTTAGGTTATCTTCACTGTAATTCAGTTGGCTACGGTAATGACCAGACATTAGGAAGTAACGCACGGTTTCTGCATCGTAATGCTGAAGCACGTCGCGGATAGTGAAGAAGTTACCTAGTGATTTAGACATTTTTTCTCTGTCTACCATCACCATACCACTGTGCATCCAAGTGTTTACATAGTCAGTACCATGTGCACAGCAAGATTGCGCGATTTCGTTCTCGTGGTGCGGGAACTGTAGATCTGAGCCACCACCGTGGATATCGAAGTGGTTACCTAGGATTGACGAGTTCATTGCTGAACATTCAATGTGCCAACCTGGACGACCTGGACCCCATGGCGATTCCCACGTAGGTTCACCTGGCTTAGACATCTTCCAAAGAACGAAATCTAATGGGCTACGTTTTGCAGAATCAACATCAACACGAGCACCAGCTTGAAGCTGATCAAGGTCTTGCTTAGAAAGCTTACCGTATTCGTCGAATTTCTTAACTTCGAACATCACGTCGCCGTTGCTTGCAACATAAGCAAAACCACGGTCAATCAGCTTTTGAACAAGCTCAATGATTTCAGTGATGAATTCCGTTGCGCGAGGCTCAACATCTGGACGCTTCATGTTCAATGCATCGAAGTCTGCGTGCATTTCACCGATAAGACGCTCAGTCAAAGAATCACAAGACTCTCCGTTTTCGTTAGCACGCTTGATGATTTTGTCATCGATATCTGTGATGTTACGAACGAAGTTCAGATCGTAACCAAGGTAACGAAGGTAGCGAGTTACTACGTCGAAAGAAACGAACGTACGACCATGACCAATGTGACAGAGATCGTATATGGTTACCCCACAGACATACATACCGACTTTGCCAGCTGTAATTGGTTTGAATTCCTCTTTCTGTCTTGTGAGCGTGTTATATATCTTCAGCATGATCTCTATCTATTTTATGGATTAATCAAAAATAAGCTCGCAGTATAACAAGTCATACCTTAATAGGTAATCCCCAAAAGCAGGAATTATACTAATCACAGTAAGTAGATGGTCATAAATAGCGCAGAAAAAATGCTTGAGAACAAGGAAGAAATTTTCGATAAGTAGTTATTCTACATTCAAAATTTCTAACGACGTTATCAAGTGTTTTAACAAGCTAGGATGGCCAGTTATTTACTACGATTGGTATTACCTCATACAACCGAGTTAAGTTAATGATTTGGTGATTTGAAAGTCCGCCAACATGCGCTAGAATTCGAACTTCATATTAAAAAGACAGTAAGGTAACAATCATGATCATCCTTCACACAAATTTTGGTGACATCAAAGTTCAACTTAACGAAGAAAAAGCACCAGAAACAAGCGCAAACTTCCTACAGTATTGCCGTGACGGTTTTTACGACAACACGCTATTCCACCGTGTTATCGATGGTTTCATGGTTCAAGGCGGCGGTATGACTTCTGGCCTTAAAGAAAAAACAACTCGCGCGACGATCAAGAACGAAGCAAACAACGGCCTTGCGAACAAAGTGGGCACACTAGCAATGGCTCGTACTATGGAACCGCATTCAGCGAGCTCTCAGTTCTTCATCAACGTTAACGACAACTCTTTCCTAAACTTCCGTAGCGAAAGCCTAGACGGTTGGGGCTACTGTGTATTCGCAGAAGTTGTTGAAGGCATGGACATCGTAAACAAGATCAAAGGTGTTAGCACTGGTTCTATGGGTATGCACCAAGATGTACCTCTAGAAGAAGTGATCATCACTGGTACTACAATCGAAGCTTAATTACTCGCTTTCGGTTAGGGCGTATTGACCTTTTGAGCTGATTTTTTCAGCGAGTTGCTGGGGATTTATACAAGGCAGAGGCTTTGATGTGTAGCTAGCCTACATAAGAAGCCGATAACGCAGTAGAAATAACCAGCAAACGCTGCCCAAAGGGTTCGGCTAAAAGCGTTTTACTCTTTGTTGAGGGAAATTTGCTTAGAATGACTAGGCTTCCTATCCCTCGCCTCGATTAAAACGCTTTTATCTCGAACAAAATTTAACCGCCAAAGGTCAACACGCCCTAGTATTAATAATTGATGAGCCGATAAAATCAGGATATAGGGAGCGAATCGCTCCCTTTTTTTAGACCTATGAAAACATATTTTATATCAGATCTGCACCTTGCTCCGTCACGACCAGACATCACCGACTGCTTCCTTACTTTCATGAAGAATGAAGCGGTAGAAGCGGATGCACTCTACGTATTAGGTGACCTTTTCGAATTCTGGATTGGTGACGACGACACAAGTGAATTCGCAACTTCTATTCGCCAAGCGTTTATTGATCTAGTGAAAACAGGCGTACCTTGTTACTTCACGCAAGGTAACCGTGATTTCCTTGTCGGCAAAAAATTTGCGAAACAAACGGGCGTGCAACTTCTAGACGAAGTATCGACAATCGATATCTACGGACAAAAAGCGGTCGTGTTGCATGGTGATACCCTATGTACCGAAGATGTAAAATACCTCGCCTTCCGCGAAAAAGTACATCAACCATGGCTGCAATGGGTCTTCAACAGAATTCCATTTTTCATCAAGAAAAAAATTGTCTCGAAGGTTCAATCTGATATCAAAGATGACAAGCAGACGAAATCTCTCGACATCATGGATGTGACACAACAAGAAGTCGAAGATGTGATGGAGCGAAACAACGTCGACCTGATGATCCACGGCCATACTCACCGCCCTGACATCCACACGTTTAATGTCAATGATTGCACTAAAACACGTATCGTATTAGGTGATTGGTATACTCAAGGTTCAGTGCTGGTGTTCACTCCGCAAAGTTTTGACCTACAGAATCGAGAGTTTAGCAATAGCTTTTAACATCCGTCTTAAACTTTCACTTTGATTATTATTATCGGTCAGAGTTTCTTAGATTGTGTGTGGTAATTTCCACTGAATTAGCTATTATCTCTCTATCAGAAATAAACCGAACACAGTACCAAGTTGAAATATTCATACGTAGCGCGTCAACCAATACTCGACACAGGCAAGAAAACCATAGGTTACGAGTTGCTATTCAGGGATGGTCCTAAGAACACTTTCCCTGAAGTAGAGCCGGAGCTCGCTACTAGTCGTTTGCTTTCCGATCACTTTTTATCAACTCACTATAATACGTTGGGTGATAAGCTGGGGTTCGTGAACTTTCCTTATGCAAGCCTGATTAACTTGGTCCCTACCCTGTTTCCAAAAGAAAGCCTCGTTGTTGAGGTTCTTGAAGACTGCGAACCAACCGACGAATTACTTGAAGCAATCAAAACCATCTATGACGCGGGTTATACCATCGCATTGGATGACTTTGTACCAAGCAAAGCGTGGAAGCGCTTCTTACCGTACGTTTCAATTATCAAGTTTGATATCCGTTTGATCTCAATCGCGAAAGCTTCGATGTTCATGAACTCTCTCAAAGGGTTGGACATTAAGTTCCTCGCTGAAAAAGTCGAGACTTACGATGAATATCAAGAAGCAAACCAAGCAGGCTTCACTTACTTCCAAGGCTATTTCTTTAGTAAGCCGGAAATGATTCAAACTCGCGCGCTCAACCCTGCGTTTTTGACGATTGTTCAGTTGTTGAAAGAGATCGCTAACGACCCTATCGACTTCGGTGAAGTCGAACGTCTGATTACATTAGACGTCACGCTTTCTTACAAGTTACTTGCCTATGTGAATTCCGCAGGCGGATCAGCAACAACCATCCGCTCATTCCGCCAAGCGCTTATTTTTCTTGGCGAGCAAAAGCTGCGCAAGTTCGTTTCACTTGTGGCGATTGCATCCGCAAAAGAAGACAAGCCTGATTCACTCTATGGTTTAGCGGTATTACGTGCACGTGAGTGTGAACTGTTAGTCGAGAAGATGAATGTGAAAGTTGAACCCGGACAAGCCTTTTTGACCGGTATGTTCTCGCTGCTCGACTCACTGTTTGACCAACCGTTGAAACAAGTACTGGACTCAGTACCGATTGATGAAGAGATAAAACAAGCTCTAATACAACGTAAAGGCGTATTAGGGGCCATCTTGGCGATGGTTATCGCTTATGAACAAGCTCGATGGGATGAAGCAACGCGCATTCGTAAACTGCTCAAGTTAAGCGAAGCAGAGCTCGGACAAGCTTATGACGAAGCAACGACTTGGGCTCAAGAGCTCTTGTCCCCAGCATTGAAATAGTTCATTTCACACAACCGCTTCAATAGAAACTAAGCTTTGGCGAGCGATCGTTTCTTGGTAAACTCCAACACATTCATTTATGGCCTCTTAATAGAGGCCATTTTTACAGGATTTGACTATGTCTTCATGCCCATGCGGTAGCAAAAATACTTACCAACAATGCTGCGAATCAGCGCACCTTAACCACAGTGCCGTTGAAACGCCCGAGCAATTGATGCGCTCACGCTATTCTGCACATGTGCTTGGTTTGGTGGATTATGTGGTTGCTACTTATCATCCAAGCTGTAACGCAGAATCGCAAAGAGAAGGTATTGCCGAATCTATCGATAGTGATTGGGCAGGTCTAGAAGTCATTGATACAGCAGCAGGCTCAGACGAGAACGAAGGTTTTGTTGAGTTTAAAGCTTACTTCAATGAAGACGGTGAACAATACTGCATGCAAGAGCGCTCGCGTTTCGTGCGTGAAGAAGGTCTTTGGTACTACATTGATGGTACCTTCCCTGAGCAAGAATACGAACATGAAGAGCTAACAGAGCCAGAGATTGACCCACGTCTAAATCAGACGGTTGAGAGCTTCAAAATCGGCCGCAATGACCCATGCATTTGTGGCAGTGGTAAGAAATATAAAAAGTGCTGCGGGTAACTCGTACATCTGGGAAGTCAGATTAAGAGAAGAGACTCCTGATGTCGCATAGGCTCCTCGGAATGACGTAAAGTCAGAGGTTAGAAAAGTGACGCAGGGCTTAGAAATCTTGAAAACTTGAAAATTAAAAAGCCCCGTAAAAATGTTTGTTTACGGGGCTTTTGTTTGTCTTTTACGTGGCTCTATTAATCTAAAGAGGGCTTACTTATGGCGCTCTTTTAGTTTATTTACCACGTCGTTCATCGATAAGCCTTGGTCTTGAAGAAGAACCATTAGGTGGTAAATCAAATCTGCTGATTCACACACTAGTTCCGCCTTATCGCCCGACGTCGCCGCAAGCGCGACTTCAACGCCTTCTTCGCCCACTTTTTGCGAAATACGCTTGGTGCCACGGGCATATAGACTGGCAGTATAAGAAGACTCAGGGTCTGCGTCCTTGCGGGCAGCCAGTAGCTGCTCAAGCTGATGAAGCCACACCATCTGAGACTCTTGTTGTTTGTCTCCATCCCAGCACGTTGTTGTACCTGTGTGGCACGTTGGGCCAATGGGATTAACCTTAACCAACAAGGTATCATTGTCGCAATCCAAGGCGATATTTTGCAGTTGCAAGACGTTGCCCGACGTTTCACCTTTCGTCCAAAGACGCTCTTTTGTGCGAGAGAAAAACGTCACGTGGCCCGTTTCGCCGGTTTTCTCAAGTGCTGCTGGGTTCATGTATCCCATCATCAACACTTGGCTCGATTGGTAATCTTGAACAATAGCAGGCACTAGGCCATCTACTTTTTCCCAATTGATACGCTCTGATAATGCGCCTACTTCTGTTTTTGATAAGCTTACGGGTTCAAAACTCATAGTCGCACCTCTACATCTTGTTGTTTTAAATACTG
This sequence comes from Vibrio sp. FE10, assembly GCF_030297155.1. Classification (NCBI taxonomy): domain Bacteria; kingdom Pseudomonadati; phylum Pseudomonadota; class Gammaproteobacteria; order Vibrionales; family Vibrionaceae; genus Vibrio; species Vibrio apostichopi. Next base: position 1,281,722 of record NZ_AP028067.1, on the reverse strand, counting down.
TTTAAGTTCACCAATATTGATGACTTGTTTGTGGAATACAGAAGCTGCTAATGCTCCGTCCACGTTGGTCTTTTTGTAGGCTTCAGCAAAGTGCTCCATCGCGCCGGCACCACCAGAGGCAATCAATGGCACGTTACACACTTCACGCACCATGTTTAGCTGATCGATATCATAGCCGTTGCGAACACCATCTTGGTTCATCATGTTTAACACAATCTCACCGGCACCACGCTTTTGTACTTCTTGCACCCAATCTTTGGTTTCCCATTTGGTTGCTTTAGTACGCGCTTCATCGCCAGTGAATTGGTAAACCTGATATTTACCCGTTTCTTTATCGAAATATGAATCGATACCAACAACGATACACTGCACGCCGAACTTATCAGCTAGGTCAGTGATCAGTTGTGGGTTAGCCAATGCAGGTGAGTTAATCGATACTTTATCGGCACCAAACTCAAGAATGCGCGCTGCGTCTTCTGCTGACTTAATACCACCAGCCACACAGAAAGGAATATCGATAACTTCTGCTACGCGTTTTACCCAGCTCTTGTCGACTACACGACCATCGCTTGATGCGGTGATATCGTAAAATACTAATTCATCAGCGCCCTCTTCTGCATAGCGTTGTGCTAGCGGAACGATGTCACCAATAATTTCGTGGTTACGAAACTGAACGCCCTTAACCACCTGTCCGTCACGGACATCCAAACAAGGGATTATTCGCTTTGCCAACATGCAAATGCCTCCTCTGCGGTAAACTTGCCATCAAGTAACGCACGACCAACAATCACGCCAGCAACACCGCTGCCTTTAAGCGCTTCGATATCAGCTAGGCTGCCGATGCCGCCAGATGATTGGAATTGAACCTGTGGGTACTGCTTACAAAGATCAACATAGAGCTCTACGTTTGATCCTTCTAACGTGCCGTCACGTGAAATATCAGTACACAGAACGTGTTTCAAGCCAACGGTTAGGTAATCTTCAATCAATGCTTCAATCGTCACGCCTGAATCTTCTTGCCAACCTGAAATCGCGACTTTACGTGTGCCGCTTTCGTCGATGTTGATGTCCAAAGCCAATACGATTTTTTCAGCGCCGTATTTTTCCATCCAACCTTTAACAAGTTCAGGTTGTTTCACTGCTGTTGAACCAACAACAACGCGCTGCGCGCCTGCTTCAAGTAAGTCGACCACGTCTTGCTCGTTACGAACACCGCCACCAATTTGGATATTGGCAGGCGTACTAGCAAGTAGCTTGGCGATGAGGTCAAGTTGACGAGCGGTTGTATCTTTTGCACCCGTTAAGTCAACAAGGTGAAGCCAACCTGCGCCAGCTTGGTGATACAGATTGAACTGCTCTGCTGGATCGACTTTGTATTCTGTTACCTGCCCGTAATCCCCTTGGAATAAGCGAACTACTTGGCCTTCAATTAAATCTAATGCGGGAATAATCATTTACATTCCTTATCTGGCAACGTTAGCCGTTGCCTAATCCTTATTACAATTCCAAGAAGTTCTGAATCAGCTTAGAGCCAGCTTTTGACGAACGCTCTGGGTGGAACTGAACACCATAATAGTTGCCACTTTGCACCGCAGCTGTGAACGGATTGCCGTAATCACATCGTGCGATGGTGTAGTCACCCACTGGCATTGCGAAGCTGTGTACAAAGTAGAAATACTCGCCTTCTTCGATGTCTTTGAATAAAGGGTGGTTAGGTGTCGAAGTTACTGTGTTCCAACCCATGTGTGGTAGCGGTAAATCACCCGTTTCAAGTAAACGCACTTCACCATCACACAAGCCTAAACATTCAACTAATGCGTCAGCCTTTTGGCCTTTCTCTTGAGACAGTTTGCCTAACAGCTGCATACCTAAACAAATACCCAGCAGAGGCTTCTCTACTTTCTTCACAAGAGAAACAAGGTCACGCTCTTGCAAGTTCTTCATTGCCTCACTCGCCGTGCCTACACCGGGTAGGAATAGCTTGTCGGCAGCAAGAACCACTGCTGGCTCTTTTGAAATTTCAACCGCATAGCCCAAACGTTCAATGGCAAATTTCACCGAGGAAACGTTGGCACAACCGGTATCAATAATGACGACTTTTTGATCTTTCATTGTTTTTTCCTTGCTAACGCTAGCCTTACAGGACGCCTTTGCTGCTTGGTAACTCATTACCTTCAACTTTGATTGCTTGGCGAAGAGTACGACCAAACGCTTTAAACAGACTCTCAATGATGTGGTGATCATTATTGCCATTAGAAGAAAGGTGCAGCGTACAAGCCAGTGTGTCGGTTAGAGAGCGGAAGAAGTGAACCACCATCTCAGTTGAAAGATCACCCACTTGTTCACGGCTGAACTTAGCATCGAACTTCAGGTATGGGCGACCAGAAAGGTCTAGTGCACACTGAGCTAAACACTCGTCCATTGGTAAGCTGAAACCAAAACGGCCAATGCCACGTTTGTCGCCTAGCGCATCTTTCAGTGCTTGGCCTAGCGCAAGCGCCGTGTCTTCTACTGTGTGGTGATCATCAATGTGTAGATCGCCTTTCACAGTCAGGTTCATTTGGAAACCGCCGTGTGTTGCGATTTGATCAAGCATGTGATCGAAGAAACCCATGCCAGTATCGATCTTGTTACCACCGGTTTCATCAAGGTTTACGGCTACCTTAATATCGGTTTCTTTGGTCGTACGAACCACTTCAGCAACACGAGCATTAACCGTTAGATCTTTAACGATCTGTGGCCAGTTGAGTGTGCCTTCCGTTTGCGCATCTGGTCCATATTGGATACCACGAATTGCCATGTTCTCAGCAAGTTGAAGATCCGTCATTCGGTCGCCAATTACGACTGACTTTTGGAAGTCGACTTTACCGCCTTGAAGGTATTCTTTAACCATACCTAGCTTTGGTTTGCGGCAAGAACAGTTGTCTTCGTCGAAGTGAGGGCAGATTAGAACATCATCAAACTTAACGCCCTGAGATTCAAAGAACTCCATCATCATATTGTGCGGAGCATCGAACTCTTCTTGTGGGTAGCTATCTGTGCCTAGACCATCTTGATTCGTTACCATCACCAAGCGGTAACCAGCATCTTGCAGTGCAAGCAGGCTAGGAATCACTAACGGTTCGAATTTTAGTTTGTCTAAACGGTCTACTTGAAAGTCGACTGGCGGCTCAACAATTAAGGTGCCATCACGGTCTATAAAAAGTATTTTCTGTTGTTTACTCACTTGAACTTCCTTTTAATTTTAAATCTGGTGGCCTAGCTAAAATCAAACGCTAACCCAAATAATGGTTTCATTTGTCAGCCGCTTATTAATCAACTTAAGACTGACAAATGTTATTACTGATAAGCCGTTCGTTACTGATAAAAGTTACGAATGAATCCAAGTGTCTTTTCGCACTCTTCGCGGTTACCAATACTAATGCGAACACAGTCTTCAATTGGCGAATTACGTAAAATAATGCCACTGTCCCATGCCGCTTTAAATAAATCATCACCGTTCGGGAATTTAACCAGAAGGTAATTACCCCAACCATCGAAGACCGTAATTTGAGGCATGCCCATTAGGCCCGCTTGTAAATAAGCTCGGTTGGCACTCAAATCAAGAACCTGAAATTTCGCTCTTGCTAACCCGTGTTCTGACAGCGCTTGAACAGCAATGTCAGCAACAGGAACTGGTACTGGATAAGGTGCTATCACTTTCAACAGTACATCAATCAGTTCTTGGTTTGCGAGAGTAAATCCGCAACGTAAACCCGCCAATGCAAATGCTTTCGATAGAGTTCGAAGAATCGCTAGATTCGGATACTGAGCAAGTAAATCAACCGTTGAAGCTTCAGGGCAGAAGTCGATATACGCTTCGTCCATCACAACAATGGCTTTGTCTTGAGTCATCTCAAGCAGTTTAACGATGTCTTTACGGTTAACTAGGTTGCCTGTTGGGTTATTGGGGCTACAAACAAAGACAACTTTTACGTTATCGAGTTGAGCTTCAATCGCAGGAAGATCCAGTTGCCATTCAGACGTCAAAGGCACAACCTTACGCTCAACACCGATAGTCTCTGCACTGATAGCGTACATACCGTAGGTCGGTGGGCAGTAAAGAATCGCATCTTCATTTGGCTCACAGAACGCGCGAATCAAAAGTTCGATACCTTCGTCAGCACCACGAGTGGTCAACGTTTGCTCTGGTTCAACACCCGCATATTGAGCGTAAGCATCGATCAGTTCTTTCGGCTGACATTCGCTGTAACGATTAAGTCGAGTCAGATTTAAAGTGTACTCGTTGTCAAACGGAGATTCGTTGGCGTTCAACCATACATCTCCGCTGCCACCGATGCGTCTTGCGGACAAGTAAGGTGTCAGAGCCTGAACTTGTTTTCTTGCTAACTTTTCCATGCCCTGCCCTTATTTCGCTTTATTTAACTTTTCAATTCGGATGGTCACCGCACGTTTGTGCGCGTCCAAACCTTCGGCTTCCGCCATTGTTACTACTGTTGGCGCTAGGCCTTTTAAGCCATCAGCTGTTAACTCTTGTACTGTCATACGCTTCGAGAAATCAGCCAAACCTAGGCTTGAATAGGTTTTGGTATAGCCGTAAGTCGGTAATACGTGGTTTGTACCGGAAGCGTAATCACCCGCAGACTCAGGAGACCAATCACCAAGGAAGATTGAACCCGCATTATCTAGCAATGGCAGCAGTTCGCGTGGGTTCTTGGTTTGAACAATCAAGTGTTCAGGACCGTAGAAATTCGAAATTGCAATTGCTTGAGTGATCGATTCTGCAATGATAATTAGGCTTGATGCTAATGCTTGCTGAGCAATCGTAGCGCGAGACAACTCTTTCAACTGCTTTTGCACGGCTTCGGTTACTTGGTCTGCCACAATTGGAGATGGTGTTACCAATACCACTTGTGAATCAGGACCGTGCTCGGCTTGGCTTAGTAGGTCTGCCGCAATGAAATCCGCGTCTGCGGTTTCATCAGCAATCACCAACACTTCAGACGGGCCAGCAGGCATATCAATCGCTGCGCCGCGGAAGTCGTTACTCACTTGGCGTTTAGCTTCGGTCACGTAAGCGTTACCTGGGCCAAAGATTTTATCGACCTTCGCAACACTCTCTGTACCGTAAGCCATTGCTGCAACCGCTTGACCACCGCCTACATTGTAAACCTCATCTATTTTACAAAGCTTAGCGACATACAAGATTTCATCGGCAATTGGCGGAGGCGAACAAAGCACAACCTTACGACAACCAGCAATCTGAGCAGGAACACCCAACATAAGAACCGTTGATGGAAGTGGAGCACTGCCGCCAGGGATGTACAAACCCACCGTATTAATGGCGCGAGTCACTTGCTCACAAACCACACCGGGTTGAGTTTCAACCTTAATTGATTGAGGTTTTTGAGCTTCGTGGAACTTAGCGATATTACGATAAGCTTGCTCAAGCGCTTGCTTCATCTCTGGTGTTAAACGCGCGCAGGCTTCTTCGATCTCTTCAGAACGTACTCGAATCGATTCCGGTGTCACACCATCAAACTTTTCGGTCAGTTCTTTGAGCGCTGCATCGCCTTCATTTCTTACTTTTGCAATTACACCAGACACAGTCGCTGTGATATTCGCACCTTCAGCAATCGCTGGGCGCTCTAATACTGAGTCTTGCTGTGATTCACTTAATGATTGCCAAACAACGGTTCTCATAGCAGTTACCCCATCATTTTTTCGATTGGTAGTACTAGGATTGAGCTTGCACCCAACTCTTTCAATTGTTCCATGGTTTCCCAGAACAAGTTCTCTGTACTTACTAGGTGAACGGCAACTTTGTCTTTGTCTGTTGATAGAGGAAGAACCGTTGGATCTTCAGCACCTGGCAATAGTGCTTTGATTTGCTCTAGCTGAGAAGTTGGAGCGTGAAGCATGATGTACTTCGACTCTTTCGCTTGTTGAACACCCTGCATACGAGTCAGTAGTTTCTCAATCAATGCTGTTTTGTCAGCGTCGAACTCACCAACACGTTGAATCAGTGTTGCTTTAGATTGGAAGATAGCTTCTGCTTCTTTTAGGCCGTTCGCTTCTAGCGTCGCACCTGTAGAAACTAAATCGGCGATAGCGTCTGCTAGGCCTGCGCGAGGAGCCACTTCAACCGAGCCTGTTAGCATACAAGTGCTGAATTCAACACCCTGCTCGTCCATGTAGGCTTTTAGTAGTTGTGGGTAAGTGGTCGCAATACGTTTGCCCGCTAAATCTTGTGGGCCGTTGTATTCTTCGTCTTTGTTGATAGCGATAGAAAGGCGGCAGCCACCGAAGTCTAAGCGACGTAGTGTGCGGAACTCTGAAGGCTCTTTAAGAGCAACACGGTCTAAGCGAACTTCTTCCAGTTCATTTTCACCGATGAAACCAAGGTCAACGACACCATCCATGATGAGACCTGGGATGTCATCGTCACGAACTAGTAACAAGTCGATTGGCATATTTAGTGAATGAACGACTAGGCGCTCACCCATGATGTTAAATTTAACACCACATTTTTTAAGTAGATCTTGGCACTCTTTACTTAAGCGACCTTTCTTTTGAATTGCGATTCTTAGGCGTTGTGTCTGCATTGCTGTATCCCTGTGCAAATATTTGAATTTATTGATTATTTAAAAGCGTTAAAACTAAAAAACCCCCGGAAGACTTTGTCGTCCCGAGGGTTTAAATCTAAATTCTTTGACTTAACCTCCGGGAGAATTCTTGCTCCCGGGTATACGTAAATCTCCCCGAAAGACTAGATAGGGTGATGATGGTGATGAATGTTCATTACTAGTTTACGCATACTTATCAGCTCTTAGGTTGTTTGCTGTCTTGTCTCCACACTAACTAAGGTCACATCCTTTTTCAACCATTTATTCGAACTTTTTTCACGAAATTTAAAATTAAATTAACAGGCACAAAAAAGGGAGGCTAATGCCTCCCTGATACTTTACTGATTAGCTTTCACTTTTAGCTTTTGCACGTTGCCATTTTGCAACGAGAGAAGTAAGCCAATGCAAAACATACTGCAACAAACGTTAGAGACGCCGCACCAAATGCGATGCCAATAGAAGACGTCATACCTAGCGTGATGAAACCAATGCACGATACGAACGCTACAGACAACGCGTACGGAAGCTGAGTCGATACGTGGTCAATGTGGTTACAACGAGCACCAGTAGAAGACAGAATCGTTGTGTCAGAGATTGGAGAACAGTGGTCACCAAATACTGAACCAGCCAGAACCGCACTTAGCATAGGTAGAATCAGCGCGATGTCAGAAGCTGCAGCCATGTCACCCGCGATAGGAAGCATGATACCGAACGTACCCCAAGATGTACCTGTCGAGAATGCCATTAGGCCAGCAAGAAGGAACAAGATAACCGGTAGCCAGTGGTAATCAATATTGCCAGTCGCTAGAGATGATAGGTACGAACCTGTCTTCATGTCACCGATAACAGAACCGATAGTCCATGCAAACACAAGGATAAGGATAGCGCCAAACATTGAGCTTGCACCGATCCACATTGTTCTTGCGATATCAGACATTGGTAGCTTTTGCTTGAATACTGTCGCTAGCGCAACAAGCAGACCTAGAACGCCACCGTAAACAAGAGACTTGCCTACATCTGTATTTTCGAACGCACCAAGCAGGTTGAATGCTTGACCGTCAGCAGCCAGCGCTTGGCCACCCGTGTAAAGCATGGCAGCAACTGTTGCTACGATTAGCGATACGATTGGCATAACAAGATCAGAGACAGAACCGTTTTCGCTCTCTTCAATGTCTAGCTCTTCGTTCAGGTCATGAGCTTGCTTTTGATCGTTGTCACCATCAAAGCCACGGCCTTGTGATGCTTCAATCTCATGCTCACGCATTTTACCAACGTCTAGACCAAACCACGCTACCGCAAATACCATAAGTAGTGCGAATACAGCGTAAAAGTTCATTGGGATAAGACGAACGTAAGCACCCAGTGCAGAATACTCTGTCACACCGTGTGTTACTAAGATGCCACCAATAATAGTAATGATGTAAGCACCCCAGCTAGAAGCTGGCATGATCACACACATAGGAGCAGCAGTAGAATCTAGGATATAAGCTAGCTTAGCGCGAGATACATAGAAGCGGTCTGTTACAGGGCGAGAGATAGCACCTACCGCTAAGCTGTTGAAGTAATCATCAACAAAGATGAATACGCCTAAGAAGGCAGCAAGTAGTTTTGAACCACGTTTGCTCTTCACACGAGACTGTGCCCATTCAGCGAATGCGCGAGTACCGCCAGAAAGTGTTAATAGAGCTGTCATCATTCCAAGGATAAGTAGGAATGCGATAATGCTCATGTTCCAAGTGTTGATACCACCATCTTCGATGAAAACACCAGATGCTTTAGTAAACACGTAGCTAGCTGCGTTACCTACTGAATAATCAGCAAGTAGAATCGCACCCATGACGATACCGACACCCAAAGAAACCAATACACGGCGGGTAACAATAGCAAGAGTCAATGCAACCAAAGGAGGAAGCAGCGATAAAGGCGATGTTGCAAAATCTATTAAATTCATGATCTTCAAAAACCAGTTTTTTATTTGGCTAGAGATCTACTGCAGACAAACTTGATACGACTTATCAAGCTCATGTTGAACTAAGCGAAAGGGAAGTGAACACTTCACCCAACCCTACAGTAGCGCTCCATAGTTTAAAATTAAGACTATGGCAGTGTTGTACCTATTGAGCACAACCCCAGCAAATTGCTTAGATATACAATTTACTTCGGCAATTAGACCTTTCATTCCCGTTCATTGGCATCACCCCAACGAAAACTACTTTTTATAATTGCACCTCTACGTGCGATAACATTATTAACCGTGCAAACCAGAGTTTAACAACAAATTAACCAAAGCATCGCATCAGGTAGCCGCAATTGTACTCATCAAGAGCAACAATGCAACATATCATTCCGAGAAAAATAGCTTTTTGTTAATGAACTAATCAATACAAAAATAGTCTACAGAAAGCAATTACTCCACCAGTCACATATCGATTTTTAAGAGATTCTTAATAATTATTATAAATTCATCAAAAGTGAGCCGTTTCTTTTTCAACTATTCATCTCACTTTTATATTTAAATAACCAATACGAGAAATACTATTTGTTTTATTCCTAGGCTCTGTTTATTATTAGGAAGATTATTTAGTTTACCTTGATGGAAAATATCATGTCTGAATTAACAAAAACTTTATTGAATATCCGTAGCCTTCGCGCATTCTCACGTGAATTAACTCTTGAACAACTTGAAGAAGCGCTAGACAAGCTAACTATTGTTGTACAAGAGCGTCAAGAGTCTGAAGCTGAAGAACAAGCTGCTAAAGCTGAGCAAGAAGCTAAGCTTTCTGCTATTGCTGAACAAATTGCAAAAGACGGCATCGATGTTGCTGATCTTATTGCTGCGCTTTCTGGTGAAGCAAAAACAAAAACAGCAAAAGCTAAACGTGCTCCTCGTCCAGCTAAATACAAATATGTAGATGGCAATGGCGATGAGAAAACTTGGACAGGTCAAGGTCGTACGCCTTCAGCTATCCAAGAACAACTAGATGCTGGTAAATCTCTAGAAGAGTTTGCTATCTAAACATTTAGTTTACTTAGTGAGTAATCAATTACACGCTAAGCAATAGAATTAATATTAAAGTCGACTAAAGTATTATTTACGGCTTCAATATGTTCAGAAACAAAAAAGGCTCCTTTCGGAGCCTTTTTTATATTTCGCTATTAGAAATATAAATGAAAACGATAAAAATATCTTATCTTTCCCAGTATGCTTCTTCTAGGCTGTCTTCTCTTTCAGGAAGGCCGCGAGACAAACGTGGAGAGTGCTGAACCAACACTTCATAACTTGCACGGTTTGAGTATTTACAAACTTGAGAGAAAGATGAATACGTTAAGAATGCATGTTGATGCTTGCTAGAGTTCGGCACATTTTCTTTATGATATTTATTTGCTGCCATATCATGTAATAAAGCCGACAACGCCGCATCCCCTGCACCATTGGTATTTTTGATCTTTTCTGGACCGCCCATGTAAGGTGCGATATGCGAATAGATTTTCGTTGGGTTGTCACATAACTCTTTATGTGCAGGACGGCTAAATTCATAACGGTTAAATTCAGCAATCGAACCTGGTAACAACGGCAATGACGTTTCACGCTTCACAGCGTCTTCAGTGTAACCCGCCATAAACAAGCCAACAGGGCCTGCTGTACATAGAACCAAGTCTACCCACTCTAATGCTTTGTCTGAAGCAGCAAGAGGATCGCTTTCACCGGTTAAGGCTTCTGCTTCGTCTTCATTCATTGCAACAACGGTTACGTGCTGTTCAAGGAAATCTTTCCAAAACTCTGGATCATCTTGAATAACGAATTTAGTCCCAAGTGTTAAAACAACAGGCACATCGTATTTCTTCGCGTATTCGATCGCTTTCATTGTTGCTTCAGGCATAGGGTCACCTGGTTTACAACGAACTAAATACGCCGTTAATACTAAAGCAGAAGCACTTTTGAAAATTTTCTCAGGGATGCTTTCTGGTTTTAATTGGTTCATTTGTCCTTCGCTAATTGCGAAAGTACGTTCACCATCTTCTGTAATTAATGCAAAGCAGCGACCGATTGCGCCATCTACCCCTTGTAAATGGTTCAGATCCATTCTGCTTGATGTATTACATAAATAGCGGTAACCGTAGCTACCAATTTTAATATCTTGGCTCATTACACCTAACAGTGTTGAACGGTCATCCGCCAATACTGAGTAATTGTGTAATGTGTTACCGATCGTACCACCAGCGTATTCATTGGTGATCAGGCACTGTTCTTTTAATTCTTGATATAAGGATTCTGCAGCTTCATCACCGATAACCAGTGAGTGTCCCTTACTTAGGCCGTATTTTTCGATTAGCTCAGAACTCACTTTCGCTTCAATATCCACCAAAGTTTGGTCAATACCGATAATATGAGTACGTGACATTCTTTTGCTAGTTTGAGCTTGGCTTACTAAAGGGTCACGAGCGTGAACCGGAAAATAGTGCTTTGATTTACGTTGTCCAGGGAATTTCATAAGGCTAGTCTAAGTCAAGGGGAAATAGGTGGCGGATTCTACCGCGCTATATTTAACGCGGCAATCTTTCAAACTATAGCAAACGTTTGCGAGGCTATTTTTTTATTCGCCTTCCATAAAGCTTAAATCAGGCAGCATGCCCAAATGCTCAGCGTAACGTTTTTGATTAAACTCAGCGCCGTTTTTCATCACGTCAAATACTTCAATTGCCAATGCACATGCCATCGCAGCAATTGCCTCTTCACGAGGAGTACCTGTCATCATTAAACGCATCAGCGTCTCTTTCACTTTCACAGGTTGGCCATCTTCCAGTTGGTTCTCGATAATCTCGATCAACTGTTCTTCTTGCATAAACTCATTTTGTTCAGACATTTTTTTATCTCAGGTCTTGGATTTCGAGCGACTATGCCACATATAGATCTGACATCCTAGCGAGTCTCCTCGCGTTCATGCGATTCTCTAACGAAGTCAGCGCAATATTTGTGCAAATGAAACTGTGATTCCGATCTCGGATCTGTCGCGGTGTTTCTCTTTCTGTTAGAATCTGCGACCAAGTAATAGTAACGGTGTTTAGACATGTCAGGTATCAGCTCTGGAAACAGCGAAAAGAAAGTAATTGTCGGTATGTCCGGCGGTGTAGATTCGTCAGTATCGGCGTATCTTCTTCAGCAACAAGGCTATCAGGTAGAAGGCCTTTTCATGAAAAACTGGGAAGAAGACGATAACGAAGAATACTGCACGGCAGCTGAAGACCTTGCTGATGCTCAAGCGGTATGTGACAAGTTAGGTATCCACCTTCACACTATCAACTTTGCAGCAGAGTACTGGGATAATGTATTCGAGTACTTTCTTGAAGAATACAAAGCGGGTCGTACACCGAACCCAGATATCCTTTGTAACAAAGAAATCAAATTCAAAGCATTCTTAGAGTTTGCGGATGAAGTATTAGACGCAGACTACATTGCGATGGGTCACTACGTTCGTCGTACTTTCCCAACTCAAGCAGAGCTAGACGCTGGCGTGAAACCAGAAATGCTACGTGGCCTAGACGGCAATAAAGACCAAAGCTATTTCTTATACACGCTAAGTTCAGATCAAGTGGCACGCAGCCTATTCCCTGTCGGTGAATTAGAGAAGCCTGAAGTGCGCCGTATTGCTGAAGAGCAAGACTTGATCACTGCGAAGAAAAAAGACTCTACCGGTATCTGCTTTATCGGTGAGCGTAAGTTCACTGAGTTCTTAGGT